>CAZHLT010000033.1:0-4779 GCA_964533285.1 uncultured Conexibacteraceae bacterium | reverse complement strand
CCACGTCGGCTAGCGGGCGGGCCGTCGGAAGCGCTGGCGAAATTGACCAGCCCCTGGTGTGGTCAATATCGCGAGCGCCGAGAGAAGAGGAACGATCCGCATGCCTGGACCCGGGAGGGGAGGGTGCTCGCCGCCCCACCTGCCCACGAAGGGTGGCGAGCACCCTCCCCCGGCCCGCGCTCGGTCCCTCGACCATCCGCCGAGCCGCCCCCATCGCGTCCGCCGGCGCCGCGATCATCCGGCCCGTGTCGCTTGCCAACCCCCCCGAGTCCCAGTCTGCGCTCAGCCGCCGCGGCCTGCTCGCCGGCGCCCTCGCCGCCGGCGCGGCCGGCGCCCTGGCCCGCGTCCCCGACGCCCTCGCCACCGCGCCGGGCGACGCCAGGCAGACGAAGAAGCTGCCGGCGGCGACCTTCTTCGAGGAACCGGGGCTCAACTTCCAGATGCTGTTCGCGCTCAGCGCCTCCGCCTACGGCGCCTCGGAGACCGGCGAGGTGCTCGCCACCTTCGACCGCATCCACGCCAAGCACGACACCTATCGCGCGACCTTCGAGGAGTTCCAGAAGCTCGGCCGCGAGATCCGCCGCCGCGGCGACCGCGAGCGCAAGGCCGGCCGCCGCGAGAGCGCCCGCGGCTGCTACCTGCGAGCGGCGATGTACCTCGACCAGGCGCTCTTCTTCGTCCTCGCTTCGAAAGCCCCAACGCGCGTACACGAGGGCGCCCTCTACCGCGAGATGGAGGCCGCCTGGGCCAGCGCCGGGGCGCTGTTCGAGCCGAAGTTCGAGGCGGTGCGGATCCCCTACCGCGGCGGCAAGCTGCCCGGCTGGTTCCTCGGCCCCGGCGGCAGGGCGAAGCGGCCGACGGTGATCCTCAACACCGGCTCCGACGCGCAGAACATCGACATGTGGGTCTACGGCGGCGGTGCCGCGCTCGAACGCGGCTGGAACGCGCTGATCTTCGAAGGCCCCGGCCAGGGCGGCAACCTCTTCCTCCGCAACATGCCCTTCGTCCCCGAGTGGGGGACGGTGATCACCGCGGTCGTCGACTTCCTGCGCCAGCACCCGCGGGTCGCGAAGCGGCGGATCTGCCTGATCGGCCAGAGCTTCGGCGGCTACCTGACCGCCCGCGCCGCCGCCGGCGAGCACCGCCTCGCCGGCCTCGTCACCGACCCCGGCGTCCACGACTGCTTCGTCAGCTGGCGCGGCAAGGGCGGCCTGCCGAAGGAGTTCTGGGAACCGTTCGACGCCGGTGACCGGGTCGCCGCCGACCACGTCTGGGACGCGCTGCCGAAATACCTCAACGAAGCCGGCCGCTTCGGGATCGCCAAGCGCAGCGAGATCTACGGCAACGGCGGCGGCTACGAAAAGATGAAACTGGCCGAGCAGTTCAAGATGGACCGCGAGACGGTGCGCCGGATCACCACCCCGACCGCGGTCCTCTCCCCCGCCCTCGAGCAGTTCTTCCCCGGCCAGCCGAAGACCGTCCACAAATGGCTGACGGCGCCGAAGAAGCTGATCGAGTTCCCGGTCGGCCAGGGCGGCGAGTTCCACTGCGAGCCGATGGCGCCGCAGCTGCGCAACGAACGCGCCTTCGACTGGCTCGAATCGCACACCCGGCGCTGAGAACGCACTTTTACCCGCATAGCGGGAACAAGTGCGTTTTCGACCGCTTCGGAGCTAGGCGTGGGAGATCATCACGGTGCGCTTGCTGTGCTGCGCTACCGCAGCGGCCACGCTGCCGAGCACTGCGTACTTGAGGCCGGAGAGGCCGCGCGAGCCGATCACGATCAGGTCGGCGTCCTGCTCGTCGGCGACAGCGACGATCTGGTTCCAGACCGGGCCGCCGGTGGCGACCAGCGGCTGCGGGTCGAGCCCCGCCTCGCGGGCCAGCGCGCAGCCCTCCTCGGCGGTCTTCTCGGCGCCGGCGCGGGCGGCGGAGAACAGCGCCTCGACCGAGTCGGCGTCGACCGGGACGCCGGCGGCGCCGAGGAACGGCACCCCCTCCATCGGCTCGGTCACGGTGAGGAGGATCGCCTTGCGCCCCGCCTCCAATTGCCGCCCCGCCTCGACCACCGCCGCCTTGGCGTGGTCGGAGCCGTCGTAGGCGATCAGGACGGGACGGCTCATGCGATGCTCGGCGCCTCCGGCAGGCGCGCCAGCGCCTCCTCCATCTCCGCCTCGGAGAACTCGAGGTCCTCGAGCTCACCGGCGTGGTAGGCGGCGTAGGCGGCCATGTCGAAGTGGCCGTGGCCGGAGAGGCCGAGCAGGATCACCCGCTCCTCCCCCGCCTCCTTGGCGGCCAGCGCCTCGTCGATCGTCGCCTTGATCGCGTGCGCCGGCTCGGGCCCGGGGATGATCCCCTCGCAGCTGGCGAAGCGGACCGCGGCGGCAAACGCCTCGGTCTGCTTGACCGCGGTCGCCTCGACCATCCCCGCCTTGACCAGGGCGCAGAGGCTGGGCGCGTCGCCGTGGTAGCGGAGGCCGCCGGCGTGGACCGGCGGCGGCACGAAGTCGTGGCCGAGCGTGTACATCGGCATCAGCGGCGTCATCCCGACCGTGTCGCCGAAGTCGTAGGCGTAGGTGCCGCGGGTCAGCGTCGGGCAGGCGGCCGGCTCGGCGCCGAGGAAGCGGGTCTGCCTGCCCTCGCGGATGTTGGCGCGGACGAAGGGGTAGACGAGGCCGGCGAAGTTGGAGCCGCCGCCGACGCAGCCGACGACGACGTCGGGGTACTCGCCGGCGTCCTCCAGCGCCGCGATCGCCTCCTGGCCGATCACCGTCTGGTGCAGGCAGACGTGGTTGAGGACCGAGCCGAGCGCGTAGTTGGCGTCCTCGCTTTTGGCCGCCACCTCGACCGCCTCGGAGATCGCGATCCCGAGGCTGCCGCTCGGGTGCGAGGCCTGCGAGCGGCCGGCCTCGGTCAGGTCGGTCGGGCTGCGGTGGACGCTGCCGCCCCAGGTCTCGATCATCGCCCGCCGGTAGGGCTTCTGGTCGTAGGAGACGCCGACCATGAAGACCTCGCACTCCATGTCGAAGAGCCGGCAGGCGAGCGAGAGCGCCGAGCCCCACTGGCCGGCGCCGGTCTCGGTCACCAGCTTCTCGATCCCGGCCTGCTTGTTGTAGAAGGCCTGGGCGACAGCCGAGTTCGGCTTGTGCGAGCCGGCCGGCGAGACCCCCTCGTACTTGTAGTAGATGTGAGCCGGGGTATCGAGCTCGCGCTCGAGGCGGCGGGCGCGGATCAGCGGCGTCGGCCGCCACAGCTTGTAGATCTCGCGCACCTCCTCGGGGATCTCGACCTCCGGCGCCGCCGAGACCTCCTGCTCGATCAGCCCCATCGGGAAGATCGGCGTCAGGTCCTCGGGCCCCGCCGGCTGCCCGGTGCCCGGGTTCAGCGGGGGCAGCGGCTCGCCGGGCAGATCGGGCAGCAGGTTGACCCAGCTGGTCGGGATCCGCGACTCGTCGAGCAGGTACTTCGTCGTCACGCGGCGATCCTATCCACTCGCCCGAACCGGGTCGCCGATGTCGACCTTTTCCGGGCTATGGCGCGGGAAAAGTCGACAACGCGCTCAGGCCAGCGCCGGGACGATCTCGCGCCCGATCAGCTCGACCGCGTCGAGGTCGCGGTGCAGCAGGTGCTGGGCCATCAGCCGCGCCAGGCCGGCCTCCTTCAGCGCCTCCAGCTGCTCGATCGCCTCCGCCGTTGTGCCCTTGATCGTGCTCGGGCGCTCGCGGACGAGGAAGGCGCGGCCGTCGTGCTTTTCGCCGCGCCAGCGCGCCAGCCGCTCGGCCCGCTGACGCAGTTCGGGCTCGTCGGCGCCGACCAGCCAGCCGGTCATCATCGAGAGCGGCAGCGTCGCCGGGTCGCGGTCCTCGGCTTCGCAGGCCGCGTCGAGCCGCGCCCGCAGGTCGGCGATCTCGGCCGCGGTCGACATCACGACGTTGTACTCGTCGGCCCAGCGCGCCGCCATCCGCAGGCTGCGCGGACCGCCGCTGCCGCCGAGGACCAGCGGCAGCCGCGGCTGCACCGGCTTCGGCAGCGCGTCGAGGTCGCGGGCGGAGAAGTACCTGCCGTCGAAGCTGAACGGCCCCGGCCCCCAGTGGCCGCGGACGATCTGCATCTGCTCTTCCAGCGCCTCCAGCCGCGGCCCCAGCGGCGGCAGCTCGAAGCCGTAGAGCTCGTGCTCGGTCTTCCACCAGCCGGCGCCGATCCCGCATTCGACCCGGCCGCCGGAGATCTGGTCGGCGCTGACCGCCAGCTTCGCCAGCACCGCCGGGTGGCGGAAGGTCGCCGGCGAGACCATCGTCCCCAGCCGCAGCTTCACCGTCGTCGCCGCCAGCGCCGCGATCGTCGCCCAGGCGTCGAGCGAGCCGCGCTCGCGGCGGTCGGCGACCGAGAGGTAGTGGTCGGAGCGGAACAGGGTCCGGATCCCGTGCGTTTCGCAGGCCGAGGCGAGCGCCAGCCAGTCGTCCCAGGTGACGTCCTCCTGCCCCTCGATCATCAGCGCGACTTCCACGCCGAGGAACCCTACGCGGTCGAAGTCCTCGACTCGTCGGTCGGCCTAGATGATTGATTCCACGCCCCTCGGGCGCGGAGACGGCTTCAGCGAGGAGGAATAGGGCAGCAGGCGAAGTCGGCGGTGTCTATGCCCCGTCGACCCGAAGGAGGGCCACGATGCTCGCCGACCTCGACCTGCTGCTCACTGCGGTGTTCTGCACCGCCGACGATCTCCTGCCCGAAGGACCGAAGAACGCCCGCCGAAGCCTGACCGACGCGGAGGTCGCCACC
>CAZHLT010000032.1:0-1468 GCA_964533285.1 uncultured Conexibacteraceae bacterium | reverse complement strand
GTCAGGCGGTTCTTGACGATGCGGAAGCTGGCGTCGGCCTCGCGCAGCTTCGAGCGCAGCTCGGCCGCCTGGGGAACGCTGATGCCGCGGTAATCGACAGCGAAGATCGCCTCAGACGCCTCGATCTGGGCGGCGATCTCTTCGATGGTTGCTGACTTTTCTTCGCGGTTCATCGTCTTACCTGCACCGGGCTTACGGACTCGGCCCCGCCGGTGGTCTCGGGTGAGCGGCGACGCAGTGTAGAGAAATTCAGGCGGCGGCGGGCTCCGGCTCGGCCTCGGCGGGGGCGGCAACCGTCTCGCGCTCGGCGGAGCGGGTCGTGTCGACCCGGACACCGGGGCCCATCGTGCTGGCGAGGGTGCAGGAGACGATGTATTTGCCCTTCGCCGAGGAGGGCTTGGCGCGGACGATCTCGTCGAGGACCGCGGTGTAGTTGTCGAGCAGCTTGCCCTCGTCGAAGCTGGCCTTGCCGATCGCCAGGTGGACGATCGCCTGGCGGTCGGTGCGGTATTCGACTTTGCCGGCCTTGGAGTCGGTGACGGCCTTCTCGACGTCGTCGGTGACGGTGCCGACTTTCGGGTTCGGCATCTTGCCCTGGGGGCCGAGCACGCGGCCGAGCTGGCCGACCGCTTTCATCATGTCCGGGGTCGAGATCGCGACGTCGAAGTCGGTGAAGCCCTCCTGGACTTTCTCGACCAGGTCCTGGCCGCCGACGAAGTCGGCGCCGGCCGCCTCCGCGTCGCGCGCCTGCTGTCCCTGGGCGAAGACGGCGACCTTGACGTCTTTGCCGAGCCCGTGCGGCAGCGCCAGGGTGCCGCGCAGCTGCTCGTCGGCGTGGCGGACGTTGACGCCGAGCAGGACGTGGACCTCGACGGTCTCGTCGAACTTGGCGCTGGCGGTCTGCTTGACGAGGGCGATCGCTTCGGCGGGCGCGTAGGCGCGGTCGCGGTCGACCTTGTCGTACTGCTCGCGGTATCGCTTGCCGTGGGCCACGGGAAGTCTCCTATTTGACGTCGACGCCCATCGAGCGGGCGGTGCCGGCGATGATCTTCGAGGCGGCGTCGATGTCGTTGGCGTTGAGGTCGGGCATCTTGCGTTCGGCGATCGCCCGGATCTGGTCCTGGGTGATCGTCCCGACTTTGTTGACGTGGGGCTCGCCGGAGCCCTTCGGGATTTTGATCGCTTCCTTGATCAGGACGGCGGCCGGCGGCGTCTTGGTGATGAAGGTGAACGAGCGGTCCTCGTAGACCGTGATCTCGACCGGGATGATGGTCCCGCCTTCGCCCTGGGTCTGCGCGTTGAACGCTTTGCAGAAATCCATGATGTTGACGCCGTGCTGACCGAGCGCGGGGCCGACCGGCGGCGCCGGATTGGCGTTGCCCGCCTGGATCTGGAGCTTGATGAGGGTGAGGACTTTTTTCGCCATGAGGGGTTGCGGAGCGTAGCGGGTCCGCCGCTAGATCTTCTT
>CAZHLT010000031.1:0-1724 GCA_964533285.1 uncultured Conexibacteraceae bacterium | reverse complement strand
CGCTCGCGGCACCCGCGCCGGCGGCGCCGCCGCCGAAGCCCAGCTTGGAGAGGATGAAGCCCTTGTAGGCGATCAGCGGCCCGACCGGGAACAGCGCCGCCAGAGCCTTCTCGTTGGAGCGGATCTGGGAGCGGAAGTCGGCGCACTCCTCGCACTCGCGGACGTGGCGGCGGACCGGGGCGGAGACCTTGCGCAGCCCCTCGGCCGCTTCGGAGAGCTCGAGCCGGACCTCGGCGCAGGTCAGCAGGCGCGCCTGGCTGGCCTCGGCGAGCGAGATCCGCGCCCGCACCAGCAGCGACTTGACCGAGGGCACCGTGGTGTCCATCGCGGCGGCGATTTCCTCGTAGGAGAGGGCGTCCATCTCGCGCAGCAGGAGGGCCGAGCGCTGCGTCTCCGGCAGCTTGTTGACGTCGCTGAGGATCTGGCGGAACTCCTCGCGGTTGTGGACGCGCTCGGCGGTCGAGGCGGCCTCGACGGCGGGCACCATGTCCATCGATTCCTGCGCGTCGGCGGTCGGTTTGCGCAGGTGGTTGAGGCAGCGGTTGCGGGCGATCCGGTAGAGCCACGGACGCAGGTTGATCTCGCGCTCGTCGGCCAGCATCGCCCGGTAGGCGTTGACGAAGACCTCCTGCAGGACGTCTTCGGCGTCCTCGGTCGAGCCCAGCATCTGGCGGCAGAAGCCGAGCAGCCGCCCCTGGTAGCGGTCGACGATCGTCTCGAAGGCGCCGGGGTTGCCGGCGCGCGCCATCGCGATCAGTTTCTCGTCCCCCTGCAGCTTGAGCAGTGGCGAACGGCGGGCGAGGAGCCCGCGGCGACTGGCGTGAGTTAGGGCTGAAGCCTCCAAGCTCTCCTCCAAGGGGAAGCGTGACCAGGGAAGGCGGTTCGGTACTTAGGACACCGTAACAGCGGCGAAGTTGCGCCGGTCAGATATTTAGTGCCCTTTTACTACCCGTTGCAGGGATTTTTATGTTGCGGAGCCGGAGGCTGCGGCGGCGGCGGGCGAATGCCCGGGGCGGGACTCGAACCCGCAAGCCCCCGAGGGGACAGCGCCTTTTAAGGGCGCCGCTTTTACCAGTTTCGCCACCCGGGCCAGGCGATGGTACCCCGCCCCCGCCAGTCGACCGATCCCACGGCAGGGGTGCCGAATTCCACGGCGGATGCGGAATCCCACGGCAGGATGCGAAGCGAGACCGCACTTATGCCCGCATAGCGGGCCTAAGTGCGGTCTCACCGGGTGCGTCATCCGGGCGTGCCCGGTCGCGGGGTCGATCATCTAGGCTGCTCGGCGTGGAGGAGCATGGGGGGCGGATCGTCGCGAGGGCCTTGAAGTCGAGGGGGGTGGAGCACCTCTTCACGCTCTCCGGCGACCACCTCTTCTCGATCTACGACGGCTGCCGCGAGGAGGGCATCGCGATCGTCGACGTCCGCCACGAGCAGACCGCGGCCTTTGCCGCCGAGGGGATCGCGAAGGCGACCCGCGGCGTCGGCGTCGCCGCCCTGACCGCCGGTCCGGGCGTCACCAACGGGCTCAGCGCGATCGCCGGCGCCCAGGCCAACGGCTCGCCGGTCTGCGTGCTCGGCGGCCGCGCGCCGGAGCTGCGCTGGGGCTCCGGCTCGCTGCAGGAGATCGACCACCTGCCGTTCGTCTCGCCGCTGGTCAAGTCGGCGGCGACGGTCAAGGAGCCGGGTGGGATCGCGGCGGCGACTGCGGCGGCGCTCGACCT
>CAZHLT010000030.1:0-3047 GCA_964533285.1 uncultured Conexibacteraceae bacterium | reverse complement strand
GCACCGGGGTCAGCGCGAAGGCGGCGACGAGGAGGACGATCGTCGCCCAGACGGAGCACCGGCCGAGCCCCGGCGCCCCGGCGGGGCCGCCGGGGGAGGCGGTGAACCCGGGCCCGGCGAGGGCGGAGGCGAGCCCGGCGTCGATCGCCGCCTACCCGCTGCCGGGCGCGGCTTCGCCGCCGCCGAGTTCGCTCTGCTTCGGTTCGGGCGACGGCAGCGGCGCCGGTTCCTGGCCGGCGCCGGGCGCGTAGGCATTGGGGTCGTAGCCGCCGACCGCTTCGGTCCCCGGCGGCGCCGCGCCGCCGGTCCCCTCGGCCCCGCCCCTGCTGCCGCGGCCCGGCTTTTCCGCCGGGTTGGGCTGGGTGAAGGCGCCGTAGTAGGGCGCCCAGCTGATCTTCTGCGCCGGTTCGCTGAATTCCTCGCAGGGCACGCCGCCTGCGGAGTAGAGCGCGTGCCAGATCTCGGCTGGGAAGGTGCCGCCGAAGACGGTGATGCCGTGGACGCTGGTCATCGAGACGTCGTTCGATTCCGGGTAGCCGACCCAGACCGCGGTGGCCAGATTGGGCTGGTAGCCGGCGAACCAGGCGTCGGTGTATTCGTCGGTGGTGCCGGTCTTGCCCGCCTGCCCGGGGCAGCCGGTGTAGGCGGCGGTGCCGGTCCCTTCGGTGATGTTGTCGTGCAGCAGCCGCGTCACCTCCCAGGCGACCGGCGCCGAGAGCACCCGCTCGGCTTCGGCGCCCTGCGGCCGGTCGTCGCGGCCGCCGGGGAAGGTGACCCTGGTGATCGCGACCGGCGGGTGGTGGACGCCGCCGCTGGCCAGGGTCGCGTAGGCGTCGGTCAGCTCCAGCGGCGAGACGCCGAGCCGCAGGCCGCCGATCCCCTCGGCCGGGATCCCGTCGAGCTTGGTCGTGATCCCCATCGACTTCGCCGTCTGCGCCACCGCCCGCGGGCCGACGTCGAGGTCGAGCTGGGCGAAGACGGTGTTGTCGGAGGTGACCGTCGCCTGCTGCAGGTTGACCGTCCCCTGGTAGCCCTCGTCGGCGGTGTGGACTTCCCAGTGGCCCCACTCCGGCAGGTCGAGGTCCAGCGGCTTCGAGGTGTAGTAGGTCGAGTAGGGGTCGATCCCCTGCTTGATCGCGGTCGTCAGCACGAAGGCCTTGAAGGTGGAGCCGGGCTGGCGGTGGCCCTGGGCGGCGAGGTTGAACTGGCTCTGCGCGTAGCGGGTGCTGGAGACCATCGCCCGGATGTGGCCGTTGCGGGGGTCGATCGAGACCAGCGCCGCCGCCGGGTCGGTCGCGTAGGGGAGGGTCGTGCGGATCGCGTCGAGGCCGACCCGCTGCAGGTCGGGGTCGATCGTCGTCTCCACTTCGAGGCCGCCGCGGCGCACCGTGTTCACCCCGTACTCCGCGAGCAGCTGGTCCTGGACGTAGTCGAAGAAGTAGGGCTGGCGGTGGCGGAAGAAGGTGTCGGAGAGGTCGAGCCGCAGGCCGCTGCGGATCGCCGCCCGCGCCCGCTCGGGGCTGATCCAGCCGAGCTTGCGCATCTGCCGCAGGACCTGGTCGCGGCGCGCCCGGGCCAGCGCCGGGTTGAGGATCGGGTTGTATTCGGAGGGCGCCTGCGGCAGCCCGGCCAGCAGCGCCGCCCGCGGCAGGTCGAGCTTCCAGACTGGCCGCGAGAAGTAGATCTTCGACGCCGCCCCGACCCCGACCGCGGTCGCCCCCTCGACCGTCCCGTAGGAGGCGATGTTGAGGTAGGAGCCGAGGATTTCGCGGCGCGAGTGGCGGTCGAAATACTCTTCCGCCAGCTTCGCCTCGACGATCTTGCGTTCGAGGTTGCGCTCGGGGTTGGAGATGCAGAGGTTGCGGACCAGCTGCTGGGTGATCGTCGAGCCGCCCTCGACCGCTTCGCCGGCTTCGAGGTCGGCGACGGCGGCGCGCAGGATCCCCTCCTCGTCGACGCCGGCGTGCTGGTAGAAGCGCTGGTCCTCGATCGCCACCGTCGCCAGCTGCAGGCTGCGCGGGATGCGCTCGATCGAGACCGGGGAGCGGGCTTCGCTGGAGTCGATGACGCCGAGCCTGCTGCCGTCGGCGGCGTAGATCGTGGAGTTGCCACCGCGGTCGACCGGGCGGCAGCTGGAGAGCGGCGGCGCGTCCGCAGCGACCCCGAGCACCCAGGAGGTGACGCCGATCGCGGCGACGCCGGCGAGCAGCAGGACGACGACCAGCGCCAGCAGCAGCTTGGCCCCGATCCCTCCCCGGCGTCGCTGACGTCGACGCGTGCGCTGCGTCATCGCCCAGAGGGTACTTCCGGCGTGACCTCATGACCTTTGTAACCCAGAGGGTTACAAAGGTCATGAGGTGGGGCTAGGCCTGGGTGTCTCCGGTCGAGCGGTTGTGGACGACGCCTTCGAGCAGCAGCGAGTTGGGGATCACGATCGAGCTGCCGTCGCCGGGGTCGACGTAGGTGTAGGAGAGGGTGATGTCGGTGACCCGGCCCTCGTTTTCCTCGTAGCTGATCTTGTCGCCGATCCGGAACGGCTGGCTGACCGCGATCTGGATCCCGGCGACGAGGTTGCCGATCGTGTGCTGGGCGGCGAAGCCGACGATCAGGCCGATCACCGCGGTCGAGGCGAGGATCCCGGTCGCCACCTTCTCGAGGTCGGTGAACTGGGCGAGGGCGATCATCCCGAGGACGACGACGACCGTCGCCACCGCCAGCCGCTTGAGGAAGCGCAGCCGCGTCCGGGTCGAGCGGGAGACCTGTGAGACTGCCGGCGACATGAGCGCCAACTTAGCTGGCAGCGAGGTCGAGCCGGTCACGAGCGCGCCGCGCCGCTCCTTCCCCTATTCGAACTGGGGCCCGGCGGCGGCCGTGCTCGGGGTGATCCTCGCGCTCGGCGCCGGGATCCTGCTCAGCATCCCCGGCCTCGTCCTCTTCCGCAGCGGCGAGGACGAGCTGACGACCGCCGGCAACGTCTTCGTCCAGCTGGCGACCGCGCTCGGCTTCCTCCTCGTGCCGATGGCGATCGCCGCCTGGCGCGGCGCGGT
>CAZHLT010000029.1:0-6156 GCA_964533285.1 uncultured Conexibacteraceae bacterium | reverse complement strand
CCGAGGCGATCGCCGTCGCGTAGTCCATCCGCCGCGGGCCGACGACGCCGACGGCGCCGAGGTTGCGGTGGGCGAGGCCGTAGTTGGCGCCGACGACGCTGACCGAGCGCAGCTGCGGCTGCGGGTTCTCGTCGCCGATCCAGAGGTAGACCGAGCGCTCGTCGAGCGAGGAGCGCAGCATCGAGAGGACGTCGGCGCGGCGCTCCAGCGCCGTCATCAACTCGTCGGCGCGCGGCAGGTCGGGCAGGTGCGCCTCGGAGAGCAGCCGCGAGGCGCCGTCGACGTAGAGGTCGCCGGCGGCCGCGGGCGCCAGCTCGGTGAAGGCGGAGCCGAGGGTGCCGACGAACTCGGCCTCGAGCCGGCTCAGGCCGGGGTCGGCCAGCCGGCTGGCGATCATCCGGGCGCCGACCGCGAGCCCGATCAGCGACTCGTTCAGGTAGCTCGAAGCCCAGGCGACGAGGCCGGCGTCGACCGGCCGCGAGAACTCGAAGACGCGGCGGGCGACGTCCCCGGTCGAGGCGATCGCGATGACGACGACCCGCTGCGGGGCCAGCTGCAGGACCTCGACCCGGTGGATCGTCGCGCCGACGCTCGGCGGCGGCGCCGTCGCCATCGCCACCAGGTCGGTCACCTGGGCGAGGGCGGCGGTCGTTTCCCGCATCGCCTCGTCAACCTCGCGGCGCAGCCGCGAGAGCTCCAGCTCGGCCTCGGGCGCCGGCGCCGGCGGCGCCGAGATCAGCCCTTCGACGTAGAGGCGGTAGCCGGCGTCGGTCGGCACCCGGCCGGCCGAGGTGTGCGGGTGAGTGAGGAAACCCTCGGCCTCGAGCGCGGCGAGCTCCGAGCGGACCGTCGAGGAGCCCCATTCGACCTCGCTGCGCTCGGCCAGCTCACGCGAGCCGATCGGCCGCGCCGAAGCCAGATAAGCCTCGACCACGAGGCGAAGAATCAGTTCCTGTCGCTCGGAAAGCACAGCTCAGAGTCTAGGAGGAGGGCCGGGTGGCCCCTCCCGGCTACACCTCGAGCTCCGCCTCGGCGTTGCGGATCAGCCGGTTCTCGCCCTGCGCCGCCTCGGTGTCGACGACGACGCGATCGCCCTCGACCGACTTGACGGTGCCGCTGACGACGACCTCCTCCTCGGGCAGCCCCATGCCGCGGAACTGGACCGAGAGCCGCTTCAGCGCCCGCGGGTCGCCGCCGGCCAGGCCCTGGACGTTGGCTTTGGCGACCAGGCCCATCGAGTAGAGGCCGTGCAGGATGTTGCGCGGCAGCCCGACCATTTTCGCGAACTCGTCGTCGATGTGGATCGGGTTGAAGTCGAGCGAAGCTCCGGCGTAGCGGTGCGGCAGGTACTTGTCGGGCGTCACCCGCATCTCCGGGATCTGGTCGCCCACCTTCACGTCAGCCATCTCAAACCCCCCTCACGATCAGCGTCCAGGTCCCGCGCACGACCTGGGCGCCGTCCTGGTTGACCGAGTCGGTCTCGAACACGTAGAAGCCTTTGCCGCCTTTCTCCTCGATCGAGAGGCACTTCGCCGCGGTCGTGATCTCGTCGCCCGAGCAGGCCGGCTCGTCCCACTCGAAGACCTGGCCGCCGTGGACCATCGCCGCGAAGTTCATCGCCACGTCGGGGTCGAACATCGCCGGGGCGAGGGCCGGGCTGCTGTAGACGACCGCGAACATCGGCGGCGCGACGACGTCGCGAAAGCCGGCCGCGCGGGCCGCCTCGACGTCGAAGTGGACCGGGTTCTCGATCCCCAGCACGGTCGCGTACTCCCTGATCTTCTCGCGCCCGACCTGGTAGGTCGTCGCGGGCCATTCCTTGCCAACCGCATCGGTCTTCAGTGCCAAAGGACTTCTCCTCCCAGTCGCTCGCTCGGCGCTGGAGCGGCACTCTACTGGCTGGGCAGCCAGGACGCGGCGCCGGGCGCCGGGCACGTTCGCGACATTCACCCCACCCTGGGGTGGTCGATGTCGCGAGCGTGAGCGGGCGCCTACTCGTCGATCTCGAGCACGGCGAGGAAGGCCTCCTGCGGGACTTCCACCCGGCCCACGGCCTTCATCCGTTTCTTGCCTTTTTTCTGCTTCTTCAGCAGCTTCTGCTTGCGGGTGACGTCGCCGCCGTAGAGCTTCGCGGTGACGTCCTTGCGCAGCGCCTTGACCGTCTCGCGGGCGAGGATGTTGGAGCCGACCGCCGCCTGCACGGGGACGTCGAAGAGCTGGCGCGGGATCGTCTTCTTCAGCCGCCCGACCAGGCGCTTGCCCTGGTCGTAGGCGAATTCGCGGAAGACGATGATCGAGAGCGCGTCGACCTTCTCGCCGGCGAGCAGGATGTCGACCTTGACCAGGTCGGAGGGGCGGTTGCCGATCGGTTCGTAGTCGAGCGAGGCGTAGCCGCGGGTGCTGCTCTTCAGGAGGTCGAAGAAGTCGAGGACGATTTCGGCCAGCGGCAGGTCATAGCGGATCTGGACCCGCTGCGGGCTCAGGTAGTGCATGTCGACGTGGGTGCCGCGGCGCTGCTGGCAGAGCTCCATGACGGCGCCGACCTGCTCTTTCGGGCAGATGATCGTCGCCCGGATGTAGGGCTCTTCGATCGTCTCGATCGTGCCCGGGTCGGGCAGCTCGGTCGGGCTGCGGACCTCGACCTCCTCGCCGCTGATGAGGTGGACGACGTAGCGCACGTTGGGGGTCGTCGCCAGCAGGTCGAGGTCGTACTCGCGCTCCAGCCGCTCGCGCACGATCTCCATGTGGAGGAGGCCGAGGAAGCCGACGCGGAAGCCGAACCCGAGCGCCTCCGAGGTCTCCGGCTCCCAGGACAGCGCCGCGTCGTTCAGCGCCAGCTTCTCGAGCGCGTCGCGCAGGTCCTCGTAGCGGTCGGTGTCGATCGGGAAGAGGCCGCAGAAGACCATCGGCCGCACCTCCCGGTAGCCCTCGAGCGGCTCGCTCGCCGGCTCGGCCTGGGCGGTCAGGGTGTCGCCGACGCGCAGCTTGGTGACGTCCTTGATGCCGGTGATCAGGTAGCCGACGTCGCCCGCCTCCATCCCCTGGACCCCGGTCATCGCCGGCCGGAAGAAGCCGATGTCGTCGATGTCGGCCTCGTTGCCGTTCTGCATCGAGACGATCCGCTCGTGCTTGCGGAAGCGGCCGTCGACCATCCGCACGTAGGCGATCACGCCGCGGTACTGGTCGAACTCGGAGTCGAAGATCAGGGCGCGGGTGGGGGCGTCGACGTCGCCGGCCGGCGCCGGGATGCGGGCGACGATCGCCTCCAGCACCTCCTTGACGCCGGCGCCGGTCTTGGCCGAGATCGGCAGCGCTTCCTCGGGGTCGCCGCCGAGCAGGTCGGCGATCTCCTGGGCGACCCGCTCGGGCTCGGCGCCGGGCAGGTCGACCTTGTTGATCACCGGGATCAGCTCGAGCCCGTTCTCGATCGCCAGGTAGGTGTTGGCGACGGTCTGCGCCTCGACCCCCTGGGCGGCGTCGACGACCAGCAGGGCGCCCTCGCAGGCGGCGAGGCTGCGCGAGACCTCGTAGGAGAAGTCGACGTGGCCGGGCGTGTCGATCAGGTGCAGGTGGTAGGTCTGGCCGTCGTCGGCCTGGTACTCGACCCGCACCGCCTGCGCCTTGATCGTGATCCCCCGCTCGCGCTCGAGATCCATCGAGTCGAGCAGCTGCGCCTGCATTTTCTTCGGGTCGACCGCCCCGGTCAGCTCGAGGATGCGGTCGGCCAGGGTCGACTTGCCGTGGTCGATGTGGGCGATGATCGAGAAGTTGCGGATGCGCTCCATGGGCGGGCGGAGTATGGCTGACGAGGCGTGTCGGCCGGCGGGCCCCGCCCGGGGGCGCTCCGAGCCGGCAGTCTCGCGAAGGTGGGCGGGCCGGCGGGTCCCGCCGGAGGAGCGCTCGGCGGCCGGACGGCGCCGAGGACACATCCGGTCCTCTCAGCCTGGGCAGGCCGAGGGGTTGAGCTTGCCTCGCAGCCTGAATACGACCGTGGGGGGCTCTTTCAGGACCACTTCGGCCTGGAGGGAGGAGGTCCAGCGAGCGGTTTCAGGGAATGGTGGCTTGTTGGGCTCCAAGCGGTCGCGGGAGGTGACCACGTAGTCGTAGTGGCCGTCGTTGAGGAGACGGCGCCATTGGGGGCAGGTCTCGGGGGCCTCGAAGCCGCCGTGCGGGCGCTCGAGTCCGACGTACTGGACGTGGTTGGAGAGGTCGGTGCCGAACAGCGGGTACTGGCGGGTGCTGGTGGTGGCGATGCGGGTGCCGGAGAGGTCGCGGGCCCACTTGAAGGCGGCGTCGAGACCCGGCGTGCTGAAGCTCGGGTCCGCGTAGCGGTCCCGCAGGTAGTGCCGCTGCACCGGGTACCCCACCGCGACCGCGGCGAGCGCCAGAACGAGCGCCGCCACGGCAAGCGTCCCGCGCGAGATGCCGCCCCACGAGCCCCGGCCGCCCCCGTGCGCCTTTCGCGCGCCTTCCGTAACCCTCCCCTTGTCCTTTGTAACCCAGGGGGTTACAAAGGACAACCGGTCGGCGAGGGAGGCGAGGCGGCGACGGAGCTGGGGGGCGGCTGGAAGCAGGGCGAGGCCGAGGACGAGGGCGGGAGCGAGGTAGCGGAGGCCCGACTCGAAGCCGCGCGGCATCCCCTCCGGCCCCGAAGCCGAGGTCGGCGCCACCAGCCAGGCCAGCGCGCTCGCCAATCCCACGAGCCCCGCGACGGACAAAGACGCGTCCCACCCGCCGCGTGGTTCGTTTGTCCGCCTAGGCCGGACAAACGAACCACGACCTGACGCGGCGTGATCCCGTGGTTCGTTTGTCCTGCCATCGCGGACAAAGGAACCGCGGGATGGGAGGAGGGGGAGGACGAGGCCGGCCAGGCCAGCGATGCCGAGCAGCGGCCAGGCGATCCAGAGGCCGTGGTGGAGGCCGGGGAGGAACCAGTCCGACCAGACGCCACCGTCGGTCAGGTAGCTGAGCACCGTGTGGGCTTCGCGGCCGCCCAGGGCCTGCTCGGGCGCGGGCAGCGTGATCGGGCCCAGGTGGTGGATCCAGGGCAGCGGGTTGCCGCTGTGGACCAGGTTGCGCAGGTACCAGTAGCCGCCCCCTGCCAGCGCCGCCACCGTCGGGACCCAGAGCGCGCGCCAGCGCTCGCCCCGCGGCGCGACCACAACCAAGCCGACCACCAGAACCGCGGCGGGCAGGAGGAAGTTGAGCTTGGTCCCAGCGGCGAGGCCGACGGCGAGGCCGACGACCGCGAGCGCGCCGACCGACATGCCGGCGCCTCGCCGATCGGCGGTTCCGTCCCGAGCATCGGCACCGAGCCGCGCGCTCGGCGCCCTGCCCTCGGGGCCGCGATCCGCGTGCCGCGCCCCCTCCCCAGCCGCCCGCTGTTCGTGTTCTCCCCTGCCCGCTCGCTGTTCCTCCCGCCCGGCGGCCCACGCGCTCAGTGCCACCGCCACGGCGGCGAGCAGGAAGAAGATGCCGACGATGTCGTTCCGTGCTTCACCCGCCTGGTCGTGCAGCGCCGGCACGCTCAGCGCCACCGCCCCCAGGGCCAGCGACCACGCCCCCACCCGGTAGGGCCGCCCGACGCACCAGCACGCCACCAAGCAGCCGATGAACCACCCTAGGTTCAGCAGCGGCGACAGCAGGTCCCGCCCGAACGCCAGCATCCCCGCCGCGTGGAAGATTTCCCCGTTGGCGGGGTAGAACCAGGCCAGGAACTGCGGCGCGATGAAGTGCAGCCGCCACGTGTCGCCCGCCTGGAAGAACCCCGCCGCGAACGGCCCGTGGTACCAGGTCGAGTCGAACCCGGTCATCCCGGTCCCCAGCTTCGCCTTCACCCCTACCGCGAAGTGGACGACCGCCACAGCTGCGACCGCCAGCGCGACCAGCGTCGCGCCAGGGCTTTCGCCGCTGCTCGATTCCGCGGCCGGGACCGCACCGCGGGGCTCCCCGGTTCTTTCATCCCGGCCGCTCCCCCCGGAGGAGGAGGTGTGCCCCCCCCCTAAATTCAGGGGGGGGGGCGGGGCCCCCCCCCAAACCCCCCGCGCCCCCCCCCCCCCCCCCCCCCCCCCCCCCCCCCCCCCCCCCCCCCCCCCCCCCCCCCCCCCCCCCCCCCCCCCCCCCCCCCCCCCCCCCCCCCCCCCCCCCCCCCCCCCC
>CAZHLT010000028.1:0-1484 GCA_964533285.1 uncultured Conexibacteraceae bacterium | reverse complement strand
GAGCGAGTCGTTGGAGCCGGCGCCGTCGGTGCCGAGCCCGACCGCGACGCCGGCGGCGCGGGCCGCCGGGAAGGGGAAGGTGCCGCCGACCGCCAGCTTCATGTTCGCCACCGGGTTGGTGACGACGGTGGCGCCGCGGGCGGCGATCAGCGCCAGCTCCTCGGGGTCGAGCCAGACGCCGTGGGCGAGCAGCGCCCGCTCGTTCAGCATCCCGAGGCGGTCGAGGTAGGCGGCCGGCCGTTCGCCGTGGGCGGCGAGGCAGTCTTCGACCTCCTTCGCGGTCTCCGAGAGGTGGATCTGGATCGGCAGCCCGCGCTCGGCGCCGAGCTCGGCGATCCAGCGCAGCGAGCCCTCGCTGACGGTGTAGATCGCGTGCGGGGCAAGGGCGGCGGCGATGCGCGGGTTGGCGGCCGCCGCCGGCTCCAGCACCGCGAGGCTCTCGTGCGCCCAGCGCCGCAGCTTCTCGCCGTCGCCGTCGAGGTCGAACAGCGGCGCCCCGATCGTCGCCCGGATGCCGGCGTCGGCGACCGCCCGCACCGTCGCCGCCGGCCGCCAGTACATGTCCCAGAAGCGGGTCGTGCCGCTGCGGATCATCTCCGCGCAGGCGAGCCGCGTGCCCCAGTAGACGTCCTCGTCGTCGAGCTTCGCCTCGACCGGCCAGATCCGCTGTTCCAGCCACGGCAGCAGCGGCAGGTCGCCGCCGGAGCCGCGGAACAGGGTCATCGCCGCGTGGGTGTGGCCGTTGACCAGCGGCGCCACCAGCGGCGCGCCGCCGGCGTCGATCGTCTCGTCGCCCGCCTGCGCCGCGACCCCGGGCCCGAGCGCCTCGATCACCCCGTCGAAGCAGCGCAGCCCGACCCGCTCGCCGTCGAGCACCGCATTCGTCACCGTCAACCCCATCGCGTGGCTCCTTTGTTGCGCCTGCCGCCACTTTCGAACCGCGGGATCATGGGCCGACCGCTCCGAGGCGCGGCAGCACCGCGGCGAGGCCCTCGCGGAGCACGCCGGCGTTGGCGGCGCGGTCGGCTTCCAGCTCGGCGACGCTGAGCCGCTTGGCGCCGAGCCCGTTGGCGAGGTTGTCGACCATGCAGAGCGCCGCGTACTGGAGCCCCAGCTCGCCGGCGAGGACGCACTCGGCGGCGACCGTCATCCCGACCACGTCGGCGTGGGCGGCGATCAGCCGGATCTCGGCCGGCGTCTCGAAGCGCGGCCCCAGCGTCTGCCAGTAGACGCCGCCGTCGCGCACCGCCAGCCCACCCGCCTCCCAGGCGGCGATCACCTCGGCCCGCCACTCGCGCTCGAAGCCGGGCGCGGTGTGGGCGCGGGCGTCGTCGTAGATCGAGGGGCCGACGTGGAGGGCGATGAAGTCGTCGGGACAGACGACGGTGCCGACCGACAGCTCCGGCTTCAGCGCGCCGACCGAGGAGATCGCCAGCACCCGGTCGCAGCCCTGCTCGGCCAGCGCCCGCAGGTTGGCGGCGTGG
>CAZHLT010000027.1:0-18900 GCA_964533285.1 uncultured Conexibacteraceae bacterium | reverse complement strand
GGCCGCCAGCGCGACGAGGCCGCCGGGCAGCGGGTCGCCGAGCCGGAAGACGTCGCTGACCGGCGCCCGGCGGGCGACCGCGGCGCGCCCGCGCGAGTGCGCCCAGACCCGCGTCCGCGGCCAGCGCGCAGCGATCTCGGCGCCCGAGCGCACGTGCCAGTGGGTCGTCGGCACGACGTGCAGCGCGCGGCCGGCGGCCAGCGCCTCGAGCGCCGCCCACTGCTCGCCCTCCAGCAGCGGGTCGACCAGCGCCACCTCCGCGGCGCCGACGACGGCGACCGAGGCGACCTCCTTGCCCCACTCCTCGTGGAAGGCGGTCCAGCGGCGCAGGCCGGGGGCCAGCTCCGCTCCCAGCTCGGTCATCGGCGGGGCCGCCTGCGCACCGAGCGCTCGCGAGCCCCCATCTCCTGCAGTCGGCGCTCCCGCGAGTTAGCGCCGGCGATGATCAATCCTGCGAGGAACCTCATCTCATGTCCTCTCCCGGTGCCCGGACCCGGAGGATCGCGAGACACCGTCTATTCGTTGTTGCCGGTGTTGACACACTAGCTAAACTGAATAGGCGGTGTCAAGCGAACTTGCCAAGATCCCCGACCCCGAGGCCCGCCTGCTGGTCGCCTTCGTCAACACGCTCGACCTCGAGAGCGGCGCCGACGCGATCGCCGCGCCGGCTGAGCTGCCCGCCTGGATCGCCGCCAACCTCGCCGAGCTCGCCCTCCCCGGGCCGGTCGAGGCCGCCGACCACGAGCGCCTCCTCGCCCTGCGCGAGGCGCTGCGGGCGCTGCTGCGCGCCAACAACGGCGGCAGCGCCGCCCCCGAGCGGCTGGCGGCGCTGCGCGCCGCCGCCGCCCGCAGCAGCTACCGCGCCAGGTTCGACGGCGAGCGCCTCGGCCTCGAGCCGGCCGGCGCCGGCCTCGACCCCCTCGCGGCCCGCCTCCTGCTCGCGGTCGAGCGGCTGCAGGCCAGCGGCGCCTGGCCGCGGCTCAAGGCCTGCCCCGCCGGCGACTGCGAATGGGCCTTCTTCGACACCTCCCGCAACCACTCCCGCACCTGGTGCTCGATGGAGGAGTGCGGCAACAAGGCGAAGACGCGCCGCTACCGCGCCCGCCGCCGCTAGCCGCCGTCATCTAGTCTTCGCCCTCGCCTCGGAGGGGTGCCGGAGTGGTTGAACGGGGCGGTCTCGAAAACCGTTGGCCGTCGTAAGGCGGCTCGTGGGTTCGAATCCCACCCCCTCCGCTAGATGGCTCTTATTCGAACCCGCGGGGTTCGAATACCGTCGCGTCAACTCCCCTCCGCTCCGCGCCGTGGACCGGCGCATTGCGGCGTCATCGCCGGCTCGCCGTGCAAAGCACTGTCGACCCGGCTCTTCGGCGCGCCCCCGACCCGGTGACCGAGGTGCTCGTTTGCAGGGCTCAGCCCGTCTGCAGCGCCAGCTCTTCGCCCGCCGCCTGGTGGCCCTCGTAGGGCAGCACGACGAAGTACATCAGCGAGGGGAGCAGCGCTTCGAGGTCCTCGTGCTCGCCTTTGCAGAGGCGGGCGTAGAGCAGGGCTTCGACGCCGCCGACGACGCCGGTCGCTGTGGTCGGCGAGAAGGAGGGCCCGTAGGGGAGCAGCTCGCGCGCCTGCGTGTCGAGGCAGTCGGCCAGCGCGTCGAGCAGGTCGACCCGGCGCTGGACGGCGTCGGCGCTGCCGGCCCGCGCCTCGACGATCAGCGCCCGCGCCGTGTCCGGCTCGCTGCTGGCGAAGCGCAGCAGCGCTTCCATGCCGAAGCGGAGCCGGTCGCGCCAGGCGTCGCCGCCCTTGTTGAACGCCGCCGCGACCTGTTCCTTGAGTCGCTGGGCGCTGGTGTCGAAGGAGGCGAGGAAGCAGTCCTCTTTGTTCGCGAAGTGCTCGTAGAAGGTCGGCCGCGAGACGCCGGCGCGCTCGATCACGTCCTGCACGTTGGTCGCCCGGTAGCCGAGCTCGGAGACCGCTTTCAGCATCGCCGCGATCAGCCGCTCGCGCTGCACCGCCCGCACCAGGTCGGAGGGCAGGCGCCGGGCGCCGGTCGGGAACCTTCCCTCGCCGCTGGACAGCAGTTCGACCGCCGCGTCGACCTGATCGGGAGGCCAACCGTCACCGATCGCGGCGACAAGAATCTCTTGGCTCAGTTTGATCCGATCGGAGGGCACCGAGAAACTCACAGGTTTCTATTAGAAACGACCTGAGTTTCTTCACGGTACCAGACGGGATGGAGGGTTGCGGGTTAATTTGAACACCGCAGGTATTCTTCAATCCATGCTCCCACTTCTTCGCCGGGAGTTCGCGTGAAGCAGTCTCGGCCCGAGCTCCCGCGGGAGTTCGTCGCGGGCCATAAGCGGCGGAGGATGATGGACGCGATCGCCGATCTCACGGCTGAACAGGGCTACGAGGCGACGAAGATCGCCGACATCGTTCGCCGCGCCGGTGTCGCCCGCAAAACCCTCTACGACAACTTCGACGGTAAGGAAGACCTGTTCCTCGCCGCGATCGACTACTCGGTGCGGGAGATCAAGGAAGAGGTGGACCGCGCCTGCCGCACGACCGACGGCGTCTGGCAGAAGCGCGTCGAGGCCGGCCTCGAAGCCTTCCTCCGCTTCGTCGCCGAACGGCCCGGGGCGGCGCGGATGTGCATGATCGAGGCGCTCTCCGCGACCCGCGCCAGCTCCGCCCGCTACGACGCCGCGCTGCGCGATTTCGTCGAGATGCTGCGGCAGGGGACGCCCGGCGGCGACCACCTGCCGGAGACGATCGAGGAGACGCTGGTCGGCGGCGTGGCCTGGATCGTCAACCAGCAGATCAGGCGCGGCGAGGGGGCGGAAGCGGTGGCGCTGCTGCCCGAATTGTCGGAGTTCGTGCTCTCTCCGTACCAGGGTGTAGCGGAAACGCAACGGATACCGGAAAGCGAAAGTGACAGTACGGTGGCAGACTTCAATGCCTAGATGGACCGACTGCCACGCGGACGCCATGGTCTTTCCCCGGAGTTTGTCGCGCGGAATCAGCGCGAACGGCTGATCGCCGGACTGATCGAAGTCCTCTACGAAGTGGGTTATCAAAAAACCACTGTGTCATTGATCGGCCAGCGGGCTGCCGTCTCCAAGAGTGACTTCTACAAACACTTCGAAAGTAAGGATGACTGCTTCTTCGCCGCCTACGAAGTCGCGGTCGAGCGGATCCGGGCCGAGGTCGTCGCCGCCTGCGGCCGGCACAGCAAGTCACAGTGGCCGCCGCGCGTCCGCGACGGCATCATCTCGCTGCTGAACACACTGGCCGCCGACCCGGCCCTCGCCAGCATCTCCCTGGTCGAGGGCCTGCGCGCCGGTCGCGGCATCTACGACCGCTATCAGGCGGCGGTCGAGAGCTTCGTCGTCTACCTGCGCGACGGGGCGCCGCCGGCGCCGGGGGGCGGCGAGGTGCCGGAGGCGACCGACGAAGCGGTCGTCGGCGGCATCGCCTCGATGCTCGGCCGCCGGGTCCTCGCCGGCGAGGCGGAGCAGATCGGCGAGCTGCTGCCGGAGGTGCTCGAGTTCGCCTTGACGCCCTACCTCGGCACGGCCGAGGCACGGCGAATAATCTCTGCCGGATGAGCGAGCCGCAAAGCGCGGGGACCGCGGCGCCGGGGGCGGCGCCGGCCAGCGCGCCCGTGGGCGTCTTTCCCTCGCAGGCGCTGAACGAGGCGATCGCCAGCGAGTGGGTCAGCTCCGGCGATTACCGGATCCGACCGGAGGCGATCCAGCCGGCCAGCATCGACCTCCGCCTCGGCGATGTCGCCTGGGCGCTGCGCTGCTCCTTCCTGCCCGATTCGGCCTCGACGGTCGAGGAGAAGATGGAGGGGCTCGCCTTCCAGCGGATCGACCTCCGCGACGGCGCCGTGCTCGAGCGCGACCGGCCCTACCTGGTGCCGCTGATCGAGCAGCTGGCGCTGCCCGAGGACGTCCGCGCCAAGGCTAACCCGAAGAGCTCGACCGGCCGCCTCGACGTCTTCACCCGCGTCATCACCGACCGCCACCACCGCTTCGACGACATCCGCCCCGGCTACCGCGGCAGGCTCTACCTCGAGGTCGTGCCGCGCTCCTTCGCGATCCAGGTCCGGACCGGCCTCTCGCTCAACCAGCTGCGGCTGGCGCGCGGCGAGGTGCGGCTCGCCGACGAGCAGATCCGCGACCTGCAGGGGTCCTCGCCGCTGCTCTACCTCGGCGAGGAGGCGCTGGCGCCGGCCGACCTCGGCCTCGCCGACGGCCTCTTCCTCAGCCTCGACCTCTCCGGCCCGGCCGACCGCGTCGTCGGCTACCGGGCGAAGAAGAACAGCCTCCCGGTCGACCTCTCGAAGATCCGCGCCTACCGCTGGAGCGACTACTGGGACCCGGTCTACCCCGAGGCCGGCGGCCGCGTCGTGCTCGAGCCCGAGATCTTCTACCTGCTGCTCTCCGCCGAGGGGGTCTCGATCCCGCCCCGGATCGCCGCCGAGATGATGGCCTACGACCCGACCGCCGGCGAGCTGCGCACCCACTATGCCGGCTTCTTCGACCCCGGCTTCGGCTACGACCCGAGCGGTACCCGCCACGGCAGCCGCGCCGCGCTCGAGGTCCGTGCCCGCGACGTCTCCTTCATGGTCGAGCACCACCAGCCGGTCTGCAAGCTCGGCCTCGAGTGGATGGAGGCGCCGGCCGAGCGTCTCTACGGCGCCGACCTCGGCTCCAACTACCAGGGCCAGGTGACGATGCTCTCCAAGCACTTCAAGGAGCAGACGGCGGGGGAGGGTCCGTAGGCCCCTCCCAAAACGCGCGGCCGGCGCCGCGCTTGAGTGTTTTGGGAGGGGCCACGGACCCTCCCGGCGACAGCTCGTCGTTGGTCAGCTCGGGGTGGGCTCGGCGGCGGCGCGGCGTTGGAGGTCGCGGACGCGGCGGCGCCTTGCCAGCAGCTCGCTTTCGAGCTTGGCGATCTCGTCGCGGCGGCGCCGCACCAGTTCCAGCTGGCGGGCGATGTGGGCGCTCGACTCGGTGAGGATCTGGCGGCGGCGGACCGGGTCCTCGACCCCCTCCTGCCACTCGCGGCGCAGGGCGGCGCGGGCGCCTTCGGCTGCGACCAGCTCCTTCAGCTCCTCGAGCGAGACGCCGAGCAGCTCTTTCAGCCGCAGCAGCTCGCGCAGGCGCTCGACGTCGGCCTCGGCGTAGGTGCGGTGGGCGCCGGGCTCGCGGCCGGCGGGGACCGGCAGCAGCCCGATCTCCTCGTAGTAGCGGATCGTCCGCGGCGTCGTCCCAGCCAGCTTGGCGACATCGCCGATCCGCAGCCCGGTCCTGCCCGCCGCTCCGTCGCTCATGGCGTCGCCTCGATCTCCTCGCGGATCGCCTCGTCGATCGTCAGGCCGCGTTCCTCGGCCGGCCACCGCTGCGCCTCGCTCGGTCGCAGCAGCGAGACGCCGGCGCCGAGCAGCGAGACGGCGGCGAGGACCCACAGCGCGGTGTGCATGTTGTCGATGAAGGGGGCCAGCTGGGCGCCGGTCAGACCCGAGGCGAGGCCGGAGAAGATCTTGAAGAGGACCGGTTTCGGCACCGCGGCGGTGATGATCGCGAGCACGAAAGCGATCGAGATCACGGCGCCGGTGTTCTGCAGCATCGTCCGCGCGCCGGCGGCGATCCCGCGCCGCTCGGTCGGCACCGTGCCCATCATCGCCGCCGTGTTCGGCGACATGAACATCCCCGAGCCGACGCCGACGAGCGCCAGCCAGAGCATGCTCTGCCAGTAGGGGGTGTCGGCCTGCAGGGTCGTCATCAGGGCGAGGCCAGCGGCGGTGACCAGCATCCCCAGCGCCGCCAGCACGCGCGAGCCGTGGCGGTCGGCCCAGACCCCGGCCAGCGGCGAGGCGACCAGCATCCCCAGCGCCATCGGCGCCAGCTTGATCCCGGCGACGATCGGGTCGTCGCCCTGCGCGCCCTGGAAGTAGAAGACGAAGATGAACATCAGGGCGAAGCGGGCGAGGCCGTTGATGAAGGTGGCGGCGCTGGCCGCCGCGAAGAGGCGGTTGTTGAAGATGGTCAGGTCGAGCATCGGCGCCCGGCCGCGGTGCTCGATCGCGACGAAGACCGGCAGCAGCACCGCGGCGACAGCGAGGCTGGCGATCACCAGCGAGTCGTCCCAGCCGGAGATGCCGCCGCGCGAGATCCCGTAGACGAGCCCGGTGAGGCCGATGACGAAGGTCGTCGTCCCCGCCAGGTCGAGGCCGCGGACGGTGTCGCGGCGGGCCAGCTCGCGCAGCACCAGCGCCGACCAGAGCGCCCCGGCCAGCGCCAGCGGCACGTTGAACCAGAAGACCCACTGCCAGGAGATGGCGACCAGGGCGCCGCCCAGCACCGGCCCGATCACCAGTCCGATCGCGGCGACCATCGTGTTCGTCCCCATCGCCAGCCCGAGCTGCTCGCGGGGGAAGGCGTCGGTGACGAGGGCGGGGCCGTTGGCGAAGATGAAGGCGCCGCCGATCCCCTGCAGCACGCGCCAGAGGATCAGCTGGGTGCCGTCGGCGGCGAAGCCGGCGCCGAGCGAGGCGGCGGCGAAGACGAGGAAGGCGCCGACGAAGGCCGGCTTGCGGCCGAAGAGGTCGGAGAGGCGGCCGGCGGTGAGGACCAGCACGGTCGAGGAGATCATGTAGGCGAGGATCACCCAGACGAGTTCCAGCAGGCTCGTCCCCAGCGCCCGCTCGAGGTCCGGCAGGGCGATGATCAGCGTCCCCGAGTTGGTTGCCACCAGCAGCATCCCGAGGCTGGTGCAGGACAGCGCCCACCACTTGTAGGCGTCGTGGTCGCCCCGCACCCCAAACCTCTTCCTTACGTTCACGTCAAATAATGATAGCGCGCCCCCGCACCAGCGGCGCGCCCACCGCGAAACCGCAGAAACCGGCCTATACGGCCGGTTTCTGCGGTTTCGCGGGACCGAGGCGGGGGCAGCGGCGCCCTCGGCAAGCCGCTGATCACCCTCCACGTGACCCGCGGCGAGTTGCCGAGCTGAGCCCGCGGGCGTAGGCTGGGCGCCATGCCCGCCGAGGCCAACCGGCAGACGATCGAACGGCTCTACGCGGCCTTCGCCGATCGCAACGGCGCCGCGATGACCGCCTGCTACGCGCCGGGCGCCCACTTCCGCGATCCCGCCTTCGGCGACCTCGAGGGCGAGGACGTCGGCGCGATGTGGCGGATGCTGACCGCCCGGGCCGCCGACCTCGAGATCGAGCTGCGCGGCCGCGACGCCGGCGAGGACCAGGGCTCCGCCCACTGGATCGCCCGCTACACCTTCACCGCCAGCGGCCGCCCAGTCGTCAACGACGTCCGCGCCAGCTTCCGCTTCGACGCCGACGGCCTCATCGTCGACCACGTCGACGAGTTCGACTTCGGCCGCTGGGCCGGCCAGGCGCTCGGCTTCAAAGGCCGCCTCCTCGCCCTGCTGCCGCCGCTGCGCCGCAAGTTCCGCGAGCAGGCGCTCGCCCAGCTCGCCGCCCACAAGCGCGACGAGACCGGCTCCAGCATCTGAGCCGGCCGGCCCCGCACGCGAGTCTGCGGATGACCACGAATAGCGTGGTCATCCGCGGTTTCGCGTGATTTCGGTGGGCGCGTATGCGAACATACGTTCGTATGCGGTGGGACGAGCAGAGGGTCGAGAACGACATGCGGCTGCCGGGGGTCGGCGATGGCACCGTGGTCCGCACCTTCGACGCGCCGGAGGCGATGGGCGTCAACTTCCATGAGGTCCGCGCCCGGTCCGCGCTCAACCACGTTCCGGGCGGCCGCTACGGCTTCAGCTGGACCGTCAACCCCTACCGGGGCTGCACCCATGCCTGCACCTACTGCTTCGCGCGACGCACGCACAAATACCTCGACCTCGACGCCGGCCGCGACTTCGAGCGCGAGATCGTCGTCAAGGTCAACGTCCCGGAGCTGCTGCGGGCGGAGCTGCGGCGGCCCTCGTGGAAGCGCGAGCTGGTCGCGCTGGGGACGAACACCGACCCGTATCAGTGGGTCGAGAGCCGCTACATGATGATGCCCGAGATCCTGGCCGCTCTGGCCGCGGCGCGGACGCCCGTCTCGGTCCTGACCAAGTCGCCGCTGGTGATGCGCGATGTCGACCTCTACGAGCGGATGGCGAAGCGGCTGCCGATCTCGGTCAACCTCTCGGTGCCGACCCTCGACGAGGACGCCTGGCGGGCGACCGAGCCGCACACGCCGAGCCCCGCCGCCCGCCTCGACGCGGTCGCCGAGCTGCGCCGCCGCGGCATCGAGTCCGGCGTCCTCATCGCCCCCCTGATGCCCGGCATCAACGACGACCCCGACCAGGTCCGCCCGATCGTAGAACGCGCCCGCAAAGCCAACGCCAGCTTCCTAGGCGGCGTAGCCCTCCACCTCCGCGGCGAGGTGAGGGACGTCTTCTTCGCCTGGCTCCAAGCCAAACGCCCCGACCTGATTCCCCGCTACGAGCAGCTCTACTCGGACGGCCGCAGCTCCATGAAGCACCCCGACCGCAAGCACGCCATGAGAGCTATACGCGGTTGGGGCCGCGGGAGGAGGCCCCCCGAGCCGACGGATACTCAGAGCCGGCCGCAGGCCGGCTCGTCGGAACGGGGGGCCTCCTCTCGCGGCCCGGAGCAACGCAAGCTCTTCTAGCCGCCCTTACCTTCGTCCAACTGCGCGAACACGCACTCCCGCGCCTCTTTGTCGTCCCGAAAGCGGTGGAACCGCGCCCCGTGCCGGATCCGCCCGGCGGCCGCGTGGTCGTACCCGACCTCGATCACCAGCTCCGGCCGCAGCGCCACCCACTCGAGGTCGCGGCCGCCGGTCCAGCGGCTCGGCTCGGCGCTGCCGCTCTCGCCGGTCTCCAGCGGCGCCAGCATCTTCCGCATCGCCCGTTTGGCCTCGGCGCTGAAGCCGGAGATGTGGCCGACGCTGCGCAGCTCGCCGTCGTCGTAGAGGCCGAGGATCAGCGAGCCGACCGTGCCCTCCTCTTTGCCGGGCCGCCAGCCCATCACCACGCAGTCGATCGTCCGCTCGCGCTTGACCTTGGCCATCCCCTTGCGCTTGCCGGGGACGTAGGGCGCGTCGAGCTGCTTCGCCATCACCCCCTCGATGCTGCCCAGCCAGCGCTCCGCCTGCGCAGCGTCCGTGGTCAGCGGCGTCAGCTCCAGCCCGGCCCGCTCGGCGATCGCCTCCAGCCGCCGCCGGCGCTCGGCCAGCGGTGCCTCGAGCAGCGACTCGTCGTCCTCGGCGAGCAGGTCGAAGACGATGTAGTCGGCCGGGATCTCGCGCGCCAGCAGCTCGATCCGCGACTGCGCCGGGTGGATCCGTTCCTGCAGCAGGTCGAACTCGAGGTTGCCGTCGGCGTCGCGGATCACCAGCTCGCCGTCGAGCACCCAGCGCCCCGGCGCGAAGCGCAGCTCCGGGAAGTAGCGGCGCAGCTCTTTGCCGCCGCGCGACTGGACGTAGAAGTCCTCGCCGTCGACGAAGACGATCGCCCGGAAGCCGTCGAGCTTCGGCTCGTACGCCCACTCCTCGCCGCTCGGCAGCTGTTTGCGGGTCAGCGCCAGCTGCGGCTTGATCGGCGGCGAGAGGGGCAGGTCCATCTATGTATGCGACCTTACGCATTTGGCGCCGCGGGGACCCCCTCCGCAGACGCTCAACATCGAGCTATGGCGAGATGTGTCCGGGGAGGGGGTCCCCGCGGCGCCGGGCGCGGCTCTCGCGCGGATCGGGGATCGGCACCGCCGCCAGCAGCTTCTTCGTGTACGGGTCGCGGGGCTGCTCGCAGACCTGGTCGGCGGTCCCCTCCTCGACGATCTTGCCCTCGTGCATCACCGCGATCCGGTCGGAGATGTGGCGGACGACGCCGATGTCGTGGGCGACGAACAGGTAGGTCAGCCCGAGCTCGTCCTGGAGGTCGTCGAGCAGGTTGATGATCTGGGCCTGGATCGAGACGTCGAGGGCGGAGACCGGCTCGTCGGCGATCACCAGCTTCGGCGCCAGAGCCAGCGCCCGCGCGATCCCGATCCGCTGCCGCTGGCCGCCGGAGAACTCGTGCGGGAAGCGGTCGTAGTGCTCGCTGGAGAGCCCGACCCGCTCGAGCAGCTCCCGCACTCGCTTGCGCCGCTCAGCGCCGCTCGCCACCCCCTGGCGCTTGAGCGGGTCGGCGACGATCTGGCCGATCCGTTTGCGCGGGTTGAGCGAGGCGTAGGGGTCCTGGAAGATCATCTGCATCTCGCGCCGCAGCGGCCGCATCTCGCGCCGCGAGAGGCCGGCGATCTCGCGTCCCTCGAACCTGACCGAGCCCGAGGTCGGCTTGGTCAGCTGCAGCACCGCGCGGCAGGCGGTTGACTTGCCGCTGCCCGACTCGCCGACCAGGCCCAGGGTCTGCCCGCGGGGGATCGAGAAGCTGATCCCGTCGACGGCGCGGATCTGGTCGACCTCGCGGTCGATCACGATCCCGCGCTTGACCGGGAAGTGCTTGACCAGGTCGGTGACCTCGAGCAGGGGCTCCGCCATCAGGCCGGCGCCTCCAGCCCGATCTGGCCGCCGACCTGGCGCTTCTCGCGCTTGCGCTCGGGCGTCAGCCAGCAGCGGTCGCAGTGGCGGGGGGAGTCGGTCAGCCGCTCGGTCAGCTCCGGCATCTCGCCGCACTTGGCGAACTCGTGCGGGCAGCGCGGCCGGAACGAGCAGCCGTCGGGCAGCGCCAGCAGCGAGGGCGGTGCGCCGGCGATCTGCGGCAGCCGTCTCGGCCGCGGCCGGTCGAGCCGCGTCAGCGAGCCGAGCAGGCCCCAGGTGTAGGGGTGCTGGGGGTCGTAGAAGATCTCGTCGAGCGTCCCCTCCTCGATCACCCGCCCGGCGTACATCACCAGCACCCGGTCGGCGACTTCGGCGACGACCCCGAGGTCGTGGGTGATCAGGATCGTGGCCAGATGGCGCTCGCGGTTGAGGTCCTCCAGCAGCTTCAGGATCTGCGCCTGGATCGTCACGTCGAGCGCCGTCGTCGGCTCGTCGGCGATCAGCAGGTCCGGTTCGAGCGCCAGCGCCATCGCGATCATCGCCCGCTGCCGCATCCCGCCCGAGAACTCGTGCGGGTAATCGTCGACGCGCCGCTCGGGGTCGGGGATCCCGACCGCGTCGAGCAGCTCCACCGCCCGCGCCCGCGCCGCCTGCTTGGAGACATCGTCGCGGTGCGCCCGCATCGCTTCGCCGATCTGGCGGCCGATCCGGTAGACCGGGTTGAACGAGGTCATCGGGTCCTGGAAGATCATCGCCACCCGGTCGCCGCGCAGCCGGCGCATCGTCGCGTCATCGGCGTCGACCAGCTCGGTTCCCTCGAGCTTCACCGAGCCCTCGATCCGCGAGTTCTTCGAGCGGGTGAGGCCGATGATCGTCTGCGCGGTGACGCTCTTGCCCGAGCCCGACTCGCCGACGATCGCCAGCACTTCGCCCGGCTGCACGTCGAAGCTGACGCCGTCGACCGCCTGCACGCGGCCGGCTTCGGTGGCGAAACCGACGCGCAGGTCGCGGACGCTGAGCAGGGGCGAGACGCTCATCCCGGCGCCGACTCCCCGAGGCGGACCCGCGGGTCGAGGTAGGCGTAGACGATGTCGACGACGGCGTTGATGAAGACGACGAAGAAGGCGCCGTAGAGGGTGACGCCCATGATCGGCGGCAGTTCGAACTTGGCCACCGCTTCGGCGGCGTAGAGGCCGACGCCTTCGAGGCTGTAGAGCGTTTCGGTGATGATCGCGGTGCCGGCGATCGTCGCCCCGAAGTCGAGCCCGAACAGGGTGACGACCGGGATCAGCGAGTTGCGCAGCACGTGGCGGGTCATCACCTGGCGCTCGCTGAGGCCCTTCGCCCGCGCCGTCCGCACGTAGTCCTCGTTCATCACGTCGAGCATGTTCGAGCGCAGGACGCGGCTGTAGAACCCGATCGAGAGCACGGCCAGCGTGAACCAGGGCAGGATCAGGTGCATCACCCATTCGCCCGGGTCTTCGAACAGCGGCACGTACTGGGCGTTGGGGAAGATTTCGGTCTTGTAGGTGAGGAAGTAGAGGAGCACCGGGGCGATCAGGAAGACCGGGATCGAGATCCCGGCGACGGAGAGCCCGGTGAGGAACTTGTCGAGCCAGCCGCCGGCGCGGATCGCCGAGAGGTAGCCGAGCAGGAGGCCGAAGAAGAGCCAGATGATCGCCGCGCCGATCGTCAGCGAGAAGGTCGCCGGGATCCCGTCGACGATCTGTTCGCTGACCGAGATGCGCGGTTTGTAGGAGGTCAGCTCGCCGCTGAAGACCTTCTTCATCATCGTCGCGTACTGGACCGGCAGCGGTTCGTCGAAGCCCCATTCCTCTTCGATGTTCTTGACCAGGATCGGTTCCGCGTTCTTGCCCGCCAGTAGCTGCGCCGGGTTGATGCTGGGCAGCACGGTGAAGACGACGAAGACGATCACCGAGACGGCGAAGAGGACGGCGACCATCCCCAGCAGGCGCCTGATCACGAAGCGCAGCATCAGGCCGGGCCGCCCTCCGGCTCGAGCACGCCGCCGCGCGCCTCGAAGCGCACTTTCGAGCGCGGATCGAGCGCGTCGCGCAGCCCGTCGCCGACGATGTTCAGCGAGAGCACCGTCAGCAGGATCATCGTGCCGGGGATGATCGCCAGCAGCGGCTGCGTGCCGAGCAGTTCGACCCCGACCGAGATCATCGTCCCCCAGGAGGAGTTGGGCGGCTGCACGCCGGCGCCGAGGAAGGAGAGCCCGGCCTCGAACAGCATGTTGTTGGCGATCATCAGGGTGAAGAAGACGATCACCGTCGAGGCGAGGTTGGGCAGGATCTCGCTGAACATCACCCGCAGCGGGCTGGCGCCCTGGGCGATCGCCGCTTCGACGAACTCCTTTTCGCTCAGCGCCAGGACTTCGCCGCGGATCGGCCGGGCGATGTAGGGGGTGGTGAAGATGCTGATGATCAGGATCGGGATCCAGAGCGAGCCGCCGGACAGTTCCAGCGGCCCCAGCTCGAGCCCGCCGTAGGCGAGGGCGACGCCGATCGCCAGGGCGATGAGGAAGACCGGCAGCGACCAGAGGACGTCGAGGGTGCGGGCGATCACGGTGTCGACCCAGCCGCGGTAGTAGCCGGCGAGCAGCCCGAGCAGGATCGCGATCGCGGTCGTGATCAGCGCCGAGCCGATCCCGATCAGCAGCGAGATGCGGCCGCCGTACATCAGCCGCACCATCTCGTCGCGGCCGAGCCGGCTGTCGGCGCCGAGGAAGAACCTGCCGCCGGCTTCGAACCACTGCGGCCCGATCGGCTGCCCTTCGACGTCGACGACTTCGCGTTTTTCGCCGCCGACGTGCAGCACTTCCAGCGTGTGGCTCTTGTTCGGCCCGGTGTGGGCGACGTTGTCGGCCCACAGCGGCGCCGCCAGGACGAAGAGCACGATCAGGACGAAGAGCCCGAGGAAGGCGACCGCGAGGCGGTTGCGGAGGAAGCGCCGGTAGGCGAGGTACCAGGGGCCGTGGGTACCGGCCTCCTCGCCGGCGGGGGCCGGCGGGAAGCCGGCCCCGGGACCCCCAGCCTCGATCGCTGCTTCCGGCTGGGGGTCGGCGGTCACCTCGTCTTCGTCCTAGCTCCCGCGCTGCCTACTTGAATTCGAAGCTGGTCAGGTACTGACCGAACGTCGGGTTGAAGATGACGCTTTCGAGGTTGATCGCGTCGGAGACGAAGGTCGAGAGCGTCCGCGTCCCGTACGGCGCCCACGGCGCTTCTTCCATGTATTCCTTGTCGAGCTGCGCGTAGGCTTCTTCCTGCTCGGGCCCGAGCTGTTCTTCGCCGAGCTCGGTGATCTTCTTGTCGAGCGCCGGGTTGGCGATCTGGGCGAAGTTGCCGTTGTTGGTTTCGAGGATGCTTTCCCCGGCCAGCATCGGCTGGAAGAAATCGTTCGGGTGCGGGTAGTCCTGGAACCAGTCCGACCAGCCGGTGTCGAGGTTCGGCGTCGAGAGGTTGCCGATCACCGTGAAGTAGTTGTCGGCGTTGAGGATTTTCAGCGTCGTGTTGAAGCCGAGTTCGCTGAGCACGCCCTCGTAGTATTCGCCCGCTTCGTTGTTCGGGCTTTCGGTGTCCGTCCAGACCGTGATGTCCATGTCGGACGGGTTCGCTTCCTCGATCATTTCCTTCGCTTTTTCGAGGTCGTGCGGGTAGAGGTTCAGTTTCTGGTAGCCCGGCATCCCCGGCGGCAGGATCTGCTGGGTGCCTTTGATCTGGCCGGCGTAGATCCGTTCCAGCGCCCGTGAGTCGACCGCGTAGTTGACCGCCTGGCGGACCTTCACGTCGTCGAACGGCGGCTCGGTCGTGTTCATCCAGAAGTAGTAGGTGCTGATCGTCGGCTCGACCCGGAACTGGGTGCCCTCGAATTTGCTCTTCACTTGCGGGTAGCGCGAGGAGGGCGGCGGGTTCTGCATCCAGTCGTACTTGCCCTGGATGATGTCGTCGACCTGCGTCTGCGGGTTGCGGATCACCGTGACCTTGGCGGCGTCGACCGTCCCGCTCGGGTATTCGGGCATCGCCTTTTCGTTGGCTTTCGCCCAGTACGGGTTGCGGGCGTATTCCCAGCCGCGGCCCGGGGTCGAGGAGGTGATCATGTACGGCCCGGTGCCCGGCGGCGGGTTGGCCGACTCGTCTTCGTCGGGCGTGCCCGGCGGCACCGGCGCGACGAACAGCAGGCCGAGCTCGTTGGTGAAGGTGCCGCGCGGCGCCGTCAGGGTGATTTTGATTTCGCCGGTCTTGTCGTCGGTCTTGATCCCGGGGATCCCGCCCTGCTTCGTTTCGGCGAACTTTTCGGCGCCGACGATCGTCGTGTAGAAGGGCGAGCCGCCGGAGTTGAGCTTGAACATCCGTTCGACGGCGTTGGTGAAGTCGGAGGCCTTGACCGGTTCGCCGTTGGAGTACTTGAGGCCGGGGCGGAGGAAGAGGGTGTAGGTCTTGCCGTCGGGGCTGATCTCCGGCAGTTCCTTGGCGAGGCCGGGGACGACTTCGCTGCCTTCCTCGCCGGCGGCGTGCTTGTAGGTGAGCAGCGGGACGTAGACCTCCGCCATCGCCGTCCAGCCTTCCGCGGTGTAGGAGAGCTGCGGGTCCATGTAGTCGGGGAAGGAGGCGTAGGTCGCGTTCAGCGTGCCGCCTTCCTTGCCGCCGCCCTCGCCACCGCCCTCGGAGCCGCCGGAGGAGCCACCACCGTCCCCGCAGGCAACCAGTGCAGAAGAGAGAACCGCTGCAAACACGAGGACAGCGAGGACGAGCGCGAGCTTCTTCAAGGTTCAGCCTCCGGGTCGAGCTTGGCGTAGGTGGAGCCCGGGATCAACTCCAGCACAACGCCGTTACCCAGGTCAAGCTGGGGCGAATCCTGGCGTTGGGGCTGCCGCGACCAGCGCGTTCCGAGCAGCGGCGCGAAGATCGCGACGATGACGACGATGCCGCCGCCGGCGAAGAGGAAGGCGGCGCGCGGGTCCAGCACGGTGGTGATGACGCCGCCGGCGATGATCCCGAGCCCCGGCATCGCCGCCCCGATCGACTCCAGCACGCTCATCACCCGCGCCTGCATCTCGGCCGCGGTCAGCTCCTGGATCGCGCTGACGGCACTCACCCACTGCACCCCGTTGCCGGCGCCGCCGAGGACGGAGGCGGCGCAGGCCCAGGCAAGGCTGGGCGCGACGGCGAGGCCGATGTAGCCGGCGCCGACGGCAAGCGTGCTGAAGAAGAGCAGGACCGGCAGCGAGGCGCGCCGGATCGCGGCGAAGACGAGGCTGCCGAGGACCATCCCCGCGCCCCAGCTGGCGAGCATCAGGCCGTAGCCGGAGTCGCTGGTTTCAAGCGTTTCCTTGGCGTAGACGACCTCGATCGGGACGACGGCGGCGAAGAAGACGAAGGCGGCGCCCTGGGCGACGAGCAGGCGGCGCACGGTCCGGTTCTCGCGCAGGTAGGCGGCGCCGGCGCGGACCCGCTCGCGCATCCGCCCCGGTTCGGGCTCGGCCTGCGGCAGGTGGCCGGAGGTGAAGAGGATGACGGCGACGACGTAGAAGGAGACGGCGTCGAGCAGCAGCGCCGTCTGCACGTCGAAGCCGGCGACGATGAGCCCGGCGAGGCCGGGGCCGAGCGCGGCGCCGGCGGTGAAGGCGATGTTGAGCAGGGCGTTGCCGGCGCGCAGCTCGCCGGTCGGCTCGAGCAGGGCGGCGACCACCGCCCGCGTCAGCGAGCGCCCGGTGAGGGCGAGGGCGCCGTCGACCGTCGCCAGCGCGATCACCGCCGCCAGCGAGAAATGGTCGGCGACCAGGGCGAGCGCGGCGAAGGCGGCGGCCTCGCCGCAGTAGATCACCGGCAGCGCGTAGCGCGGCGGCGGCCGCTCGCCGCGGGTGACCAGGATCGGCGCCAGCAGCGCCGGCAGGAAGCGGGTGCCGAGGAAGAGCCCGGTGGTTGCCAGGGCGCTGTCGGTCTGTTCGAAGACGAGGACCGAGAGGGCGACGATCCCCATCCAGTCGCCGAGCTCGTTGACCGTGTAGCTCGTCGCCAGGCGCCGAAACGGCTTCCTGCGCAGGGGGGCGATCAGGCTCGGGCTAGGCATCCGCCGCACAGGATCGTACGATTCGTGCACAAGTTTTCCTGCAGATGCACAAGTTTCCGCGAAGTTGTGCTAAAACCTGTCGCAGCAGCGAACAAGTTCTGCGTCGGAAGCGCACAGCAAAGGGCTTCATCAAAAGGAGGGACCTGGGCATGGCTTGGCGTCACTAGATCTTCAGGCAGGCGGGCAAAACGAGAAGTCCGCCTAGGTTTTTCAGAGGTTTCGAAAGGCACCCCTCGGGGTGTCTTTCGCTTTTTCGGGGCTCGGCGGCAACTCCCTGCGAGTCCGATTTGGCTCTGCGGGCGGCTCTGCACGAGACCGGTCATCCGGCCACGCGCCTTGTAAGGCCCGTCTGTGCAGGGTAATTTCACCGATCGACACGCACGCAAGCTCGCAGCATGGCGAAGGGAAACGCCGTCTCCCGCGGAACCCCTGGCCGAGTAGCTAAGGAAGGCGCGCCCGGGCGCCGAAAACTCAACTAGCCGATGGATAGTAGCCGCCCAAGCAAGCTGGTCATTGCGATCCAGGCGATCGGTCTGGTCGCGGCGGTCGCGGTCGCGGTCCTGACCGCCGATACCGCCAACTGGGACCTCAGCCTGTTCGGGATCCTGCTCGCCTTCTCGATCTTCAGCGACCTGACCGCGATCAGCACCAGCCAGAAGCTGAAGCTCTCGGGCAGCTTCCTGCCGATGGTGCTGGCGATGGTCTTCCTCGGCGGCCCGCCCGCCGCCCTGATCGCGGTGATCACGATCGTCGTCATCACGATCGCCGGCCAGGGCAAGGCGCCGCACTTCGTTCTCAACAACCTGCTCACCTTCGCGACCTTCCCGCTGATCAGCGGCCTCGCCTTCCACTGGGTGACGACCGGCGCCGGCATCACCGACCAGGACCCCGCCTTCTACGCGCTGATCCTCGCCGTCTTCGGCCTGGCGCTGGTGATCGACTTCACCCTGATCGCCTCCTACTCGTGCTACCTGCAGCGGACCTCGTTTCTGAAGACGGTCCGCACCGCCTTCCTGCCGGTGCTGCCCTCGGAGCTCGCGGCGGCGCTGATGGCGGTCGGGATCGCCTACCTCTACGTCAAGATCGGGCTCGGCAGCATCGCCCTCTTCGGCGTCGTCCTGATCACCTTCCAGTACCTGCTCGGGGCGCTGCTCGTCTCCCAGGAGCGGGCCGAGGAGCTGGAGCTGCGCTCCAAACAGCTGGCCAGCTTCCAGGTCGGGATGCTGAGCGCGATGCTGCGCACCCTCGACCTGCGCGACCAGATGACCGCCCGCCACTCCGCCGCCGTCGCCCGCTACTCGCGGGCGATCGCCCAGCGCGCCGGCTTCTCGCGGCGCGAGGAGGAGCTGGTCCACATCGCGGCGCTGCTGCACGACATCGGCAAGTTCATCCTCCCCGACCGCATCCTCAAGGCCAACGTGCCGCTCACCGACGAGGACTGGATGCTGATCAAGCGCCACCCGCAGCAGGGCGCCCGGGTCGTCTCCTCGCTCGACGGCTACGGCCCGGTGGCGGAGATCATCCTCGCCCACCACGAGCGGATCGACGGCAAAGGCTATCCCCGCGGCCTGGTTGGCGACGAGATCCCCGAGCTGGCCCGGATCATCTCCGTCGCCGACACCTACGACGTGATGACCGCCCGCGACTCCTACCGGACGCCGATGTCGAGCTACGACGCGATCCAGGAGCTGCGCCGGGTCGCCGGCAAACAGCTCGACGCCCGCCTGGTCGAGGTCTTCATCGAGCTGCTCGAGGGCAAAGACGTCTCCTTCCAGCACGGCGAGGCGGCCGACTTCGAGAAGGAGCTGGCGCTGGAGGCGCGGATCGCCGAGACGGCCAGTCCCGGGAGCGCCGGCCAGAGCCGGTTCCAGGTGGCCGGCGTCTCGGCCTAGGTGTCGCGGGTCCCCGGGGCGAGAGCTCGAGTCTCTGGCGGGCCAGGGACGGGGCAAGGACTCAGGCCGCCGCAAGGCGGGCCGGCCCAGGGCCTCAAGGCCCCCGCGCGGCCGGGCCGGAGATACGCCGGGCCGAGGGACGGCCGAGGGCTCAGGGGGTTGCCGAGCGAGGGACGGGACGGCCCGAGGGACGCCCAGGGCTCAAACGCGGCCGCAGGGGGGGAGGGTGCCGGCCACCCTCCAAGGGCAGGTAGGGCGGCCGCCACCCTCCCCCTCCCAAGCGCGCGCCGAGGGCGACGGGCGGGCGAGGGACGCGAGCGCCAAGCGCGGGCGAGCCCCCAGGCCCAAGCGAGCCCCCAGGCCCAAGCGAGCACCGAGACCACAGT
>CAZHLT010000026.1:0-18459 GCA_964533285.1 uncultured Conexibacteraceae bacterium | reverse complement strand
CGCTCCATCTCGCGCTCGACGATCAGGCCCAGGGTCGGGCTCTGGACGCGGCCGACCGAGAGGAAGTTGGAGCCGAAGCGGCGGGTCGCGAGCGAGACCGCGCGGGTCAGGGTCGCGCCCCAGAGCAGGTCGATGTCCTGGCGGGCGGCGCCGGCGTTGGCCAGCGGGTAGGAGAGGTAGTCGAGCTCGGAGAAGGCGCGCTCGATCTCTTCCTTGGTCAGCGCCGAGTAGCGGGCGCGCCAGACCTTCAGGGTGCCGGCGTCGGTTTCCTCGCGGCTGCCGAGCTCGGGGTTGGCGTCGAGCATCTCCTCCAGCGCCTCGAGCCCGATCAGCTCGCCCTCGCGGTCGAAGTCGGTCGCGATCACCAGCTCGTCGGCGCCCTTGGCCAGTTTCCTGATCGCTTTGACGACGTTTTTGTCGGTCGGCTCCTTGATCAGCTTGGCGTCGATCAGGTCGTGCAGGTCGGTCTTCTGCCAGTTCGAGTAGCCCTCGGGGAAGGCCGGGCCGAGCACGTGGCCCTTGAGGCCGACGGTCATCTGCTCGCTGCCGTCGTCGTCGGTCCAGGTGTAGAAGGGGACTTTGAAGGTTTTGTCGCTCTTCGGGCCGCCGCTGGGGGCGCCGAGGATCTCGGCGATCTTTTTCGCGCTGCTGTTCTTCTCGGTGACTATCAGTCTCATGAGATGGAACGGATTCGCGATCGCAATCTGGTTCTGTCGCGAATCCGTGGAGTCGAAATATGGGTCAGGGGCGGCGAGGGTAGCAGGGGCGCTCGGCCGTCCTCTCAGGGGTTCCCCACAAGATCTCGTGCCTGCACCAAGCCGATCCGCGTAGGATCCGCCCCCTCATGAGGTCTCTGGTAACCGGCGGCGCGGGGTTCATCGGCTCGAATCTGGTCGACGCTCTGCTCGCCCGCGGCGACGAGGTGACGATCGTCGACGACCTCTCGACCGGCCGCCTCTCCAACCTCGACGGGGCGCTGGCCGCCGGCGCCGAGCTGCGCGAACTCGACGTCCGCGACGGCGCCGCGCTGAGCGCCCTGGCGGCCGAGCTCAAGCCGCGGACGGTCTTCCACCTGGCCGCCCAGATCGACGTCCGCAAGTCGGTCGCCGACCCCGCCTGGGACGCCTCGATCAACGTCGGCGGCACCGCCAACGTGCTCGAGGCCGCCCACGCCGGCGAGAGCGGCCGCGTCGTCTTCGTCTCCACCGGCGGCGCGATCTATGGCGAGGGCGAGGGTCAGCGGCTGCCGCTCGACGAGGGGGCGCCGATCGCGCCGATGTCGGCCTACGGGCAGAGCAAGTTCGCGGCCGAGGGCTACCTGGCGCTCTACGAACGGCTCTACGGGCTCTCGACCGTGGCGCTGCGGCTGGGCAACATCTACGGGCCGCGCCAGGACCCGCTCGGCGAGGCCGGCGTGATCGCGATCTTCTGCGGCCTCCTCGCCTCGGGCGGGCGGCCGACCGTCTACGGCGACGGCGAGCAGACGCGCGACTACGTCTACGTCGGCGACGTCGTCAGCGCCGCCCTGGCCGCCGCCGGCTCGACCGCCAACGGCCCGATCAACGTCGGCACCGGCCGCGAGACGAGCGTGCTGGAGCTGGTCGCGGCGCTGCGCGAGCTGTCCGGCGCCGCGGGCTTCGAGCCCGAGTTCGCGCCGCCGCGGACCGGCGAGGTGCAGCGGATCGCGCTCGACGCGAGCCGGGCCGAGCGCGAGCTCGGCTGGCGCGCCGCGGTCGGGCTCGAAGAGGGCCTGCGCCTCACCCTCGACGCCGTCTGAGCGGCCGCCCCGGCGAGGGCGACCCGGCGCCAGTCACTAACCTTCCTGGCGATGCCAGCCCAGGCCTACGCCGGCAAGGAGTGCGTCTGCCAGTTCCGCAAGGGGATCTGCGACCAGTCCTGCGTCCGCGACATGCTGGAGACGCCGTTCTACATCGCCTGCCTGAAACTGACCGGGCGGCGCTGCCTGGTGGTCGGCGGCGGCGACATCGGGCTGGAGAAGGTCGAGGGGCTGCTCGCCTGCTCGGGCGAGGTGACGCTGATCGCGCCGACCGCCCACCCGGAGCTGGAAGACCTCGCCCGCGAGGGCTCGATCGCCTGGGAGAAGCGGCCCTACGCCGGGCCGGAGGACCTCGAGGGCGCCTTCATGGTGATCGCCTGCACCGACGACTCCGAGGTCAACATCGGCATCTTCGACGACGCCGAGAAGCGGGCGATGCTGGTCAACATCGTCGATGTGCCGCCGCTCTGCAACTTCATCCTGCCGGCGATCGTCCGCGCCGGGCCGCTGGCGATCGCGATCTCCACCGCCGGCGCTTCCCCGGCCCTGGCGAAGCGGATGAAGCGCGAGATCTCCGATCTCTTCGGCGAAGAGTACGCGCGCCTGGCGGTGATCCTCAACGACGCCCGCGGCTGGGCCAAGGGGACGCTGCCGACCTACCAGGACCGCAAGGAGTTCTTCGAGGGCATCGTCAACGGCGACCCCGACCCGATCGAGCTGCTACGCGACGGGCAAGAGACGGCGGTGCTGGCAATCGTCGAGTCCGCCAAAGAGCGGGCCGCGGCGGCGCTGGCCGGCTGAGCGGACTGGGCGGGGGCCGGGGACGCGGGGGGCGGAAGGACGGCCGAGGGTTCGCGGCCGCCGAGCCAAGCCCCGGCCAGCGATGGGCGTGTAGCTCCCGAGGGACGGGGCCGTGCCTTCTCTCGCTGAGAGCTCGCGAGGGACGGGACCCAGCCTTCTCTCGCTGAGAGCTTGCGAGGGACGAAGCCGCTCCGTCTCGCGTGGCAGTCCTTTTCCGGAATATGTCCGGAAAAGGACTGCCACGCGCTTGGTGCTAGCGCTTGCTGTTGAGCTTTGTCGCCTATGGCGAGACAAAGCTCAACAGCGCCTTCGGCGCCCCGTTCCCTTGCCGAGGCCACAGTTCTCTCCGGCGTCTGCGTGAGACCACCTTTCTCTCCGCTATGCGGAGAGAAAGGTGGTCTCGGCCCCTTGGTGGAGAGAAGTGTGGTCTCGGCGCTTGCTTAAGTGGAGAGAGGTGTGGTCTCGGTGCTTGCTCGCGCTTGGCGCTCGCTTGCGCTCGCGCGCCCTCGGTCCTCGGCGCGCGCTTGGGAGGGGGAGGGTGGCGGCCGCCCTACCTGCCTACGGAGGGTGGCCGCCACCCTCCCCCGCCACCATGCGGGGGCCTGAGCCCTGGTCCGGCGTACCTCCGGCCCCGCCTCGCCGCGGCCTGAGCCCGCGCACCAGCTCGGGCCGGCCGCGCCCCGAACCCTTGCCCATCTCGGCCGGCCGCGCCCCGAACCCTTGCCCATCTCGGCCGGCTGCGGCCCGAACCCTTGCCCATCTCGGCCGGCTGCGGCCCGAACCCTTGCCCATCCTCACCGCCCACCCTGTCGACTAGCGTTGGTTCATGGCAGACACCGACTCCCGCGAACGCATTCTCGAGGCCGCCTGCGACCTGATCGCGGCCGAGGGGATCGACGACGTGCGGATCGCCCGGGTGGCGATGCGGGCGGGGGCCTCGACGGCGCTAGTTCATCACTACTTCTCGACCCGCGAGGAGCTGCTCGAGCAGGCGCTGCTGCACTCCTTCGAGCAGGCCGGCGACGAGCGCTTCGCCGAGGACGTGATCGCCTCCGGCTCGGCCCTCGCCGGCCTGGCGCTGGCGATCGACGAGTGCCTGCCGGTCCCCGGCCGGCCCGAGCGCGACTGGGTGCTCTGGGTCGAGCTCTGGCTGCGGGCCGCCCGCGAGCCGGAGCTGCGGCCGCTCGCCGCCCGGCTCTACGAGCGCTACCACCGGTGGATGGTGGGGGTGATCGCGGCCGGCGTCGAGAGCGGCGAGTTCGCGGCGCCGGCCGACCTCGACGACCTCGCCGACCGGGCGATGGCGATGCTCGACGGGCTCGGCCTGCGCGCCCTGCTGCGCGACCCGAGCCTCGACCTCGACCGCGCCCGCGCCCTGGTCGCCGAGCTCTTCGCCGCCGAGCTCGGGATCGACGCCGCGGAGCTGCTTGCGCAGCGCCCCTCCCTGGGTTAGCCTGAACCGGCGTTCAGAAAACGACCCGTGAGAGGAGGCGGGGAGCCCTGACGCCCCGGCCCCAAATCGATCACATCCGCCGCCCGCAGATCCTCGCGGCCGCGGCCGCGGTGATCGCCGAGCGCGGGGTGGCGGCGACTCGGATCGCCGACGTCGCCGAGCGCAGCGGGGTCAGCCCGCCGGCAATCCTCTACTGGTTCGACTCGAAGGAGAAGCTGCTGGCCGAGGCGCTCGTCGCCGACGACGAGGGCTTCTACGAGCGGCTCGCGGCGCGGCTCGCCCCCGCCGGCTGCGGCCGCGAGCGCCTCGCCCTGCTGATCGACGTCGCCGCCGAGGAGTCCCACGACTTCGCCCTCTGGATGGAGCTCTGGACCTGGGCGCTGCGCGACGAGGAGCTGCGCCGCGCCCGCGAGCGCTTCGACGCCCGCTGGCGCGGTGAGATCGAGGCGATCGTCCGCGCCGGCCAGGCCGAGGGCGACTTCGGCGCGATCGACCCGGCCGAGGCGGCGCTGGCGATCGCGGCGCTGATCGACGGCCTCACCGTCCAGGTCGCGCTCGGCGACCCCGAGGTCTCCCAGGAGCGATTGCGGGAGGCGGTGCTCGCCAGCGCCGGCCGGCTCCTCGAATGCCAGCTGGACAGGGGAAGGGTGGGCGAGCCGGCATCTCCCTGAGCGAGCGACAGCCCGGCCCCGGCGGCCTCTGGCAAGGAGCGACGACGCGTCGCCGCTTCCTCCAGGGCAGCGCCGCGGCCGCGCTCGGCCTCACCGCCGCCGGCTCGCTCTACGGCTGCGCCGACACCACCGTCCCCGGCGGCGAGGACCCGCACCTCGCCCCCGGCGGCCTGCCGCTGGCCCGGCCCGACAACCCGGTTCAGCTGCCGATCTACCACGACAACCCGCGCATCCCCTCCGGCCTGGAACCCGAGGACGGCCCGCTGCAGCTCTACAACTGGGCCGAATACCTCAACCGCTCGGTGATCAAGTCGTTCGAAAAGCGCTACGGCGTCGGCGTCGAGCTCAGCACCTTCTCGACGATCGACGAAGCGATCGCCAAGCTCGCCGCCGGCGCCGTCGGCTACGACGTCTTCGTCCCCACCCAGCCCTACATCGCGCTGCTGGTCGCCGGCAAGATCATCCAGCCGCTCAACCTCAGCTACGTCCCCAACCTGCGCCGTAACGTCTGGCGCTCGCTGCAGAGCCCCTGGTACGACGTCGGCTCCCGCTACACGGTCCCCTACACCGTCTTCTCCACCGGGATCGCCTGGCGCAACGACTTCCTCCCCGACTACGACCCCGGCAAGCTCGCCAACCCCTACGAGAGCTTCTGGCAGGCGACCGACATCGCCGGCAAGGTGGCGATGCTCGACGACCAGCGCGAAGGCCTCGGCATGGGGCTGCTGCGCAACGGCATCACCGACGTCAACACCGGCGACGAAGCCCACGTCAACGGCGCCCGCGACGCGCTCAAGGAACTGATCGACCTCGTCAACCTGCGCTTCTACACCAACGACTACCAGCACATCGCCGACGGCTCGATCTGGCTGCACCAGGCCTGGTCGGGCGACATGACCGCGATCGGCTACTACCTGCCGAAGGGGACGCCGGTCAGCGCCGTCAGCTACTGGTGGCCGGAGGACGGCCGCGGCCTGATGGGCAACGACACCTTCGCCGTCCTCAACGGCGCCCCGCACCCGGTCCTCGCCCACCTCTTCCTCGACCACCTGCTCGACGTCGAAACCGCCTTCCTCAACATGGAATTCACCGGCTACCAGCAGCCGCTGACCGAGATGACGCCGGAGCGGGTGGTCGAAGCGGAACTGGTCCCGGAAAACCTGACCTCGACGATCGTCCGCGAGCAGCAGTTCGAGCACGGCTTCCTGCAGGGGCCGCTCAGCGCCGAAGGCCTCGGCCTCTGGGAAACCGCTTGGTCGGAAGTGAAGACGACGTGAGCGGGGCGGGGGAGAGATGACCGCCGAACGCTCGCTCTGGCGCGGGCTCGCCGCCCCCGGCGTCGTCTGGCTGGTCCTCTTCGTCGTCGTCCCCGCCTACGCGGTGGTGGCGGTGGCGATGGGGAAGATCGACGCGCTGCTGCAGCCGGTGCCGATCTGGAACCCGTTCGAATGGAACGTCGGCTTCGTCAAGGAGGCGTTCACCAGCGTCCTCCCCGGCGGCACCTACTGGTCGGCGACCCGCAACACGATCCTCTACGTCGCCGCCACCGTCGCCCTCTGCTTCGCGATCGGCTACCCGGTCGCCTACTACATCGCCCGCTGCGCCAACCGCACCAAGGGCCTGCTCCTGCTGCTGATCTTCGTCCCCTTCTGGGTCAGCTACCTGATGCGGATGCTGGCCTGGATCGGCCTGCTCTCGCCCGACGGCTACGTCAACGAAGTCCTCTCCTGGTTCGGCTTCGGCCACACCGAATGGCTCAACGGCAACCCCTTCTCGGTGATCGCCGCCCTCACCTACGGCTACATCCCGTACTTCATCCTCCCCGTCTACGCCGGCCTCGACCGGCTCGACATGCGGCTGCTGGAGGCCGCCCGCGACCTCGGCGCCTCGCGGCCCTGGACCTTCCTCCGCGTCACCCTGCCGCTGAGCTGGCCGAGCATCCTCGCCGGCATCGTCCTGATCCTGCTGCCGATGTTCGGCGACTACTACACGAACGACCTGATCTCGGGCTCGCCGCACACCAACATGCTCGGCAACAGCGTCAACCTGCTGGTCCAGGGCGGCTCGCAGAAAAACCTCGGCGCGGCGCTGGTCCTGGTGCTGATGACGATCCTCGCGATCGGGATGCTCTACTACCTCTGGGAAATCAAGCGGCAGGAGAGGAGGCTCGGGTGAGCGCGACCGCGACCCGGCCCGCCGCCGCCCGCCCCGCCCCGGTGCGGCCGAGCCGCCTGCCGAGCCGGCTCTCCAACCCCTGGGGGCGGCCGCGCTTCCTCGCCCTCACCACCTGGGTCTACATCGCCTGGGCGCTGCTGCCGGTGCTGGCGGCGGTCCTCTTCTCCTTCAACGACGGCCGCTCGCGCAGCGTCTGGCAGGGCTTCTCGACCCGCTGGTGGTGGGGCGACGAAACGCTCTCGGTCTTCCACGACCCGACCTACACCGACGCCATGGTCCACAGCCTCGAGCTGGCGGCGCTCGACATGCTGATCGCGACGCCGCTCGGGTTCCTGCTGGCGATCGGGCTCTCGCGCTGGCGCGGGCGCGGCTCGGGCAGCGCCAACTTCCTCATGCTGGTGCCGCTGACGACGCCGGAGCTGGCGATGGCGGTCTCGCTGCTGCTGGTCTTCACCCAGCTCTCGCTGCTGCCGTTCACCGCCGTGCACCTGGGGACGACGGCGCAGGTGATCGGCCAGGTCACCTTCTCGGTCTCCTACGTGGTGGTGATCGTCCGCAGCCGCCTGGCGGCGATCGGCCCCGAATACGAGGAGGCGGCGCGCGACCTCGGCGCCTCGGCCTTCCAGGCGCTGCGCCACGTGCTGCTGCCGCTGCTGCTGCCCGCCGCCCTGGCCAGCACCCTGATCGTCTTCGCCCTCTCGATCGACGACTTCGTCGTCACCCAGTACATGTCGTCCGGGGGCGAGACGACGACGGTGCCGATGCTGCTCTACGCCAACGCCCGCGGCGCCGCGACGACGCCGGCGCTGAACGCGGTGGCGACGATCATGGTCGTCGTCACCCTGGTCGGGGTCGGCGGCGCCTACCTGGTCCTGCGCTGGTTCGGCCGGCGCACCGCCGACACCGGTTCGGGCTCGGCGGCGATGCAGGACCTGACCGGCCTGGAGTGAGAGGAGAGACGATGGCCGCAACCGAGGAGCAGACGATCGCCCAGCTGAGCGGGGGCGGGGGAGAGGTCGAGCTGCGGGCGCTCTGCAAGCGCTTCGAGGACGTCACCGCGGTCGACGCGATCGACCTCGACATCACGCCCGGCGAGTTCTTCTCGCTGCTCGGGCCGAGCGGTTGCGGCAAGACGACGACGCTGCGGTTGATCGCCGGCTTCGAGCGGCCGACCTCCGGCGACGTCCTGCTCGACGGCGTCAGCCTCGCGGCGGTGCCGCCCGACCGCCGCAACGTCAACACCGTCTTCCAGAGCTACGCGCTGTTCCCGCACCTCAGCGTCCTCGACAACGTCTGCTTCGGCATGCGCTACCAGAAGGTGGCGAAGGCCGAGCGCCGGCGGCGGGCGCGCGAGGCGCTGGCGCTGGTCGAGCTCGGCGACCTCGAGCGGCGCCGCCCGCACCAGCTCTCCGGCGGCCAGCAGCAGCGGGTGGCGCTGGCCCGGGCGCTGGTCCTGCGGCCCTCGGTGCTGCTGCTCGACGAGCCGCTCGGCGCCCTCGACGCGAAAATCCGCCGCCAGCTGCGGATCGAGCTGAAGGCCCTGCAGGAAGAGGTGGGGACGACCTTCATCTTCGTCACCCACGACCAGGAGGAGGCGCTCAGCATGAGCGACCGGATCGCCGTCATGCACCGGGGCAACGTCGACCAGGTCGGCACCCCGCGCGAGGTCTACGAGGACCCGGCGACCCTCTTCGTCGCCGACTTCCTCGGCGTCGCCAACGTGATGGAGGTCGAGGCGCGCGGCGGCGACAACGGCACCTGCGCCGTCCAGGTCGGCGAGTTCACCCTGCGCGCCGGCTGCGGCGAGCTCGCCACCCGCGGCGCCGCCTCCGTCGTCGTCCGCCCCGAGCGGCTCGAGCTGATGCCCCACGACGCCCCCGACCGCGACAACTGCCTCCCCGGCATGATCGACCGCACCGTCTTCGTCGGCTCCAACCTCCAGGTCATGGTCCGCCTCGCCAGCGGCTCCCTCCTCCAGGCCTCGATCCCCAACGACGGCATCGACCTCGCCCACCACGCCCAGGGCCAGCCGGTCTCCGTCCACGTTCCCGCCGACGCCCTCCGCGTCCTGCCGCGAAGCGCCTGAGTCGAACGGTCACTTAGACCTTAGGAGGGCTTTGGCAGGTCTCGCGGCCGGCGGCCTCCTACCCATCTGAGGGTCCGGCCTTGACAACGGCACCGCTGTCGGAATAAGTTCTGCAAACGTTCTTTGACAACGTTCTTAAAAGGAACCAATGATCGAATACACGTCTCCCGCAGAGCTTCTCGAGCGATCCGAGCAGCTCTGTCCCACCCCGATCGACACCGGCTTCTACGAGCGGGCCAGCGTGGCGCTGGCGGGCGCCGGGCGCGTCAGCGCCGAGGAGCTCGGCGACCTCGAGGGCACCGCGCTCGAGCTGAGCGCCGGGACCGCCGCCGTCGTGACCCTGCTCGAGGGCCCGCAGATCGTCAACCTCTGGGCCTACAACCAGGCCGACCCCGACGAGCGGATCTGGCACGAGTCGGTGATCCGCGAAGGGATCTTCCTCCGCCGCCACACCCGGGTCTGGGGGACGATGGCCCGCTACCGGCCGTTGCTGACGGTGCTCGAGGACTCGGTCGTCGCCGACCCGGCGCTGCCGGCCGCCCAGCACCACCCCTACTACGGCGGCTCGGGCACCCCGGCCGACTGGCGGTTCGCCGGGGGCGCCGAGGGTGTGAAGACGACGTGGGAGCAGTTCCGTGACCTGCTCGAGGCGCGCGGCGTCTCGCCGGCCGGCTTGAACGAGAACCTCTGCCTGTTCCAGCGCAGCATCGTCGACCCCGATCGCCAGCGGGTCGAGATCCTGCCCTCGAACGCGGTGGCCGGCGACCGCATCGCCCTCTTCGCCGAGCAGGACCTCTGCCTCCTGTTCGCGCTCAGCCCCTACCTCGACGGCTCCGTCCCCGCCGCCGAGCTGGGCATCCCGCAGCCACGGCCGGTCCGGATCGAGACGACCGAAAAGCTCGCCGATCCCCTGCCCTGGCCCTACCCCGGCATCTCCTACCCCGACATGTCCCGCTACCTCGACGAGTCCGGCGCCCGCAGCACCGAGGCGGTGCCGACGCCGGGCATCGACTACAGCCTCTGACCATGACCACAACCACCACCACCGGAAAGTCGAGCCAGCAAGTGCAGGCCATGCCCCGTGCCCAGTACCCGTTCGATCGCAACTTCTACGAGAGCCTGGTGGCGAGCCGCGGGGACTTCTCGCTGAGCAGCGTCGACGAGCTGACTCACACCGGCCACGGCTTCGAGGTCGCCGCCGGGCAGTCGTTCCGGCTCACCCTGCTCGGCGGGCCGCAGATCCTCGACGTCTGCTTCGCCGCCTCCGAGGACCCCAGCGAGCATTTCTTCACCGGCGCCCAGATGGCGATCGAAGGCGGCCGCGTCAGCCGCTTTACCCGACTCTGGGGGACGCCCCCGCGGAGTCGCCCGCTCGCCACCTGCATCGCCGACAGCCTCGCCTACAAGCCGAACAGTCGCCGCACGCGCGACCACTTCAGCTACGGCGCCCACTGCAACGCCCATCTCTGGCACCTCTACACCGGCGTCCATCACCGGCCGTGCTACGACAACCTGCGCTACGGCTTCGCGATGCTCGGGCTGCACCAGCGCTACATCCACGACAACGTGAACCTCTTCCAGCGCGGCGGCTACGACCCGTTCAGCGGCGCCCACCTGATCGACGAGAGCGACGCGGTGGTCGGCGACCACATCGAGTTCTACGCCGAGACCGGGCTCTTCGTCTCGGTCTCGATCTGCCCCAACTCGGGCGGGTCGGACGCCCTGCGCGAGTCCTGGAGCGAGACGGGCCCGAGCGATCCCGTCTACCCGATCAGGGTCGAGGTCTTCGACACCGGCGTCAGTCCCCTGGGCTGGCCCTACGAGGGAACGGTGGGGTAGGTCGATCTTGGTCTCCGGTGCTGCCCCAGCGTCGATATCTGGCAACCGTCTGAACGAGGAGGAGAGATGAGCGCGGACGCTACGGCCGGGGGACCGGCCGAGGTATCTGTCGGGGATGGGTTCTACGAGCGCAAGGCGACCGGCCTGGTGCGGTCGATCTCGCTGCGGTCCGGGATCTACTTCAACGTGATCACCGTCGGGGTGATGTGGTCCGTCTTCGCCCTGACCCAGATCGCCGGCGGCTTCGCCGGCGCGAACCCGTTGGTGACGTCGATCTTGGCGGTCGTGCTCTGCATCTTCCCGGTCCTGCTCTACGGCATCTGGACCGCGACCGTGCCCCGCTCGGGCGGGGACTACGTCTGGATCGGCCGCACCTTCCACCCCTGGCTGGGTCTGGCCGCCAACGTCAACGCGACCGTCTGGTACACGCTCGGCAACGGCCTGCTCGCGTTCCTGCTCGCCCAGGAAGCGCTGCCGACGTTCTTCGGGATCCTCGCGCGCGTCTTCGACAGCGGCACCTTCGCCACCTGGGCGGGCGACGTGACCGGCCCCGGCTGGTCCTTCGGGATCGGCGTCGCCGTCCTCATCGCCTGCGCGCTGCTTACCCAGTTCGTCAGCATGCGGCAGTCGATGAAGGTGGTCTTCGGCTTCTTCTTCGTCACCACGCTCGGCCTGGTCGTCTGCATCTTCGTCCTCCTCTTCAGCTCGCACGGGTCCTTCGAAAACGCGGTCAGCGCCGCCGGCGGCAGCTACGACGGTGTCATTGCCGCGGCCGAAAAGGCCGGCTACGAGATCGGCGCCCCGTTCAGCCTCTGGGCCTGCATCCTCGCGATCCCGCCGCTCTACCTGGCGCTCGCCTACACCGTCGGCGCCGCCTACACCGGCGGCGAGCTGCGGCGGCCGCAGGTGACCGGCATCGTCGCTCCGCTGGCGGCGATGCTGATGGTCGGGATCCTGATCATCATCGCCTTCGGCCTGATCGGCCACATCGTCGGCTTCGACTTCCTGCGCGCGGCAACCCTGCTCGCCGGCGAAGGCAACCCGGCGTACCCGCTCGAACAGGCCGGCTTCTTCTACTTCGTCACCACCCTGACCAGCTCCGACCCGATCCTGCTCGTGATCGCGATCGCCTTCTTGGCGGCGCCGGTCTCGACGATCCTCGCGACGGTGCTGTTCGCGACCCGCAACCTGTTCGCCTGGTCGTTCGACCGGATGCTCCCGTCGCAGGTGGCGCAGGTCAATCCGCGGACCGGAACCCCGGTGGTCGCCCCGGTGATCGTCACCATCATCTCGACGATTTACCTCGCCTTCCTGGTCTGGGGCAGCCCGACCTTCTCGGAAGCGCTCGGGGCGATCATCCTCGGCACCACGCTCTCTTTCATGATCACCGCGCTGGCCGGGATCTTCTTCCCCTGGCGGCGCCCCGACATGTACGAAGCGGCCGGCCTGCGGCGCAAGATCGGCGGCGTGCCGCTGATCTCGGCGGTCGCCGTGGCCGCCCTCGTGGTCTACGCGATCTTCTTCTACTCGCTGCTCACCCAGGACGCCCTCGGGTCGAACACCAGCAGTTCCATCGGTGCGATGATCGTCGTCGTCGTGATCGCCGCCCTCGTCTACCCCCTCGCCTATCTGGCCAACCGCCAGCACGGCGTCGACATCGGGCTCGTCGGGCGCGAGCTCCCGCCAGAGTGATCGGCCGGCGCCGGCGGGGGCCAGTACAGCGGATCTTCTTCGCCACTGACATCCACGGCTCCGAGCGCTGTTTCCGCAAGTGGCTCAACGCCCGTGTCGCCTACCGGGCCGACGTCCTCGTGCTCGGGGGCGACATCACCGGCAAGGCGCTGATCCCGATCGTCGCCGAGGGCGACGGGAGTTGGCGGGCGCTGCTGCGCGGGGAGACGCGCCACGCTTCCAACGAGGCCGAGCTCGAGGCCCTGAAGGAGACGATCGGGATGATGGGCTACTACGCGATCGTCCTCGACCAGGACGAGAAGCGGGAGCTCGACAGCGATCCGGCGCGGCTGGAGGCGACCTTCCACCGGGTGATGCGGGAGACGCTCGAGCGCTGGATGGAGCTCGCCGACGAGCGCCTGCCGCACGACTTCCCGGCCTTCGCGATCCTCGGCAACGACGACTTCCCCGAACTCGCCGAGGTGCTGATCGGGGCCGAGACGGTCCGCTACGGGGAGTCGCGGATCTGGGAGCTGCCGGACGGGACCGAGATCCTCTCCTGCGGCTTCTCCAACCCCACCCCCTGGGACTCGCCGCGGGAGCTGAGCGAGGAGCAGTTACGCAGCGGCCTGACCAAGGCCGCCGCGAGTCTGTCCGATCCCGAGCGGGCGGTCTTCAACGTCCACTGCCCGCCGTTCGACACCAACCTCGACCTGGCGCCGGTGATCGACTCCGACTTCAAGCCGCGGGCCGGGATGGCCGGTGGCGTCGAGCTGGCGCCGGTCGGCTCGAAGGCGGTCCGCTCGGTGATCGAAGAGTTCCGCCCGATGCTCGGCCTGCACGGCCACGTCCACGAGTGCTCGGCCGGGGAGAAGGTCGGCGAGACGCTCTGCATCAACCCCGGTTCCAACTACCTGATGGGCACCCTCAAGGGGGCGCTGGTGGAGACGGCGCCCTCCGGCGGCGTCCGCGGCTGGCAGATGACCGAGGGCTGAGCCGTGGCAGAGAAGGAGACCGGGGCGGCGCGGATGATCCAGGAATCGCGCGAGCTGGTCGCCGCGCTCGACGCCGAGCAGGTCTCCCTGCGTCTGCTCGGCGGGATTGCGATCGCCCTTCACTGCGGCCGCGAGGCGATTCCCCACCGCGAGTTCAGCGACGCCGACGCGGTCGTCGGCCGGCGCGACGTGAAGGCGCTGCGGCGCTTGCTCGCGGAGCGCGGCTACCAGGGCGACGAGCGCTTCAACGCGCTCAACGGCGAGCGCCGCCTCGTCTTCTACGGCCCGGGCGGCAAGCTCGACGTCTTCGTCGACCGCTTCGAAATGTGCCACGAGGTGCCGCTTGGCGACCGTCTCGCCCTCGACTCGCCGACCCTCTCGGTGACCGACCTGCTGCTGACGAAGCTGCAGGTAGTGGAGATGAACAGCAAGGACTTCGCCGACCTGGCGCTGCTGATCGAAACCCATGAGGTCCGGAGCGGCGAGGGCGACCAGGTCAACGCCGACTATCTCGGCGCGCTGCTGGGGCGTGACTGGGGGCTGTGGAAGACGGTGACGATATCGCTGGCCAAGCTGCGCGAGCGCTCGCCCGAGCTGGGCGAGCGCCTCGACGAGCTCGAGGCGGCCACAGAGGGTCCCCGGTCGCTTTCCTGGAAGCTTCGCGCTCGCCTCGGGGAGCGAGCCAAATGGTACGAGGAGCCTGAAGAGGTCGGGGAGGATTGAGCGACCGGAGGGCTCCGCTCGACGCCCAGGTCAGCGCCTAGGATGGGGCGACATGGGCACCGAGGAAAAGGAACGCGCAGCAGCCGCCGACGGCCGGGAGCCGGCGCGTATGTCCGACGTCGCCGAGCTTGCCGAAGTCTCGATCTCGACCGTCTCCCGCTTTCTCCGCGGCGAGAAGGTGAGGGACCCGGATCGGATCGCCCGCATCGTCGATCAGCTCGGCTACCGGCCGAACGCGGCGGCGCGCAACCTGCGCTCGCAGCGGACCCACGCGATAGCCGTCGTCCAGCACGACATCACCAACCCCTACCTCGCCGGCGTCGTCCGCGGCGTCAACTCGGTGGCGGTCGAGCACGAGTACAACATCTACCTGGTCGAGGGAATGGTCGACGGCGGCCTCTCGGGGCGCCCGGAGAACGCGATCCTCGACCTCGGCTCGCGCGTGGACGGCCTGATCTGCGCGGCGCTGAGCGACGAAGACAACACGATGAACGCGCTGCGGTCGACGCGCCGGCCGGTGGTCCTGATCGAGTTCGAGCCGCATGACCCCCAGCACGACTTCGACGTGGTCGTGATCGACGAGGAGCCGGCCTCGCGGCAGGCGGTCGAGTACCTGATCGGCCTCGGCCACACCCGGATCGCCGTGATCGCCGGGCCCGAGACCACGTCGCCCGGACGCAACCGGCTGCGCGGCGCGGAGCTGGCGCTGGAAGCGGCCGGGCTCGCGCTTCCCCCCGAGTTCCTCGAGGTCTCCGACTTCACCCTGGAAGGCGGCTACCAGGCGGCGGCGAGGATCATGGCCCAGGTGCCGGCGCCGACCGCGATCTTCGCCTGCAACAACATGATGTCGCTCGGCTGCCTGCATTGCCTGCACGACCTCGGCACGAGGATCCCCGACGACATCTCCTTCGTCAGCTTCGACCCGCTGGTCTCCGGCGACCTGTTCAACCCACCGCCGACCTACGTCGACCGCCCGCAGATCGAGCAGGGGGCGTTGGCGATGCGCCTGCTCGACAACCGGATCATGGGCAAAGCGGAGGGCCCGCCACGGCGGATCGTGCTCTCGACCGAGCTCGTCACGCGCGAGTCCTGCGCGCCGCCGCCGGCCTGAGCGCATGCCGCCGCCAGGGGACGACGCGGGCCTCCCGCCGGAGCCGAGGGATCCGGCCCGGGCTGAGGCGACGATGGCGGACGTCGCCGCGATCGCCGGGGTCTCGCCGGCGACCGTCTCGCGTTTTCTGCGGGGCCAGCGCGTCCGCGCAGCCGAGCGGGTCGCGGCGGCGATCGAGCAGCTCGACTACCGGCCGAACGAGTCGGCGCGGGGGCTGCGCTCGCGCAGCACCGGCGCCGTCGCGGTCGTCGTCCGCGACATCAGCAACCCCTACGCCGCCGCGCTGGTCGTCGGCGTCCAGTCGGTGGCCGGAGACCTGGGGCTGCCGCTGTACCTGGCCGGGGGGGTCGAGGACCTGGAGACGATCGTCGCCGACATCAGCTCGCGGGTGGACGCGATCATCAGCGCGGCGACGGTCGACACGGCGGTCCTGCAGGCGCTGCGGCGGGCCCGCAAGCCGACCGTCCTGGTCGAGTTCGAGCCGGCCGAGGCGGAGCACGAGTTCGACGTCGTCGTCCTCGACAACCTCGCCGGCGCCCGCGCCGCGGTGACGGCGCTGATCGACCTCGGCCACCGCTCGATCGGGGTGATCACCGGTCCCGAGAAGATCTCGGTTGCCAGGGAGCGGCTGCGGGGCGCGGAAGTCGCCGTCGAGCGGGCGCCGGAGCCGGTCCGCCTGGCGGTCGAGTGGACCGATTTCAGCTCGGCGGCCGGGCACGCGGCGACGGCCCGCCTGCTCGACCTCGCGCAGCCTCCGACCGCGATCTTCGCCTGCAGCAACCTGACCGGCATCGGCGCCCTGCAGTGCATGCACAGCCGTGGGATCGCGGTCCCCGAGCAGCTCTCGTTCCTCGGCTTCGACCCGATTCCCTATGCCGACCTGATCTGCCCTGCCCCCTCCACGGTGGAGCGCCCGCAGGAGCAGCAGGGAGCGCTGGCGATGCGCCTGCTGGAGGGCCGGATGAGCGGTCGCGGCGGGCCGGCGCCGCGCCGGATCGTGCTCGAGACGAGCTTGGTGCTGCGCGAGTCGACCGGGCCCCCCGCCCGCCGCCCGCGAGACCCGTCCAGCTGAGCAGTCCCAGCCCCCTGCTCTCACGCCCTCGCGACATTGACCACACCAGAGGCTGGTCAATCTCGCGAGCGCTTCGAGGCGGGCGGCCCGGCGCACCTGCCTGTCCTGTGGGTGCGCCGCTCCGGTGCTGGGAGGGGGTTCCGGGCTGAACTGATAACGATTTCTGCTATCGTTTTCACATGGCCGACCGAGTCTTCGCGCTGAGCGAGCGACCGCTTGTCGGAAAGGTCGCGCTGATTACCGGCGGCGCCCGCGGCCAGGGCCGCTCCCACGCGCTCACCTTCGCCCGCGCGGGGGCTGACGTCGCCGTCTGCGACGTCGTCGCGCCGCTGCCGACCGTGCCCTATCCGCTGGCCGAGCCGGCGGAGCTGGAGCAGACCGTGGCGGCGGTCGAGGAGCTCGGCGCTCGCTGTTACGGCGAGTGCGCCGACGTGCGCGACCTCGAGGCGATGGAGCGGTTCGCGGCCAACAGCGCCGAGAAGCTCGGCGGGATCGACGTCGTCGTCGCCAACGCCGGCATCTACAGCTTCGCCGCCAGCTCCTGGGAGCTCAGCGCGGAGGAGTGGCGGGTGATGATCGAGGTCAACCTGACCGGCGCCTGGAACACCTGCCGGGCCGCGATCCCGTACATGCGCGAGCGCGAGGGAGACCGCAGCATCGCCCTGATCTCCTCTGTCAACGGCTTCGAGGGCGTCCCCGGCACCGCCCACTACTGCGCCGCCAAGCACGGCCTCCTCGGTCTGATGCGCACCCTCGCGATCGAGCTGGCGCAGGACGGGATCCGCGTCAACACGCTGCACCCGACCGCGGTCGACACCAAGCTCGTCGACAACGAGGCGACCCCGCGAGCCCTCGCTTCGGCCGAACGCTACGGCAAGGACATGACCAACCTGCTGCCGGTCGAGCTGATCGACCCGGTCGACGTCAGCGCCGCCCTGCTCTGGCTCTCCTCGCCCTCCTCTCGCTACGTGACCGGGATCGCGCTGCCGATCGACGCGGGGTTCTCGGTCAAGTGAGCGGGCCGGCGCCCTCGCGGGAGATCCACCGCACGATGGTGCGGATCCGCTGCTTCGAGCTGGGTCTCCGCGAGCTCTTCCGCGAGATCCGCCGCGCCGCCGCCGCCAGTGGCAGGGGGCGCCTGCTGGCCTACGAGTACGGCGACCCCGACGCCGGCCCCGAGCTGCAGGGGAACCTCGAGCTGGCGCTTGGCCAGGAGCCGACCGCGGCGGCGATCGTCGACCTGCGCCCGACCGACTACCTCGGCGGCTCGCACCGCGCCCACCACGTGGCGATCGCCAAGGGCGTCCCGATGCGGGGGATCGTCGCCGAGCTGCTCGGGCGCCGCAGCGGGCTCTGCCGCGGCCGCTCCGGCGACTTCACTCTGCACGACGTCTCGGTCAACTTCGAGAACTCGCCGATCGTCGGCCAGTTGCTCCCGGTCGCCGCCGGTCACGCGCTGGCTGCGAAGCTGGCCGGTCGCGACGACGTCGCGGTCGTCTGTGTCGGCGACGGCGCCTTCAACCAGGGCAGCTTCCACGAGGCCGCCAACCTGGCCGGGCTCTGGCGGCTGCCGGCGATCTTCCTCTTCGAGAACAACGGCTACGCGATCTCGACCCGCGTCGAGGCGAGTTCGCCGGTGCTGCCGCTGGCCGCGCGCGTATCCGGCTACGGGCTGGAGTCGGCGCGGGTCGAGGACAACGACCCCGAGGGGGTCCAGGCGGCGATGGCGACGCTGGTGGCGCGGGCGCGGGCGGGTGAGGGTCCCGGCTTCCTCGAGGTGATGACCGACCGCCAGGCGGGCGCCTTCGAGGGCGACAAGCAGCTGTACCGCCCCGAGGGCGAGCTCGAGGAACTTGCGGCCCGCGACGCGCTCGACCGCTTCCAACGCTCGCTGCTGCAGCGCGGCGTGCTCGCGGAGGCCGACGCGGAGGCGGTCTGGGAGGAGGCGCGCGCCGAGTTCGACGACGCCCTCCGCGACGCCCGCGAAGCCGAGCCGCCGCCGGCCGCGGAGGCCTTCGACAACGTCTTCGCCGCGCCCGGCGGGGTCGCCGCGTGAATGCCGACGGGCGCCCGGCGAGCTTCGCC
>CAZHLT010000025.1:0-33935 GCA_964533285.1 uncultured Conexibacteraceae bacterium | reverse complement strand
CCCTCCCCTTCGACCCGATCGAGGAGGCGCGCCGCCAGTGGCTTGAGCGCTGGCCCGAGCACAACGCCACCGAGATGGTCGCCGTCACCTCGATCATGCGCACCCACCAGATCCTGATCGCGCGCCTCAACGACCTCCTCGAGCCCTTCCAGCTCACCTTCCCCCGCTATGAGGCCCTGATGCTCCTGCACTTCTCAAAGCACGGCTCCCTCCCCCTCGGCAAGATTGGCGAGCGCCTCCAGGTCCACCGCACCTCGATCACCAACACGATCGACGGCCTGCAGAAGCTGGGCCTCGTCAAAAGGGTCCCCCACGGCTCTGACCGCCGCACCGTCCTCGCCGCGATCCTCCCCCAGGGCCGCGAGGTGGCCGAAGCCGCCACCGCGGCCCTCCACCGGGCCGACTTCGCCACCCCGCCCCTCACCGCCACCGACCTCGAGCAGATCGCCACCACCCTGCGCAAGCTGCGCCAGGGCGCCGGCGACTTCACGGGCTGAGCGAGGCCGCCCGCCCTCCCCGCTGGCGCCGGCACCCGCGGCTCGGAGGCGACCGCGCGGCTCGGGAGGGCGCGCGCGGGGCTGAGGGGGGCAGCCACGCGGCTCGGGAGGGCGAGCACGGGCGGGCGCTTCAGCCTCTCCTTGCGGCCGATGGCGAGCGCGATGCGGACGTCCTCGCTTGACTTCGACTGGACAGTCGGGTTAATGTACCGACTAGTCCGTCCAATTCGGACGGCAGGCCGCCATGGGTGGCGGGAAGAGAGAAGAGGCCGAGTTCCGGGGGCGGGGATTCCGTCGTCGGGACGGTCGAGTCCTGATGGAGGAGAGAATGAGATCGAAACCGTTTTCGCGGCCCCGGAAGTGGCGCCGCGTGGTCCCGCTGCTCGGCCTGGTCGCGGCCCTGGCGCTGCTGATCGCCGCCTGCGGCGGGGGTGACGGCGGCAGCAGCGCGAGCACGGAAGCAGAAAGCACGACGTCCAGCACCGAAGCCGAAGGTGGCGGCTCCGCCAGCCTTGCCAAAGCCGAAGAAGAACTGGCGAAATTCACCACCGCAAAATCCGAATGGGAAGGCCCGACCAGCGGCCCGAAGATCGAATCCGGCAAGGAAATCGTCTTCGTCTCCTACGACCAGAAGAACGCGGCCCTGCAGTCCTGGCAGAAGGCCGTCGAAAAAGCCGCCTCGGTCGCCGGCTGGAGCGTGAAGGTCCTGGACGGCCAGGGCACGACCGCAGGCCAGCAATCGGCGCTCAACCAGGCGCTGGCGCTCAAACCCGACGGTGTCGTCCTGGGCGCGATGCCGACGCCGAACCAGAGCTTCTACAAGAACTTCGCCGACGCGAAGATCCCCCTGGTCGGCCTCACCAGCGCCCCCAGCGTCGGACCCTTCGAAGAACTCCACATCTACTACAACGTCAACCAGGAACCGCACGAACTCGGGCGGGTGATGGGCAACTGGATGGTCGTCGACTCCGGCGGCAAAGCCCGGATCGTGCTGATCTCCGATCCCTCCTTCCAGATCCTCACCTCGAAGACGGAAGGCATGCGGGAATCGTTCGAAGCCTGCGAGGAATGCGAAATCCTCGAAGACACGACGGTCAAGATCGAAGACGCCGCCAACCGTCTCGGGACCCTGACCACCACCTGGGTGCAGAAGTTCGGCGTCGACCCGCCGCTCTACATCGCCCAGGGCTCGGACTACTACACCGAATTCGAGATCCCCGCCCTGCGCAGCGCCGGCGTCCAGCAGGGCCAGGTGATCATCAGCGGCATGGACGGCGCCCCGGTCGTCTACGAACGCGTCCGCAACGGCGACGAATTCCAGGGCGTGACGATGCCGATCCCGTACAGCCAGCAGGGCTTCGAAGCGGTCGATCAGCTGAACCGCGCGCTCCACGGCGAACCGCCGGCCGAAGTCGCCTCGCCGATCATGGTCCTCGACCAGGAAAACGCGAGCCCGACCGCGGACGAATTCGAACCCGAAAACGAATTCGAAGCGCACTACGGCGAACTCTGGAAGACCGGCAAGACCGGCTGACAGAGGGAAGCGCAGAGAGATGTCCGACACCTCGCTCGAGCCGCGCCCGGAGCTCCTCCGCATCGCTTCGGTGTGGAAGGCGTATTCCGGCACGCAGGCCCTGAGCGGGGTGTCGATGGACGTTCGCGAGGGTGAGATCCACGCTCTCGCGGGGCAGAACGGCGCCGGCAAGTCGACCCTGATCAGGATCCTTGCCGGCGTCGACGAGCCCGACGAGGGCCACATCTACTTCGAAGGCAGCGAGGTGCGCCCGTCCCACGCACACCTGCCGATCGCCTTCATCCACCAGAACCTGGGCCTGGTCGAGACGATGACCGTGGCCGAGAACTTCGCGCTGTACACCGGCTACCCGCGCCGCCGGGGCCTCGTCGACTGGCGCGCCCTGCGCGAGCACGCGCGCCGCCAGCTCGACCTGGTCGACTGCCACGTCGACCCCGGCAAGCCGGTCGGCGAGCTCTCGATCGCCGAGCGCTCACTGGTCGCGATCGCCCGCGCGATCGCCCAGGAGGCGCGCATCCTCGTCCTCGACGAGCCGACCGCGGCGCTGCCCCGGCGCGACGCCGAGCACCTCTTCGAGATGCTGAAGCGGCTCCGCGAGCGCGGCGTCGCGATGATCTACGTGACCCACCGGCTCGACGAGATCTTCGTCCTCGCCGACCGGGTGACGATCCTCCGCGACGGCGCCCGCGTCTACACCAAGGCGATCGGCGAGCTCGACACCGGCGGCATCGTCGAGGCGGTTGCCGGCCGCTCGATCAAGCAGCTCTTCCCCAGCCGCGTCAGCGCCGGCGAGGAGGTCCTGCTCGACGTCGACAGCCTGATGATCGAAGCGATCGGCCCGGTCAGCTTCGAGCTGCGCCGCGGCGAGATCCTCGCCCTGGTCGGGCTCCGCGGGGCCGGGCACGAGAGCGTCGGCAGGGCGATCTTCGGCGTCGAGGAGGCGAGCCACGGCAGCGTCCGCGTCGAGGGCGTCGAGAAGCGCGGCGGAGTGCGGTCCTCGATCGCCGAAGGGATCGGCTTCGTTCCCGGCCGCCGCGCGCAGGAGGGCCTGGCCGGCGACCTCAGCGTGCGCGAGAACGTCTTCCTCAACCCGGACTGGGTGGGCGCCCCGGCCTCCCGCTGGCGCTGGGCGGACCGGCGCCGGGCACGGGAGGTGATCGGCGAGTTCGCGATCCACCCGACCGACCCCGAGCGCGAGATCGTCACCCTCAGCGGCGGCAACCAGCAGAAGGTCCTGATGGCCCGCTGGGTGCAGGCGCTGAGCCGGATCCTGATCCTCGAGGAGCCGACCGCCGGCGTCGACGTCGGCGCCAAGACCGAGATCTACGCCGCCGTCAACGACCTCTGCGAAGCCGGCCGCGGCTGCCTCCTGATCTCCTCGGACTTCGACGAGGTCGCCGGGATCGCCAGCCGCGCCCTCGTCTTCGACCGCGGCCGCATCGTCGAGGAGCTGGCCGACGCCGAGCTCACCTCGGAAGCGATCTCACACGCGGCCGGCGGCTCGCGGGCAGTGGCAGCAGGCAAACAAGAGAGGGGAGCATGAACACCAACGCAGCGACGGCGGGCACCGCCACCAACCGGAGCGAGCGGGGCTTCGCCCTGCGCGAAGGCCTGGCCCGGGTGATGAGCGTCTACGGCCTGGTGGTGTTGCTGATTGCCCTGATCGGCGCCTTCAGCCTGCTGCGCCCCGACACCTTCCCGACGATCCTCACCCTGCGGGGGATCCTCTCCACCCACGGTGTCGTCGCCCTCCTCGCGCTCGGGGTGATGGTGCCGCTGGCGACGCGCCAGTTCGACCTCTCGATCGGCTACGTGGTGGCGCTCACCAACAGCCTCGCGATCGGCTTCCAGATCAAATCCGGGATCTCGTGGGAGGTCGCCGCGCTCATGATCCTGGCGATCGGGTTCGCGATCGGGATCGTCAACGGCCTCGTCGTCGCCTACGCTCGCGTCGACTCCTTCATCGCCACCCTGGGCACCGGGACCGTCGTCTTCGGCATCGCCAACTGGTACACCGAGGGCTCCTCGCTCAGCGGCCCGCTGCCGAGCTCGTTCGAGTCGCTCTCGGCCAACTGGCTCGGGATCCCGAAAGTCGCCTACTACGTCGTGGCGGTCGCACTCGTGCTCTGGATCGTCTTCGAGTACCTGCCGTTCGGGCGCTACTTCTACGCGGTCGGCTCCAACACCGCCGCCGCCGAACTCTCCGGCATCGACGTCCGCAAACGGATCACGATCGCCTTCGCCATCTCAGGCTTGCTCGCTGCCGCTAGCGGCTTCCTCCTCGGCTCGCAGCTGCAGATCGGGCAGACCTCGACCGGGCCGGAATATCTGTTGCCCGTCTTCGCAGCCGTGCTGCTTGGCTCGACGACGATCCGGCCCGGTCGAGTCAACGTCTGGGGCACGGTTATCGCCGTCCTCGTCCTCGCCGTCGCGATCGCCGGCCTGCAGCAGCTCGGCCTTCCCTTCTACGTCGAGTACCTCTTCAACGGGACGATGATCGTGCTCGCGGTCGGCCTCGCCGGCTACATCGGCCGCCGCCGGGCCGCCGGCCGCCGGGCCGAAGCCCGCGCCCACACCGTCGCCGCCGAAGGCGAGCCGCCGCCCGGCGAGCCCCCCGAGGAGATGCACACGACCGCCGACCCGGGCCGCCCGCGCCGCGATGAGGCCAACGCAAACCACCACCGGTAGGAGAACGAGATGACGATCAAGAACGGGGCCGATGCCCTCGCCGAGACCCTCGCCGAGTACGACGTCGAGCTGGTGGTCGGCTACTCCGGCCACGCGACCTTCGGCGCCAGCCTCGCGGTCGCCCGCAGCGGCCGCTTCCGCACCCTGCGGCCGACCACCGAGATGGGCGGCGCCTACATCATCCACGCCTACAACCTGCTGCGCGGCCGCTCCGCCGCGGTTGGCCTCTGGCACACGATCGGCGCCCTCGTCGCCTCGCCGGCGGTGATGGAGGGCCACATCGCCCGCGTCCCCGCCGTCCACCTGGGAATGAACGCCGACACCGGCTCGAAGGACCGCCAGGCGATGCAGGACATCCCGCTCGAGGGCGCCTTCGGCGACATCACGACCTGGACGACCCGGGTCGAGCGCCCCGACAAGCTGCCGGAGGCGATCCACCACGCCTTCCAGTACGCGCACGGCGCCCGCAAGGGGCCGACGATGGTCGACGTCCCCTTCGACCTGGTCGTCGACCAGGCGGAGATGGAGATCCCGAGCGGCTGGCGGCCGCCGCTGGCAACCGGCCTCGCCGCCGCCGACGTCGAGCGCGTGCTCGACCTGCTGCGCGGCGCCGAGCGGCCGCTGATCCTGGCCGGCGGCGGCGCCGCCGCGGCCGGCTGCGCCGACCAGGTGCGCGATCTGGCCGAGTGGCTGCAGGCGGCGGTCGCCGTCACCTCGACCGGGCGCGGCACCGTCGCCGACGACCACCCGCTCTGCGTCGGCCTCACCGGCACCGTCGCCTCCGACCTCGCCAACCAGGCGGTCGCCGAGGCCGACGTCGTCCTCGTCCTCGGCTCGCGGCTCTCCGAGTGGGGATATGCGCAGGGCTTCCGTGCCGAGCTGCCCGGCCGCCTGATCCAGGTCGACACCGACCCGACCCGGGTCGGCGACTTCTACTTCGCCGAGCTCGGCGTTTGCGCCGACGTCGGCACCGTCGTCGGCCAGCTGCTCGACGGGCTGCGGGCGGGCGGCTCGGCGGTCGCGCCGGGGTCGCGCGGCTGGCTCGACGATCTCGCCGAGCGCAAGCGCGAGCTGACCGCCGAGCTGGCCGAGCTGGCCGCCTCCGAGCAGGCGCCGCTGAGCCCGTGGCGGGTCGTCGCCGAGGTCGGCGAGGCGCTCGACGACGACGCGATCGTCGTCACCGACGTCGGCTCCAACACCGGCTACACCTTCCGCGGCCTGACCGTGCGCCGGCCGCGGCGGCTGCTCGCTCCCTACGGCGTCGGCTCGCTCGGCTCGGCCTACCCGATGGCGCTCGGCGCCAAGCTGGCCGAGCCCGACACCGACGTCGTCGTCGTCACCGGCGACGGCGGCTTCCAGTACACGCTGAACGAGATCGCGACCGGCGTCCGCGAGCAGCTGCCGGTGACGATCGTCGTCCTCAATGACGGCTTCCTCAACTCGGCCCGGATGAACCAGGAGGCCTGCTACGGCGACTCGGTCTGGGGCGAGCTCAACAACCCCGACTTCGCCGCGATCGCCCGCGCCTACGGCGCCGAGGGCGAGCGGGTCGAGCAACCCGGCGGGGTCGCCGCGGCGGTCGCCCGCGGCAAGGCCTCCGGCGGGACCTACGTCGTCGACGTCGCGGTCGACCCCGGCTTCCCCTACCCGGCGACCGGTGCCGGCCCGGTCCCGGTCTGGGAGGCGAGAACCTGGCCGGGGGCGGTCGACGGGGTCCGCAGCCCGGGCTTCGGCGGCGCCGCCGCGCTCGGCGAGGCGGCGCGATGAGCGGTGCCGTCCACGACGTCGCCGACCAGTTCGCCGCCTCTTCGACGGAGCCGCCGCGGCGGCTGTTCGAGCCGCTCGAGCTGGGCCCGCTGCGGCTGCGCAACCGCATCGTCCTGCCGGCGCACGAGACGCTCTTCGCCAGCGACAGCGCCGTCAGCGACGAGCTGATCGCCTACTACGCGGCCCGCGCCGGCGACCTCGGCCTGGTTGTCTGCGGCCCCGACTCGGTCGACGACCGCACGCCGATACCCGGCCGGGTCTGCGCCACCGGCCCGCGGGCCGTTGCCGGCTACGAACGGCTGGCACGCGAGCTGAAGGCGCTCGGGGCGGCGGTCGTCGGCCACCTCACCCAGGACGGGGCCGGCGGCCGCGGCGACCTCACCCTGCGCTGGGAGATCGAGCGCGGCGTCGCCCCGATCGCCCCCGGCCCGGGCGCCCGCGTCCCGCTCGCCTTCGAGACCGGCGAGATCGCCGCCGAGGTCGAGCGCTGGCGGGCGGCGGTCGCCAACCACCGCGAGGGCGGCCTCGACGGCAGCGAGGTCGACGCCGCCGGTGGTCTTGTCTGGCAGTTCCTCTCGCCGGCGCTGAACGACCGCGACGACGGCTACGGCGGCTCGCTCGACGGCCGCCTCCGCTTCCTCCGCGAGGTCCTCGAGGCCGCCCGCGAGGAGGCCGGCGAGCGCCTCGTCGGGCTGCGCTGGCGGCTCGCCGACGGCGACCCCGACCAGGCGGCGGCGCTTGCCGCCGTGCTCGACTGGGGGCTGGTCGACTACGTCAGCGCGGTCGTCCCGCCGGCCGGCGTCGACGACGCCACCTCACCTTCCCTGGCGACCGCCCCCGGATACGCCAGGGAGCCGCTCACCGCCCTGCGGGGGATGATCCCGGTTCCCCTGCTCGGCGGCGGGCGGATCGCCAGCCCCGCCGAGGCCGAGGGGCTGCTCGCGGCCGGGGCGGTCGACGCCGTGACCGTGGCGCGGGCGCTGATCGCCGACGCCGAATGGGCGACGAAAGCGCAGCTGGGACACCCCGAGGAGATCCGCGCCTGCATCGCCTGCAACGAGGGCTGCATCGGCCGCGTCCTCGCCGCCCGGCCGCTGACCTGCATGCTGGCGCCCTCGGCGGGCCGCGAGACTCAGTGGCCGCCCGACCCCGGCCGCAGCGAGGCGCCGGCGCGGCTGGCGGTGGTCGGCGCCGGCCCGGCCGGCCTCAGCTTCGCCCACACCGCTGCGCGCCGCGGCCACGAGGTGGTCGTCTTCGAGCGCGGCGCGGAGATCGGCGGCCAGGTGCGGGCGCTGGTCGCCGACCGCGAGAAGCGCAGCTACCTGACCGCCTGCGAGTGGATGGCGCGGCGGATCGAGCAGCACGGCGGCAAGCTCAGGACCGGCCGCGAGATCGGCCCCGAGCAGGTCGCGCCGGCCGCCGCCGGCGTCCTCGTGGGCGACGACCCGGCACCGTTCGACCGCGTCGTCGTCGCCACCGGCTCCTCCTGGCCGGCGGCCGGCACCGAGGCCGCCGCCAGCGCCGACCAGGTCCTGGCCGGCGCCGCCGTCGGCTCCCGGGCCCTGATCTACACCGACGACGACGACTGCGCCGCCACCACCGCGGCGCTGGTCCTCGCCGCCGCCGGCCACGAGGTGGCTCTGGCCACGCCGCAGCTGCGGATCGCCGGCACCGTCGACCCCAGCAACCGCCCGCGCCTGCTCTCCCGCCTCTACCAGGGCGGCACCCGCATCCTCACCGGCCACCTCCTCGGCGAGGTCGCCGGCGGCCGCGCCGAGCTTTCCCACTGGGCGAGCGGGGAGAAGGTCGAGCTGGAGATCGACGACCTCGTCCTCAGCACCCACCGCTACACCAACGACAGCCTCTACAAGGACCTCGCGCGGCGCGACGTCGCGGTCGCCCGCGTCGGCGACTGCATCGCCCCGCGCGACATCTCGGTCGCCGTCTACACCGCCGAGAAGCTGGCCCGGAGCTGGTGAAAGGAGACCCGATGCCGGCCGACGCACCCGCCTACCCGCAGCTCTTCTCGGAGCTGAAGATCCGCGACCTGACGCTGAAGAACCGCATCGTCTGGCTGCCGCACCTGACCTGCTTCGGCGAGTCCGACGACTCGATCGGCGACCGCTACATCGCTTACTACGTCGAGCGCGCCAAAGGCGGCGTCGGGCTGATCGTGACCGGCTCGGAGAACAGCATCCCCGACGCCTACAACTGGTTCGGCCGGATCAATGCCTACGACCCGGCCAACGTGCCGCAGTTCCGCCGCCTGACCGAGGAGGTCCACCGCCACGGCACCGCGATCTTCGGCCAGATCACCGACGACGGGGTCGAGACCACCGGCGTCGAGACGCTCGACTGGAACGTGCCGCGGGGCCCCTCGGAGGAGCGCGACGCGCTGGTCCAGGTGACCGGCAAGGAGATGGAGCGCGACGACATCGCCGAAGCGGTGCGCTACTTCGGGCTCTCGGCGAAGACCCACCTCGACGGCGGGTTCGACGGCATCGAGCTGAAGGCCGGGCACGACGGGCTGCTGCGGCAGTTCCTCTCGCCTGCCTCCAACCACCGTGACGACGAGTACGGCGGCAGCGTCGAGAACCGGATGCGGTTCCTGCGCGAGAGCGTCGACGAGGTCCGCCGCCAGGTCGGCGCCGACTTCATCGTCGGCGTCCGCCTCTGCTGCGACGAGGGCTTGGCCGACGGCTACGGGGTCGACGAAGCGGTCGAGTTCGCGCGCCGGATCGGCGAGTGGGGGACGGTCGACTACATCAGCAGCGACGGCGGCTCGTTCGGCAACCTCGTCCTGCTCGGCCCGGAGATGTCGGTCGAGCAGGGGTTCATGGTGCCGGTCGCGAAGCGGATCAAGGAGGCCTCGGGGCTGCCGGTGATCGCCTACGGCCGGATCAAGGAGCCGCCGATGGCGGAGGAGATCGTCCGCAACGGCAGCGCCGACATGGTCGGGATGGCGCGGGCGATGATCGCCGAGCCGGAATGGGCGAACAAAGCCCGCGAGGGCCGCGGCCTCGACATCCGCTACTGCATCGGCTGCAACCAGGCCTGCCTCGGCCGCCTCTTCAACCGGCTGGCGATCAGCTGCGTCGTCAACCCGGTCGCCGGGCGCGAGGCGGAGTGGGGCCGCGACCGGCCCCTGCGCGACGGCGAGGGCCGCAAGGTCGTCGTCGTCGGCGGCGGCCCGGCGGGGGTGAAGCTGGCCGAGGTCCTCGCCCAGCGCGGCTGCGAGGTGACCCTGTTCGAGCGCGAGCGCAACCTCGGCGGCAAGGTCAACCTGCTCTACGACCTGCCGGCGCGGCGCGAGTTCACCGACGCCACCGCCTGGCTCGAGAGCCGCCTGCCGGAGCTGGGCGTCGACGTCCGCTGCGGGATGGAGGTCAAGTCCGACTCGCTCGAGGCCGGCGCCGCCGGCGGCCGGGCCAACGTCGTCGCGGTCGCCGTCGGGCCCCCGGCGACGCCGGGGACGATGGTCGAGGTCGAGGCCGACGAGGTGATCTTCGCCACCGGCGCCGCGCCGCTCGCCTCGCCGTTCAGCCCGCGCGTGCCGACCACCGACGTCCTCGGCCCGTTCGACCAGGAGGCGGAGCTGGGCGAGCGGGTCCTGCTCTGGGACGCCGAACTCGGCTACGCGGCGCTGGCCGCCGCCGAGCGCCTGCTGATGGAGGGCCGCGAGGTGACGATGGTCACTGCCGCCGACTTCCCGGCGAGCACGATCCCGGCACCGAACATCGAGCCGCAGCTGAAGCGGCTCTACGGCGCCGGCATGCGGACGCTGACCCACAGCACCCTGGTCGAGGCCGAGGACGGCGAGCTGCGGGTCGCCAACGTCTACAGCGGCGCCGAAGCGGAGGCGCCGGAGTTCGACCTCGTCCTCGCCGCCAACGGCTGGCGCGGCGACGACGAGCTCTACCGCTGGCTCAGCTCCTCCTTTCCGCGGGCGCGGCGGGTCGGCGACTGCGAGGCGCCGCGCGACGTCGGCATGGCGATCTACGCCGGCGAGCGGCTCGGTCGCGAGCTGTGAGCGCCGCCGGCAGAGTCGCCCTGGTCACCGGCGCCGGCTCCGGGATCGGAGCCGCGCCCGCCCGGCGGCTGGCCGCCGACGGACACGCCGTCGCCCTGCTCGGCCGCCGCGTCGAGGCGGTGGCCGAGGTCGCCGCCTCGATCGAGGGGCCGACCGTCGCGCTGGAATGCGACGTGCGGGACAAGGCCGCGGTGCGGGGCGCAGTGGAGGCCTGTGCCGCCGCGCTGGGCCCGGTGGACGTGCTCGTCAACAGCGCCGGCGTCAGCTCCGACGCGACCGCGTTCGAGCTCACCGAGGAGGACTGGGACCGGGTCATCGGGACCAACCTGAAGGGGACCTTCCTGCTCGCCCAGGCCTGCGGGCGGGGGATGGTCGAGCGCGGCTGGGGGCGGGTCGTCAACCTCGCCTCGATCTTCAGCGTGGTCGGCTTCAAGGGCCGGATCGCCTACGGCGCCAGCAAAGGCGGGATCGCGGCGCTGACGCGGATGCTGGCGATGGAGTGGGCCGAGCACGGGGTCACCGTCAACGCCGTCGCCCCGGGCCTGATCGAGACGCCGATGTCGGAAACGCGGCTGCGGGACCCGCGGTACCGCGAAGCGACGCTCGGGGCGACGCCGAACCGCCGCGTTGGCCAGCCCGAGGACGTGGCGGCGATGATCTCCTACCTCGTCGGCGACGAGGCGGCGCACGTCGTCGGCCAGGTCCTGTTCCTCGACGGCGGCTTCACCGTGCTCTGAGCCGATCGGGCCGCGACGCCAACCCACCGCCGTCGCGGAAGATTCACCGGGTGGGAGGGCGGACAATCTTCCACGATGAGCCTCGCCGAGCTGGTCCGAGGCTAATCGCCGAGCGAGAGGGCGACGACGCCGCCGATCACCAGGGCCATCCCGGCCAGCTTCACGAGGGTCACCTCCTCGGCGAGGACGAGCGCCGAGAGGACAACCGTCACCGCCGGGTAGGCGGCCGAGACGGGCACCACCTTGCTCGCCTCGCCGGTGCCGAGCGCCGTGTAGAGGAAGATCAGGGCGCTGACCACGCAGATCGCCGAGACCAGCGCCCAGGCCGAGTCGAGCTGCCAGTGCAGGCCGGCCCGACCGGCCGCCACCAGCGCCGCCGCGGTCAGCCCGTAGACGATCGCGGTGAGGAGCAGCAGGTCCTGCCAGACGAGGCTGCGCAGCGCGAGCTTGCTCGTCACCCCGACGATCCCCAGCGCCAGGACGTAGCCGAGGGTGAGTGGCAGCCAGGTCAAACCGGGACTCTCGCGTCGCCGTCTCGGCACGAACGCTAGGCGGTCGAGAGCGGCGCGTGGTTGGCGTAGATCTGCTCGTGGTTGTGCGAGTAGATCTCGATGATCGTGCCGAACGGGTCCTCGCAGTAGGCGACCTCGTAGGGAAAGCCCTCGAAGATCGTCATCACCGGCGTCCGCTGGCGGCCGCCGCGCTCCTCCATTCGCCGCGCCAGGCCGGCGACGTCGGGATCGACCACGCAGAAGTGGAAGATCCCGCCCTTCCAGTAGGTGAAGTTGTCCTCGGGCGCCTCGTAGGCGGGCTCGACGAACTGGAAGAGCTCGATCACGGCGCCGTTGGCGGTGGCCAGATGAGCCTGTCGCATGACGCCGCAGCCGGGGCCGAAGATCGAGCCGACGAGCTCGCCGAAGTGGCCACCGTCGGCGACCACGACTTCGCCGGGCGGCGCGATCGGGCGGAAGCCGAACAGGTCCCCATACCACTCGACCGCGGCGTCGAGGTCGGGCACCGTGATGCCGATGTGGGCGACGGTCAGCGCTGGTCTGGACATGGACGGTCCTCTCCTCTCGACGGCATTCCCATGGGCGCGAAGCCCCATCGCCTTAATTATACCAACCAGATGGTATATTGCGTTGGATCGACGAGAGGGGACGAGGTGGAGGTGCGCAGGGTGGTCGCGGCAAACCGCGCCGGCCGGTCAAAGGTCGTCAGCGACCGCGCCGCGCCCCGCGCCCACGACTTCGTCCACACGCCCGGGATGCGGCAGGCGCTGGTCTGGGCCACCGAGCCGGGACAGCCCGCCGCCGAGCTCGATCGCGACCGCAGCGAGGAGGTGCCCTCGCTGGTCCCGGGGCCGGGCGGGACCCGGCTCTTCCTGATCGAGCTGCCACCGCGGGCGGCGCTGACGGGGGTCGACCCCGAGTCGGCGGCGGAGGCGGCGCGGGTCTCGCCGGGAATGGCGGAGCTGTTCGACGAGGCCGGCATGCACGCGACGCCGACCCTCGACTACGTGATCGTCGTCGCCGGCGAGGTTTGGCTCGAGCTCGACGACGGCGAGACCCGGCTGCGGCGGGGAGACGTCGTCGTCCAGGTCGCGACCAGGCACGCCTGGTCGGTGCGGACGTCGGAGCCGGCGACGATCGCGGTCGCGATGCTGGGGATCGAGCCCGGCGGCTGACTCAGTCGCGGGCGGTGCGGTCGATGAAGGCCCGCACCGCCTCGGCGCACTGACGCCAGTGCGAGAGCACGATCCCGTGCCGGGCGTCGTCGAGGAAGACGATCTCCGAGCGCGGCACCAGCTCGTGCAGCAGGCGCGGCCCCTCGGTGCCGACGAAGGGGCTATCGGCCGCCATCAGGATCTGCAGTCGCGGCCGCAGGGCGCGAGCCTCGGCGGTCAGGTCGGCGCCCAGCAGGCAGCGGACGATGCCGGCGACGACCGGCGGCCCGACCGTCATCTGCGACGCCTCGACCCAGGCGGCGAGCTCCTCGTCGACCGGCGGCCGGAAGCGACCGGCGAGGATCTCGGCCGACCAGGCCGCGCGCCCCTCCTCGCTCTGGGCGAGGTCCGGCCAGTGGGCGACGTTGGCGATCAGGTCGCCGCGGAAGCCGGTCGAGCAGACGCTCAGCGAGGCGACCCGGTCGGGGTGGTCGGCGGCGAGCTGGATGCCCAGCGTGCCGCCGAACGACTCGCCGACGAAGTGGCAGGACTCGTACTCGAGGGCGTCGAGCACCGCGCGGACGTCCTCGCTGAAGCGGGTCAGCGGGTAGTCGTCGGCGCTCCAGGCGGCGGCCGATTCGCCGTGACCGCGGAGCTCGATCGTGACGATCGGCCGCGGACCGAGGAGGACGCCGAGCCAGGGCCGCCAGGCCTCGCTGGTCAGCCCGAGACCGTGCTGGAGCACGATCGGGCGCTGCGACTCGCGCCGCCACGGCGGCGTCACGTCATGGACCGCGAAAGCGATCTCGCCTTCGCCCGTGTCGACCTTCCTCATCCCCGAACCGCCTTCATCCCTGGAGACCTCCACCCTCATCGCTGAAATGTACCGAACGGATGGTATAATACGGCGGCGAAGAGGAGAGCGACCCCGCGGCCGCCGGGTACCATGTTTCGGCGACGGGCGGGGTGAGGACCACCTGAGCCCGATGAACCTGAGCAACGTCGTCGCCCATCACGCAGACCGCTGGCCCGAGCGCGTCGCCTTCGGCATGGGGGACGAGGAGGTGACCTACGCCGAGCTCGAGCGGCGCACCCGGCGCATGGCCGGCGTCCTGCGCGAGGCGGGGATCGGCCGCGGCGACGTCGTCGGCGTGCTCCTCCACAACTCGCTGCGCTTCCTCGATCTGATGTTCGCGACGGCGCATCTGGGCGCGATCTTCATGCCGCTCAACTGGCGCCTGACGGGGCCCGAGCTCGAGTACATCCTAGGTCACGCCGAAACCAGGCTCCTGATCTCCGAGCCCGAGCTGGAGGGGCTCGTCGACGAGCTCCCCGCCGGCCTGGGCTTCGCCCGGATGCGGGTCGGCGCCCCCTCGGCGCCGGGCTGGCCCTCGATCGAGGACGTGTGGGAGGAGGCGGAGCCGGTCGCCGCCGCGGCCGAGGTCGCCGGCGAGGACGTGCACCGGCTGATGTACACCTCGGGCACGACCTCGCGCCCCAAGGGGGTGATGATCAGCTACGAGAACGTCTACTGGAAGTGCATGGGGCAGGTCGTCGAGCTGGGGCTCGGCGGCGCCGACGCCGGCCTCGCCTGCGGCCCGCTCTACCACGTCGGCGCCCTCGACCTGATCACGACCAACCTCTTCTACGTCGGCGGCTCGGTCCGCGTGCTGCGGCGCTTCGACGCCGCCGAGGCGCTGCGCGAGATCGAGGAGCACGAGCTCACCGCCGTCTGGTTGGCGCCGGCGATGGTCGGCCTGATCCTCGCCGAGCCGAGCCTGGGCGAGCGCGACCTCTCCTCGGTGCGGGTCGTCGTCGACGGCGGCGAAAAGATGCCGTTGCCGCTGATCGAGCGGGTGCTCGAGGCTTTCCCCAACGGCTGGTTCGCCGACGCCTACGGCCTGACCGAGACCGTCAGCGGCGACACCTACCTCGACAAAGGCAGCGTGATCGAGAAGCTGGGCTCGGTCGGCAAGCCGGTGCTGCACACCGAGGTGCGGATCCTCGACGAGGGGGACCGGCCGCTGCCGGCCGGCGAGGTCGGCGAGATCTGCCTACGCGGGCCGAAGGTGTTCAGCGGTTACTGGCGCGACGAGGAGGCGACGGCAAGGGCGATCCGCGACGGCTGGTTCCACACCGGCGACCTCGGCCTGATCGACGAGGACGGGTACCTGTTCATCGTCGACCGCCTCAAGGACATGATCCTCAGCGGCGGCGAGAACGTCTCTTCGCTGGAGGTGGAGCGGGCGCTCTACGAGCACGAGGCCGTGCGCGAGGTCGCCGTCGTCGCCTCGCCGCACCCGACCTGGAACGAAGTCCCCGCCGCCTACGTCGTCCTCGGCGAGGGAGACGGCGTCGAGGCCGACGACCTGGTCGCCTTCTGCCGCGAGCGGCTTGCCTCCTACAAGGTGCCGAAGGTGTTCCGGTTCATCGACGAGCTGCCGCGCAACCCCTCCGGCAAGGTGCTCAAGCGGGTGCTCCGCGACCAGGAGTTCGAGCGTGAATCGGCGGCTTGACCGCGACGCGCGGAGAGATTAGGATATATACCGACTGGTCAGTATGGAGGAGCGATACGACACCGGGGGACGTCCGGCCGTGAGCACGCCGCTCGCCGAGCCGTTCCGGATCGGCGCCCGGACCGCGCCGAACCGCCTCGTCTTCGGCTCCCACGCAACCAACTACGCGTTTCAGAACGAGGTCTCCGAGACCGCGATCGCCTACTACCGCGAGCGCGCCCGCTTCGGGGTCGGGACGATCGTGGCCGCCCCCGATCTGGTCGACGATCGCTTCCTCTCCCGCGGCGTCGTCCTCGCCGGCGGCGAGGACGCGGTCGCCGGCTACCGGCGGCTCGCCGACGAGATCCACGCCCACGACTCGCTGGTGCTGGGCTCGCTGCTGCACCCGGGGACCGGGGCCGTCGGCGACCTCACCCCGGACTGGACCGTCGAGCTCGGGCCCTCGGCGGCGCGGCTCGGTCCCGGCTCGCGGCCGCCGCGGCCGCTCGAGCCGGAGGAGATCCGCGAGATCGTCGAGCTGTTCGGCAGGGCTGCCGCCAACCAGGCCGCGGGCGGCCTCGACGGCACCGAGATCGACGCCGGGCTCGGTCTCCTCGCCGACTTCCTCTCGCCGGCGCGCAACCTGCGCGACGACGACTACGGTGGCTCGCTCGACAACCGCCTGCGGTTCCTCGCCGAGGTGCTCGAGGAGGTTCGCGCCGCCGCCGGCGCCGAGCACGCGCTGCTGGTCCGCCTCGCCGTCGGCGACGCCGCCGGCGAGCAGACGCTGGCGGCGATCGCCGCCTGGGACCTGGCCGACGGCTTCGTGCTCGAGCAGGCCGGCGCCGACGCCCTCGCCGCCGGCGCCGAGCGGCTCCGCGCCGGCGGCAGCGAGGCGGCGCTGATCGGCGCCCTCGACCTCAGTGGCCACGGCGAGGTCGAGCAGGCGCTCGCCGCCGGCGGGATCGACGCCATCGCCCTCATCGAGCCGCTGATCGCCGACCCCGAGTGGTTCTTCAAGAGCGACACCGGCGCCCCCGGCCTGCGCCCGCGGCCCTGCGTCGGCTGCGGCGAGTGCGGCGAGACGGTTGCCGCCGGCGCCGCCCTCAGCTGCCCGGTCAACCCGGCCGCCGGGCGCGAGCGGAAATGGGGCGTCGGCAGCCTCGAGGCGCTGGCCCCGGCGCAGGCGCGGCGGGTCGTCGTCGTCGGCGGCGGCCCCGCCGGGATGAAGGCGGCCGAGCTGGCCGCGCGCGGTGGCCAGCGGGTGACGCTGGTCGAGCGCGGCGAGGAGCTCGGCGGGCTGCTCGGCACGATCTCCGGCCTGCCCGGCTGCGCCGACTACGTGGAGGCGCGCGATTGGCTCGCCGACCTGCTGGTCGAGCTCGGCGTCGAGATCCACCTGCGGCGCGAGGTCGCGGCCGATGCCGTCCTCGGCGACGGCGAGGGCGTCGAGCTGCTCGCCGTCTCGCCGGCCGGCGAGCCCGATCTGCGGCTGCGGGCCGACTGCGTCGTCGTCGCCACCGGTGGCGTGCCGCCGAGCCCGGAGGTCGCCGCCGAGTCGGTGCCGGTGCTGAGCGCGCTCGCGGCCCTCGCCGGCGCCGAGGTCGGGCACCGCGTCGTCGTCCTCGACTCCGAGGCCAAGCACCCCGGCTCGGCGGTCGCGGTCAGGCTTGCCGAGGACGGTCACGCGGTGACCGTGGCGACGCCCGGCATCGCCGTTGCCGCCGGCGTTCCCGGCAGCGCCCGTCAGCAGCTGCTCGGCGGCCTCTACGGCGGCGGCTGCGAGCTGCTCACCGGCTTCGCCGCGGCGGCGATCGACGGCGAGGGCGTCCTCGCCGAGAACGTCTTCACCGGCGAGCGCCGCCGGCTTGCGGCCGACACCGTCGTCCTCGCCGAGCCGCCGCGCGCCGCCGACGAGCTCTACTGGCGCCTGCACGAGCTCGGCGCCACCGTCCTGCGGGCCGGCGACTGCGTCGCCCCCCGCGGCCTGGCCATGGCCTTCTTCGCCGGCGAGCGCGCCGGCCGCGAGGTGGCGCGCCCTCAGGGGCCGCGGCTGCCGCCGATAGTCGAGGACGAGGCGCCGGCGTTCCCATGAGCGACGGCGCCTTCCCCCTGCTCTTCTCCGAGTTCAAGCTCGGCAACGTCGAGCTGCGCAACCGGATCGTCTGGCTCCCCCATCTGGCCAGCCTGGTCGGCGACGACGGCTTGCCCAACCAGCGCCACGCCGACTACTACGCCGAGCGCGCCAAGGCCGGCGTCGGGCTGGTGATCAGCGGCGTCGAGACGACCCACCCCGGGACCCTCTGGCCGACCAAGATCAACGCCTTCGACAAGCGCGTCGTCGACGGCTACAAGCTGGTCACCGACGCGGTCCACCGTCACGGCGGGCGGATGTTCGGCCAGCTCAGCGACGACGGCAACCAGGCCGGCGGCATGGAGACGCTCGACTGGCAGTACAACCGCGCCCCCTCGCCGATCGCCGACCAGCTGGTCGGCCTGATCCCGCGCGAGATGGACCAGGCGGACATCGAGGAGAGCATCGGCTACTTCGCGCTCGGCGCCGCCCACCACCGCGAGGGCGGCTTCGACGGGATCGAGATCAAGGCAGGGCACGACGGCGTCCTGCGCCAGTTCCTCTCGCCCCTCTTCAACCACCGCGGCGATCGCTACGGCGGCTCGCTGCAGAACCGGACCCGCTTCATCCGCGAGGCCGTGGAAGCGATCCGCGCTCGCTGCGGTGACGATTGGGTGGTCGGCGTCCGGCTCTGCCTCGACGAGGGCCTGCCGGGCGGCTTCGGGCCCGAGGAAGGGGTCGAGTTCGCGCGCGAGATCGGCAGCTGGGGGATCGTCGACTATCTCAGCAGCGACGCCGGCACCTTCGGCAACCTGCCGCTGATGAACCCCGACATGGCGGTGCCGCAGGGCTTCGCCGTCGACCTCGGGGCCCGCGCCCGCGAGGCGTCGGGGCTGCCGGTGATCGCCTTCGGCCGGATCAAGGAGCCGCCGATGGCGGAACGGATCATCGCCCGCGGCGAAGCCGACCTGGTCGGTCTCGCGCGGCCGCTGATCGCCGACCAGCAGTGGGCGCAGAAAGCATTCGAGGGCCGCGACGGCGAGATCCGCTTCTGCATCGCCTGCAACCAGGCCTGCCTCGGCCGGATGTGGGCCGGGATGCCGGTCACCTGCATCCTCAACCCCTCGGCCGGGCGCGAGGCCGAGCTCGGCGTCGGCACCCTCGCCGCCGCGCCGGCGGCGAAGCGGATCACCGTCGTCGGCGGTGGCCCGGCGGGGATGAAGGTCGCCGCGGTGGCGGCTCAGCAGGGCCACGAGGTGACCCTGGTCGAGCGCGAGCCGCGGCTCGGCGGCAAGATCAACCTGCTCGCCGACATCGAGAGCCGGCGCGAGTTCCTCGACGGCACCGCCTGGATGGCGGACGAGGTCGAGCGGGCGGGGGTGCGGATCCTGCGCGGGATGACGGTCGAGGTCGTCGACGACGAGGACGGCAACCCGGTCCTGCACGCGATGGCGGTCGGCCCGCCGGCCACCCCGGGCGATTTCTTCCCGCTCGGCTCCGACGCGATCGTCCTCGCCACCGGCGCCACCCCGGTCGTCCCCGACTTCGCCGGCGCCGAGGGCGTCCTGCGCTCGCCGGCGGCGGCGCTGGCCGACGTCGACTCGGTCGGCTCGCGGGTCGTCGTCTGGGACGAGGAGCTCGACCAGGCCCCCGCCTCGGTCGCCGAGCACCTGGCGCTGCTCGGCCGCGAGGTGGTCTTCGTGACCCCGGCCGACTACCCCGCCTCGCGGGTGCCCCTCCCCAATCTGCCGCCGCAGCTCGCCCGCCTGCACGGCGCCGGCGTGCGGATCCTCTGCCACGCCACCGTGGCCGGCGTCGCCGGCGGCACGGTGAGGACCGAGAACGTCTACGGCGGCGCCGGCGAGGAGATCGACGGCGTCGACACCCTGGTCCACGCGATCGGCCGCGAGGCCGACGACGACCTCTACCGGAACCTGCGCGATCGCTTCCCCGACGTCCGCCGCGCCGGCGACTGCCTGGCCCCGCGCGACGTCGGCATGGCCGTCTACAGCGGCGAGCGGCTCGCCCGCGCGCTCTAGCCGGATGCGATCGAGCACCAACACACCCGCCAACAAGGAGAGATAGATGTCGAGCACGGTTGAAGAGACGACCAGGCAGCGGATGCGCGGCGCCGACGCGCTGGTCGAGACGTTGGCCGCCTACGAGACCGAGCTGGTCGTCGCCTTCATCGGCCACACGACGCACGAGCTCGCCGACGCCTTCCATGCCCAGGGAGGGATCCGTTCCTTCCACCCCGTGACCGAGATGGGCGGCGGCTACATCGTCAACGGCTACAACTACGTCAAGGGCCGCCCTGCCGCGGTCGGTCTCTGGCACACGATCGGCTCGCTGGTGGTCACCACCCCCGTCTACGAGGCCCAGATCGCCCGCATCCCGTCGGTTCACATCACGATGAACGTCGACTCCGCCGTCCACGGGCGCGAGGCGATGCAGGAGATGCCGAACGTCGACGTCTTCCGCAGCATCACCCAGAGCGCGGTTCGCTGCGAGCGGCCCGAGCGGATGCCGGAGCTGATCCACAAAGCGTTCCAGATCGCGCAATTGGGGCGGCCGGGCCCGGCCCTGGTCGACATCCCCTACGACTTCTGCATCGACGAAGCCGAGATCGAGCTGCCGCGCGGCTGGCGCGGCCCCAACAACCGCCAGTACGCCTCGCCCGAGGACGCGGCCGCCGCGGCCGAGCTGCTGGTCGGCGCCGAGCGGCCGGTGATCCTCGCCGGCGGCGGTGCCGTCGCCTCCGGCGCCGAGGCCGAGGTGCTGGCCCTGGCCGAGATGCTGGGCATCCCGGTGGTCACCACCTCGACCGGCCGCGGCATCGTCGACGAGGACCACCCGCTGGCGCTCGGGCTGACCGGGACGATCGGCTCGCCGGCGGCCAACGCGCTGGTTGCCGAGGCCGACGTCGCCCTGGTCGTCGGCAGTCGCCTCGCCGACTGGGGTTACGCCCAGAGCTGGGTCGCCGAGCTGCCCGGCAAGCTGATCCACGTCGACAGCGACGGCTCGCGGGTCGGCGACTTCTACTTCCCGGAGATCGGCATCGTCGGCGACGCCCGCGCCGTGATCGGCCAGATCGTCGCCGCCGTGCGCGAGCAGGACGGCTTCGAGGAGGTCGGACACGAGCAGCGGCCGCGCAGCGCCGAGCTCGCCGAGCGCAAGGCCACCTGGCGGGCGACGGTCGAGCAGAACCAGGCCTCCGACCAGTGGCCGATGAGCCCCTGGCGCGTCGTCCGCGACGTCCAGAGCCAGCTCGCCGACGACGACATCATCGTCACCGACGTCGGCGACAACACCGGCTACGTCTTCCAGAGCACCGTCGTCCACAAGCCGCGGACGCTGCTGGCGCCCTTCGGCGTCGCCTCGCTGGGGACGGCGCTGCCGATGGCGATCGGCGCCAAGCTGGCGCGGCCCGAGGCCAACACCGTCGTCATCACCGGCGACGGCGGCTTCCAGTACACGCTGAACGAGATCTCGACCGCGATCCGCGAGCAGACGCCGCTGGTCGTCGTCGTCCTCAACAACGGCGTCCTCGGCTCGACCCAGTCGCACATGCAGGGCCTGTTCGGCCACGAAACCTGGGTGACCCTGCAGAACCCCGACTTCGCCGCTCTGGCCAAGAGCTACGGCGCCGACGGCGAGCAGGTGACCGCCGCCGACGGCGTCGCCGACGCGGTCCGCCGCGGCATCGACTCCGGCGGCGTCTACGTCGTCGACGTCCCGGTCGACAAGAGCTTCGGCTACCCGGCGACGGGCGCCGGCCCGGTCGTCAAGTGGGAGCCGCGGCTGTGGCCGAGCGACGTGACCGGGATCAAGCAGCCCGGTCGCTTCTCGCTGGGCTCGTGAGCGAGGCGCGGACGGCGGTCGTCACCGGCGGCGGCTCGGGCATCGGCCTGGCCACGGCCCGGGCTCTGCTGGAGGCGGGGCTCGACGTCGCGGTGCTCGACCTCGAGCGCGGGGCGGAGGCGGTGGCGGGGCTCGACTCGCTTGCCGCCGAGCGCGGCCGCCGGCTCGCCTTCCACGCCACGGACGTCGCCGAGCCGGCGACGCTCGAGGCCTCGCTCGACGCCGCGATCGCCGGCCTCGGCGGCGTCGACGCGCTGGTCTGCAGCGCCGGTGTCCACCTCTCGCGGGCGGCCGTCGAGACCACGGTCGAGGAGTGGGACCGGGTGCTCGACGTCAACCTCCGCGGCACCTTCCTCGCCTGCCGCCGCTGCGCCCGCGAGATGCTCGCCGCGGGCTTCGGTCGGATCGTCAACGTCGCCTCGCTGTTCGGTGTCGTCGCCCAGGCCAACCGCGCCGCCTACGGCGCCAGCAAGGGCGGCGTCGTGCAGCTGTCGCGCTCGCTGGCGATCGAGTGGGCGGCGGCCGGGATCACCGTCAACGCGATCGCCCCCGGGCCGACCGACACGCCGATGATCGCCCCCTACACCGACGACGCCGAGTATGTGCGGCGGGTGATCGACGCGGTCCCCAGCGGCCGCATCGCCAGCGCCGAGGACGTCGCCGCCCTCGCGGCCTTCCTCGTCGTCGGCCGCAGCGGCCACATCACGGGCCAGGTGATCCCGGTCGACGGCGGCTTCTCTGCCGCTTGACTGCCGCGCTCCAGATCATTTATTATACCGACCAACTGGTACAGATTAAGCTGGGCGCATGGGTCGCGCCGAGCCCAACTAGGAGGAGACATAAGGAATGGCGAACACGAACCCCGAGCGCTTGCGGGCTCGTCCAAGAGGGCGCTTTGCCTTCCTCGTGCTGCTCGTCGTCGTCTTGGGCCTGGCGATCACCGCCTGTGGCTCGAGCGGGGGCGACGGCTCGAGCGCCGGCGGCGAAACCACTGCTGCCGGCGGCAGCACCGAAGAAGCCAGCGGTGGCGGTGGTGGTGAATACGACGTCGTCGTCCTCAACTCTTACCTGGGCAACACCTGGCGCCCGGTCATGATCAAGACGGCGGAAGTCCTCTCGGAGAAGGCGCCGCTGGACGAATCGATCGGCTCGACCAAGGTCGTCAACACCGAAAACACCCCGGCTGCCCAGGCCGCGGCGCTGCAGAGCATCACGCTCGAAGAACCGGACATCGTCGTCATCGACGCCGCCTCGCCGACGGCAATCAACTCGGCGATCCAGGAAGCCTGCAACGCGGGCATCGTGGTGGTCACCTTCGACCAGCTGGCGGAAGCCCCCTGCGCCTGGAAAATCGGCGTCCCGTTCAAGCAGATCGGCACCGCCTGGGCCTCGTGGATCGCCGAAGAGATCGGCGGCAAGGGCACGATCCTGCGCGACGAAGGCCTCGAAGGAGCGCCCGCCTCGCAGGAAAGCAACGAAGGCATCGACGCGGTGCTCGCCGAAAACCCGGGCATCGAGCAGGTCACGTTCTTCGGCAAATACGCGCCGGGCGACGAGACCTCGAGCGTGACCCAGCTGGCCAGCTCCAACTCCGACCTGGCCGGCGTCCTCAGCCAGGCCTACGGCGGCTACGCGATCAAGGCGATGAAGGAAGGGACCGGCAAGACCGTGCCGACCACCGGTTGGTCGTACAACGTCTCGCTGGAGCAGTGCGAAAAGACGAAAACCCCGTGCCTGCTCGTCTCCAGCCCGACCTGGGTAGTCGGCTCGGCGATGAAACTCGGCATCGAAGTGCTCGAAGAAGAAGTCACGGGCGAACCGAAATTCGTGCCGCTCGAAACCCCCGTCTACACCAACACCGACACGGAATTCATCAACGAAGTCGGCCCGGTCGAAGAACTCGACGGCGTGGCGATTCCCAACGCCAACGAAGGGCTGATGCTGCCTCTCTCCCCCCCGTGGGCCGAACTCTCGGCTGACGAGGTACTCGCAAAGTGATGAATCGGGTGGGGCTTGGCGATCTCATGAACGCCGAGCCCCGCCCGTCCTCCCCTCCCGCGAACCCCGTGCGACGATGACGACGATGACTCGACAGGTCATGCTCGGCTGCCGTGGCATCAGCAAGGCCTACGGCGGCGTCGCCGCCGTCGAGGGCGTCGACTTCGAGGGTCGGGCGGGGGAGGTGCACGCGCTGCTCGGCGAGAACGGCGCCGGCAAGTCGACCTTCATCAAGATCCTCGGCGGCGCCGTCGCCGCCGACCGCGGCGAGATCGAGCTCGGCGGCGAGCCGGTCGAGATCGCCACCCCCAACGACGCCGACCGGCTCGGTGTCGCCGTCGCCTACCAGGAGCTCTCGCTGCTGCCCGACCTGACGGTGGCGGAGAACATCTACCTGCGCGCTCCCGGCGACCGCCCGGCGCTGTTCTCGAAACGCCGGCTCGCGGCCAAGGCGCAGCGGCTCTTCGAGGAGCTCGGCGTGCCGACCGAGATCGACCCGCGGCGGCGCGTCTCGGACCTCGGCATCGCGGTCCGCCACGTGGTCGAGATCGCGCGCTGCGTGCGCCACGCCGAGCGCGTCCTGGTGCTCGACGAGGCGACCGCCTCGCTCGGCGCCGAGGAGACCCGCTGGCTGCTCGACCTCGCCCGCCGCCAGGCGGCGGCCGGCAAGCTCGTGATCTTCATCTCCCACCGGATCGACGAGATCCGCTCCGTCGCCGACCGGGTCACCGTGCTCCGCGGCGGCCGCTCGATCGTCACCGGCCCGATCGCCGACTATTCCGACGAGGAGGTGATCGAGGCGATGCTCGGCCGCAAGCCGCAGCGCCTCTATCCGCCGCCGATCTCGCCCCCCGGCGAGGAGGTGATGCTCTCGGTCCGCGGCTTCTCCGCCGGCAGCCGGCTGCGCGGGATCGACTTCGACGTCCGCGCCGGCGAGATCCTCGGCGTCGGCGGCCTCCAGGGCCACGGCCAGTCGCAGCTGCTGCTCGGGCTGTTCGGCGTCCTCGGCTCCAGCGGTCAGGTCGAGGTCGGCGGCAAGCGGGTCCGGGTGCGCTCGCCGCACGAGGCGATCCGCGCCGGCATCGGCCTCGCCCTGATCCCCGAGGATCGCGGCCGCGAGGGCCTGATGCTGCGCAAGTCGATCCGCGAGAACCTGGCGCTGCCGGTGCTCGGCGACCTCGGCCGCCGCGGCCTGCTCTCGGTCGCCGCCGAGGAAGAGATGGCACGGGCCGCGCTGGAGCGCTTCCACGTCAAGGCGAGCGGCATCGAGCAGCCCGTCGGCGCCCTCTCCGGCGGCAACCAGCAGAAGGTGCTGATCGCGAAAATGCTCAACGTCGGCGCCAGGGTGCTGCTCTTCCACGACCTCACCCGCGGCGTCGACGTCGGCACCAAGGCCGAGATCTTCGCCCTCGCCCGCGAGCTGACCGCCGAGGGCTACGCGATCGTGATGTACGCCTCCGACAACCAGGAGCTGGTCAACATGTGCGACCGCATCCTCGTCCTCCGCGAGGGCGAGGTCGCCACCGTGCTCGAGGCCGGCACCCTCAGCGAGGAGGAGATCCTGCGCGCCGCGCTCGGCGCCGCCAGCCCGACGGGGGTGGTCGAGTGAGCGTCGAGGGCCAGGTGATCGCCGAGATCGAGGCGCCCCCCGGCCACGCCGGCGCCCGGCAGCGGCCGGACTGGCGCCCGTTCGTCATCGCCGCCATCCCCTGCGCGATCCTGGTCGCCCTGATCATCTGGCTGGCGGTCCTGCAGCCGGCCAGCTTCAGCACCGACCAGATCCCGATCATCCTCGGCGCCGCCCTGGTCCCGGTGCTGCTCGCGGTCGGCCAGTCCCTGGTGATGCTGACCGGCGGCATCGACCTCTCGGTCGGCGGCCTGCTCTCGCTGATCAGCGTCCTCGTCGCGACCAAGGTCAGCGGCAACGGCGAGATCGGCACGATGCTGCCGCTGCTGCTCGTCGCCGGCGGCGTCGCCGGCCTGCTCAACGGGTTGGCGATCGTCTACCTGCGCCTGCAGCCGTTCATCGTCACCCTCGCGACCTGGTTCATCTGGGCCGGCGTCGCCCTCTACGTGCTGAAGTCGCCGGGCGGGGTCGTCGCTCCCGACCTGACCAAGTTCTTCACCTCGCAGGTCCTCGGCATCGACGTGCCGGTGCTGATCGCCGCGATCGTCGTCATCCTCGGTTTCCTGTTCCTGCGCTCGCGCTGGGGCGTCTTCGTCCGCGCCGTCGGCTCCGACGAGGACGCGGCGGTGAAGAGCGGCGTGCGCCCGAACCGGGTCCTGCTCGCCGTCTACACGGCCTCCGGCCTGGTCACGGCGCTGGCCGCCGTCGTCCTCGCCAGCCAGAACGGCTCCGGCGACCCGACGGTCGGCGCCGGCTACGTGCTGCCGGCGGTGGCGGCGGCGGTGATCGGCGGCACCAGCCTGCTCGGCGGCCGCGGCACCCTGGTCGGCGGCGTCGTCGGCGCCCTCGTCCTCACCTATGTCGCCAAGGTCACCGTCGCGGTCGAACTCGAGCCCTCGTGGGGCATGATCTTCGTCGGCGCCCTGCTGGTCGGCGCCCTCTCGCTGCAGCTGCTGGTCGACTTCGTCTTCGAGCGGACGGGGGGCTCGCGGTGAAGCTCGGCTCACGCCTGCAGGCCGACCTCGCCAACAACCGCGGGGTGCTGATCGTGCTCGCGATCGTCAGCCTCATGTTCATCTACTGCGCCGCCACGATCACCGGCTTCACCGGCGCCACCAGCCTCGACAACCTGCTGATGCAGGCCGAGATCCTGGCGATCGTCGCCGCCGGGCAGACCGTGGTGATCATCGCCGGCGGCATCGACCTCTCGGTCGCCTGGATGATCACCGGCTCCTCGCTGCTGCTGACCTCGATGACCGAAGGCCGCAACGAGGCCCTCGTCTGGGCGGTGCCGGCCGTGCTCGGGATCGCCGTCGTCGTCGGCCTGGTCAACGGCCTCGGCGTCGCCTTCCTGCGGATCTCGCCGATCATCATGACGCTGGCGACCAACGTCGCTCTCGGCGGCTTCGTCATCCTCCAGATCGGCGTCTCGCCCGCTGACACCTCGCCGCCGCTGATCCGCAACCTGGTCCGCGGCAGCGTCGCCGGCATCCCCGCCTCGTTGATCGGGATCCTCGTCGTCCTCGCCGTGCTCGGCCTGCTGCTCGGCCGCAGCGGCTACGGCCGGCGCCTCTACGCGGCCGGCACCAACCCGGTCGTCGCCTCCTTCTCGGGGGTGCGGACGCGGCCGACGATCATCGGCTCCTACGTGATCTCCAGCGTCTGCGCGGCGCTCGCCGGCTTCGTCCTGCTCGGCTACGTCGGCACCGCCTTCCTCGGCAGCGGCGACGTCTACCAGTTCACCTCGATCGCCGCCGTGACGATCGGCGGCGCCTCGATCCTCGGCGGCTCCGGCAACTACTTCGGCACCGTCGCCGGCGTCCTCCTGCTCGTCCTGCTCAACACCCTGATCATCACCAAGGACCTGGGCGCGGGCGCCTCCTCGATCGTCTACGGCGCCGCGATCCTGATCAGCGCCGCCCTCTCCACCGCCTACCTGGGCGGCGGCGTGGGCCGCTTCGTCCGCCGCCGCGGCTCCACCAGCTGAAGCCCGTCGGCCCGTCCCAAACCCGCCAAGCAAGGAGAGAAGATGAGCCCCGAACCGAAGTTCTCGGTCTGCGAGATCACCACCTTCCCGCTCAGCTTCGAGCAGGACGTCGACGTCTACCAGCGGGCCGGGGTCGAAGGCATCGGCACCTTCGAACCGAAGATCGAGCAGCTCTCCGACGAGGAGGTGAAGGCGGCCCTCGCCAGCCACGGGCTGCAGCCGACCGCGGCGGTCACCAGCATGATCTCGATCCTGCCGGTGCCCGGGTTCGAGGGCCCGACCGACCCGCAGGAGCGGATCGACGGGATCTGCGAGAGCGTCCGCCGCTCCGGCCGGCTCGGCGCCGTCGGCAGCTTCTGCAACACCGGCGGCCAGGGCGACTACGGCGGCGAGGAGGCGCGCGAGATCATCGTCGACGGGCTGCGCCAGATCACCCGCGCCGCGAGCGAGGCGGGGATCGAATTCGGGATCGAGCCGCTCTCGTCGATCCACTTCTCCGACTGGAGCACCGTCCACGGGATCGCCGACACGATCGAGCTGATGGACGAGGTCGGCGACCCCGAGCTCAAGTTCATGTTCGACGTCTGGCACGTCTGGAACGAGCCAGGGGTGCTGGACCTGACCCGGCGATACTGCGATCGCTTCATGAACGTCGTCCACATCGACGACTGGCGCGAGGAGACCCGCGGTTGGAACGACCGCGTGCTGCCTGGACAGGGCACGCTCGACCTGGTCGGCATGTTCCAGGCGCTGATCGAAGGCGGCTACGAGGGTTGGTATGACCTCGAGGTCTTCTCCGATGACGGGACGATGAAAGACGACTACCCCGACTCGATCTGGAAGCGCGAGCCGGTGGCGATGCTGGAAGAGGCGAGGGACGGCTTTCTCGCCGCCTGGCGCGAGGCCGAGAGCAGCGCCGCCTAGATCCGGATTCCCTCGAGGAAGATGTCGCAGAACTCGTCGGCCAGGGTGTCGGCGTCGACGCGGCCGCCGGGCTGGTACCACTGGTAGCTGTAGTTGAACATCCCGAGGAAACCGAGCGTCGTCAGCCGCACGTCCTTGACCTTGAAGACCTTCTCGTCGACGCCGCGCTGGAGGACGTCGGTGATCACCTGCTCGAACTCGCGCCGCGATTCGCGGATCGAGCGCCAGCGTTCGTGGTGCTCGATGATCCGCCACTCATGGAGGAAGACGGTCACCTGCGGCAGGTAGCGGGCGATGTCGCGCATCAGGACCCGGCCCAGTTTGCGCAGCGAGACCTCGGGCGAGTCCTCGGCGCTGACCACGTCGCGCGCGTCGGCGAGCAGCGGCTCGATGAAGCGCTCGTGGATCCGGATCAGCAGATCCTCCTTGCTCTCCATGTAGTGGTAGAGGCCGCCGCGCTGCAGGCCGGTCGCCTCCACCAGGTCGTCGACGGTGGTTGCGTGGAAGCCGCGCTCGGCGAAGATTTCGGCGGCGATGTCGACGATCTCGGCGCGGCGTTTCTCGAAGCGCTCGTTGTTCTCGAGGCGCGGCCGGCCGCGCCGCGCCGGGCGTTGGGGCTTTGCTTTTTTCCCGTTAGGAGTCACGCGCGATCGCAGGCCCCATCGACCGGCAGTCTATGTGATCGGTCGGTCAATTTCCCACTTGTACCAGGGTCTTGATTGCTCCCCCCGGAGCGGCGGCGAGCCGGGTCAGCTGTTCGGGGGCCTGCTCGAGTGGGATCGTAGCTTCCGCGAGCGGCGCGGGGTCGACGTCTCCGGCGGCGACCAGGTCGAGGACCCGCGGCAGGTCGTGGCGGTAGCCGAGGCTGCCGACGAGCGAGCGCTCGAAGAGCGTCAGCCGCCGGGTGTCGATCTCGCCGGCGGCGCTCGGCAGGCCGACCATCGCGACGCGGCCGCCGCGGGTCGCGCACTCGATCGCCACCGGGGCCAGCGCCGCGACCCCGGTCGACTCGACGACGACCTCGGCGCCGCCGCCGCCAAGTTGCCGCCGCACCCGCCGCGGCAGCTCCTCGCCGGCTTCGATCGTCGACAGACCGAGCTGCTCGGCCCGGGCGCGGCGTGCCTCGTCGAGCTCGACCACATGGGGGAAGGCGCCGAGGGCGCGGGCGAGCAGCGCGGCGGCGGCGCCGATCGGGCCGAAGCCGAGGACGAGGACCGCGTCGCCGGGGGCCGTCGCCGCCCGCTCGAGCGCGTGCAGGGCGACGGCGAAGGGCTCGGTTTGCGCCGCCTGGCGGTCGTCAACCGCGTCGGGGACGGCGACCAGGGTGTAGCTCGGCACCGCGACCAGCGGGGCGAAGCCGCCGTCGCTGTGCAGCCCGATGGCGCCGCTACGCGGGCAGAGGTGGTAGTCGCCGCGCAGGCAGGCGGGGCAGGTGCCGCAACGCCAGCAGGCGTCGACCGTGACGCGGGCGCCGGGCTCGATCGCGCCGTCCGGCGAGCGGCCCTCGACCAGCGTCCCGACCAGCTCGTGCCCGAGCGTCACCGGCGCCGCCTGCCCGCTCAGCGGGTGCGGCTTGAGGCTGATCATGCCCGGCCCGGAGCGGACCTCGGAGACGTCGGTGCCGCAGATCCCGCAGAGCGAGACCGCGATCAGCGCGTCGGCCGCGGCGGTCGGCCGCGGCTCCGGCACCTCGTCGAGCCGGACGTCGCCGCGGCCGTGCCAGCGCAGCGCCCTCACGCCAGCAGGCCGCCGTCGACGAACAGGGTCGTGCCGGTCACGTAGCGGGCGGCGTCGGAGACGAGGAAGGCGGCGACCTCGGCGACCTCCTCGGGGCTGCCCCAGCGGCCGAGCGGCACCTGGGCCAGGGTTTCCTCGGTGAACTCCTCGGACTCGCGCAGCGGCCGGCTCAGCTCGGTCGCGATCCAGCCCGGCCCGATGCAGTTGACGCGCACCCCGTGCGGGCCCCACTCGCGCGCGGCCGCCCGCGAGAAGCCGACGACCCCGGCCTTGGCGCCGCTGTAATACGACATCCCCGGCAGCCCGCGTTCGGCGGCGATCGAGACGACGTTGAGGACCGAGGAGTGGGGGGCGGCGGCGATCAGGTGGGGGGCGGCCGCGTGCATCGTCCGGTAGACGGCGGTGTAGTTGAGCGAGGTGCCACGGTCGAAGGTGCGCCGGTCGAGCGACTCGAGCCCGACCACGCGGTGGGCGCCGCCGGCGTTGTTGATCAGGACTCCGATGCCGCCGAGCTCGGTGGCGGCAGTCGCGACCATCTCCTCAACCCCGCGCTCGTCGGTCAGGTCGCAGGGGGTGACGATCGCCGAGCCGCCGCGCTCCTCAATCTCGCGCGCCGTCTCTTCCAGCTCCTCGGTGCTGCGGGCGGCGAGGCAGACCGGCGCCCCGGCCTCGGCCAGCCGGATCGCCATCGCGCGGCCGATGCCGCGGCCGGCCCCGGTGATCAGGGCGGGGCCGCGGATCGCCCCCGGGGTCGCGGCGGCGGGGCCCGGGGCGCTGCCGGGGAGCCTGTCGCTCAGCGCCAAGGTCGTGCCTTGCCGTCAGCAGCGGTCAGCGCCGCGCCTGAGTCCGAGTGAAGCATCGCCATCGAATACCCTCCAGCCCTGTCGTCCCTGTAGACCAATCAGTCGGTACAAGTATATGCTACCCACGTTGAGATGACCTCGGCCAAGCAGAAACATCCTGGAACCACGGTCGAGCCGTCGGCCGACACGCTGCTCGAGCGGGTGCGGACGATGGCCCGGATCCGGGCCTTCGAGGAGCAGGTGGGGCGGCAGTTCCGCGAGGGGAACGTGCACGGCTTCGTCCACACCTCGATCGGCCAGGAGGCGGTCGCCGCCGGCGCCTGCGCCTGCCTGAACCGCGACGACTACCTGACGACGACCCACCGCGGCCACGGCCACTGCATCGCCAAGGGCGCCGAGCCGACGGCGATGATGGCCGAGCTCTTCGGTCGCGAGAGCGGCACCTGCCACGGTCGCGGCGGCTCGATGCACCTGGCCGACGCCAGCCTCGGCATCCTCGGTGCCAACGGCATCGTCGGCGCCGGCATCCCGCTTGCCGTCGGCGCCGCGCTTGCCGCGCGTCGCGAGGAACGGGGCCAGGTGGCGGTGGCCTTTTTCGGCGAGGGCGCGGTCCACTCCGGCGCCTTCCACGAGGCGCTGGTCCTCGCCGTCGCCTGGCAGGCGCCGGTCATCTTCGTCTGCGAGAACAACCACTACGCCGAGTTCACGCCGAGCGAGGGCGCCTGGGGCGGTCCGGCGCCGGCCGCCCGCGCCGCCTCCTACGGTCTCTCGGCGACGACCGTCGACGGCAACGACGTGGTCGCCGTCGAGGCGACGACGGCGGCGGCGGTCGAGTCGACCCGGACCGGCAACGGCCCCGTCTTCCTCGAGATGCTCACCTACCGGATGCGGGGCCACTACGAGGGGGACGCCGAGCCCTACCGGCCGGAGGGGGAGCTGGCGGAATGGAGCGGGCGCGACCCGATCGCCCGCGCCTCGCGGCTGCTGGAGGACGCCGGTCGTGGGGCCGAGGCGGAGGCCGTGGTGGGTGCGGCCGAGGAGGAGATGGCGGCGGCCGTCGAGGACGCCCTGCAGGCGCCGTACCCCGATCCCGCGACGGTGATGGAGCATGTCGGTGGCTGAGACGCAGGTCAAGCCGCCGCGTTACATGGACGCGGTCAACAGCGCCCTCGCCGACCGCATGGAGGCCGACGAGAAGGTGATCGTGCTCGGCGTCGACATCGGCCGCGGCGGCGGCGCCTACGGCGTCACCCGCGGCCTCTTCGACCGCTTCGGGCCCGATCGCGTCCTCGACACGCCGATCGCCGAGGCCGGGGTGCTGGGGGCCGCGGTCGGGGCCGCGATGGCCGGCCAGCGGCCGGTCGCCGAGGTCATGTACATGGACTTCATCTCGGTCTGCCTCGACCCGATCGTCAACCAGGCGGCGAAGCTCCGCTACATGACCGGCGGCGGCGTCCGGGTGCCGATCGTCTTCCGCACCCAGACCGGCGGCGGCCGCAGCGGCGGCGCCCAGCACTCGCAGAGCCTGGAGGGGATCCTCGCCCATATTCCCGGCCTCCACGTCTACTGCCCGAGCGACGCCCGCGACGCCTACGATCTGCTGGTCGCGGCGATCGACGCCGAGCACCCGGTCTGCTTCGTCGAGAACCGCCGCCTCTACGGCAAGCGGGCGCCCGATTGGGAGCGCGAGCCGCTGCCGCCGGGCCGGGCCCGCGTCGTCCGCCCGGGCGAGGAGCTGACGCTGGTCACCTGGGGGCGGATGGTGCGCGAGGCGGAGGCCGCCCTGGAGGAGATCGGCGACGAGCACTCGGTCGAGCTGATCGACCTGCGCACGCTGGTGCCGCTCGACGTCGACGCCGTGGTCGAGAGCGTCGCCCGGACCGGGCGCTGCCTCGTCGTCCACGAGGCAGTCGAGCGCTTCGGGCCGGGGGGCGAGATCGTCTCGCGGATCGCCGAGGGCGCGCTGTTCCACCTCGATGGCCCCGTCCGCCGCTACGGCGCGCTGCCGGCGCCGGTCCCCTACAGCCCCGGCCTCGAGACGGAGACGCTGCCGGGAGCCGCCGGGATCGCCGCCGCGGTGCGCGAAGTGGCGGACGGCTGAGGCCGCGCTAGACATCAGACCGTTCAGTCGGTATAATTAACTCACAGGGTCGAGAGACGGATGTCCGTCGCCGGGCCCAGTTATCGACATGCTTGCCCCGACGATCGAACTGACCGACGACGAGCGCGCCCTGCGCGACCTCTGCCGTGACTTCGCGGCAAAGGAGATCGCCCCGCATGCCTCGACCTGGTGGCACGAAGAGCGCTGCCCGACCGAGGTCCTGCGCGAGATGGGCAAGCTCGACCTGCTGGGCATGCTGGTGCCGCAGGAGTACGGCGGCACCGACGTCAGCACCCGCGGCATGGTCGCGGCGCTGCTCGAGGTCGCCCGGGTCGACCAGTCGATCGCCTCCGCCTGGCAGGCTCACCTCTCGATCGGCAGCCTGCCGCTGCTCGCCTTCGGCGACGAGGAGCAGAAACAGCGCTGGCTGGTGCCGTTGGCGAGCGGCGAGAAGCTCGGCTCCTTCGGCCTCACCGAGCCTGAGGCCGGCTCCGACGTCGCCGGTATCCGCACCCGCGCCGCTCGCACCGAGGCGGGCTGGGAGATCAACGGCTCCAAGACCTTCATCTCCAACGCCGCCACCGACATGAGCCTCGGCCCGATCGTCCTCGCCCGCCTCGCGGCCGAGGAGGGGGAGGGGCGCCCCGGCTACGCCAGCTTCATGGTCCCGCTCGGCACCGAGGGCTTCACCCACGGGCCGAAGATGCGGGGGATCGGCTGGCACGCCCTCGACAGCCGCGAGCTGACCTTCGACGGCGTCGTCGTCGGCGAGGACCACCTGATCGGCGAGCCGGGCAGCGGCCTGCGCCAGTTCCTCTCGGTCCTCGACGTCGGCCGCATCACCGTCGCCACCCTCGGCGTCGGCCTCACCGAAGGGGTGCTCGATCTGGCGCTCGAGTACGCCAAGGAGCGCCGGCAGTTCGGCCAGGCGATCTCCAAATACCAGGCGATCCAGTTCAAGCTCGCCGACATCGCCGCGCGGCTGGAGGCGGTGCGGCTGCTGGTCTTTCACGCCGCCGCGCTGCGCGACGCCGGCCGCCCCTTCGGCAAGGAGGGCGCGATGGCCAAGCTGCTCTCCTCCCAGCTCGCCGTCGAAGCGGCCTCCGAGGCGGTCCAGATCCACGGCGGCTACGGGTATATGTACGAGTACCCGGTCTCGCGGTTCTACTGCGACGCCAAGGTGCTGGAGATCGGCGAGGGGACCAACGAGATCCAGCACCTCGTCATCGCCCGCCACCTCGGGTGCTGAGCGCCGCCGGGAGCCTGTCGTGCCTGAGGTAGTGATGCCGCGGCTCTCGGACTCGATGGAGGAGGGGACGATCGTTGCCTGGCTGCGCGCCGCCGGCGAGGAGGTCGCCGCCGGCGAGGAGCTGCTCGAGATCGAGACCGACAAGGCGACGATGGCCTAC
>CAZHLT010000024.1:0-6434 GCA_964533285.1 uncultured Conexibacteraceae bacterium | reverse complement strand
GGGCGCGGGTCGCGGGCCAGCTTGTCGATCCCCCAGAGGAAGCTGGCGAGCGTCTTGCCGGAGCCGGTGGGGGCGCAGATCAGCGCGTTGGCGCCGCTGGAGATCGCCTCCCAGCCGCCCGCCTGGGCCGGCGTCGGCCCCTCGAAGGAGGCCTCGAACCAGCGCCGGACGGCGGGGCTGAAGGGCGCCAGCGGGTCAGGCGCCGGGGTCGGTTTCGGGGTGGTCGCCAACCGACAGATCTTACGCGGCGGCGAGCGCGGGCAGGGGCCGGCGCGACACCTAGACTGGCCGCTCCCCATGCCGCCGGAGACGACCAACTACGCCAAGTTCCAGACCGGCAACCCGGTCGTGCGGCGGCTGATCGACCGCTTCTACGAGCGGGTCGGCGCCGCCGTCGCGCCGCTGGCACCGCGGGCGACGCTCGACGCCGGCTGCGGCGAGGGCGAGACGCTGGCCCGCCTCGACGGCGCCCTCGGCGAGCGGGTCGCGGCGCTCGACCTCAACCCGGAGGCGGCCGCCTTCGTCGCCGCGCGCTTCGGCGGGCGGGTCGAGACCGCGGTCGGCAGCGTCGAAGCCCTCCCCTACGCCGACCGCGAGTTCGACCTCGTCCTCTGCCTCGAGGTGCTCGAGCACCTGCCCGACCCGGCGGTGGCGGTGGCCGAGCTGGCCCGGGTCAGCCGCGGCGACGTCGTCGTCTCGGTCCCGCACGAACCGTGGTTCCGGCTCGGCAGCCTGCTGCGCGGCAAATACCTGGCCGGGCTCGGCAACCACCCCGAGCACGTCAACCACTGGCGCCGCCGCAGCTTGCGGCGGCTGCTGGAGGCCGAGCTCGACGTCGTCAGCCTCGAGGGCTCGCTCCCCTGGCTGGTGGCGCACTGCCGGGCTCGCCGCTGAGCTGAGCGCGGAAGCCGGCGACGCGTTCGACCGAGCCCCGGCCGAGGCGGCTGGCGCCGTCGTCGCGGGCGCGGACGACGAGCAGCTCGGCCAGCAGGCCGGTGGTCAGCAGCTGGATCCCGACCACGATCAGCAGCGCGCCGAGGAAGAGCAGCGGCCGCTCGCCGATCGCCTCGCCGCTGATCTTCAGCGCCGTCAGGTAGGCGCAGATCGCCAGCCCGAGCAGGGCCAGGGCGCCGCCGAGCTTGCCGAACAGGTGCAGCGGCCGGAACTCGTAGCGGCCGACGAAGACGACGGCAAGCAGGTCGAGGGCGCCGCGCAGGTAGCGCTCGGAGCCGAAGCGGGAGCGGCCGTGGCGGCGCGGGCGGTGGTTGACCGGCAGCTCGGTCACCCGCCAGCCCTGCTGGGCGGCAAGCACCGGGATGTAGCGGTGCAGCTCGCCGTGCAGCTCGAGCGAGCGCACGCACTCGCCGCGGAAGGCTTTGAAGCCGCAGTTCATGTCGTGCAGGGAGAGCCCGGTGAGCTTGCGCGTCGCCCAGTTGAACAGCTTCGAGGCGAGGCGGCGCGGCAGCGGGTCGCGGCGCTTGCGCTTCCAGCCGCAGACCAGGTCGGCGTCGGCGAGGGTGGCGATCATCGCCGGGATGTCGGCCGGATCGTCCTGGCCGTCGCCGTCGAGGGTGACGACGAGCTCGCCGGCGGCGCGTTCGAGCCCGGCCACCAGCGCCGCCGACTTGCCGAAGTTGCGGCGCAGCCTGATTACGCCCAGCTCCGGGTGCTCGGGGGCGAGGTCCGAGAGTGTGCTGAAGCTGCCGTCGGTGGAGCCGTCGTCGATCACGATCGTCTCCCAGGTCATGCCGAGAGGACGGCAGGCGGCCTCGACCTCCGCGACCAGGTCGGGGAGTGCCTCACGCTCGTTCAGTGCCGGGATGACGATCGAGAGTTCGATGCTCACTTAAGGGGACAAACCTTAAGCGACGGCACCGACGCCGCAAGCACCCACGGACGCACGTCCGAATGGCCGTCGGCGGGGATCGGCAGCGCGAAGGCCTGGCCGACGGGCAGCTCGCCGAGCGGTTGCAGGTCGGCGTCGGCGAAGCGGCGCAGGCCGACCGACCCGGACCCGCCGAGCGCCTGCACGGCGGCGCCGCCGGCGGGCAGGGTGAGCGCGACGAGCCCTTCCGGCCCGGCGTGGACGACCGAGCAGCCGCCGGCGGGGGCGCCGGCGAGCGGTTCCAGCTCGAGGCCGAGGGCGGCGAGGAGGACGGCGTCGACCTGCTCCTTCACCGCTTCGGTCTCGGCTTCGATCCGCGCCGGCGAGTAGCCGAGCGGGCCGTAGCGCCGCGCCACCTCGAGGTAGTCGCGGGTCGGCGAGCCGCCGGCGATCGAGTCGAAGGGGAAGGAGAGCGGCGACTGTTCGCCGGGGACGAAACCGCCGGGGACGTGCGGCGCTTCGAAGTCGGGCAGGGCGCGGTCGCCGGCGAGGTCGAGGGCGCCGAAGGCGGCGTGGACCTCGACCGCGTAGAGGTTGCGCAGTTCGGCACCACGCTCGTGCAGGACGTAGAGGTTGGTGCCGAGGCCGGCGGCGGCGACCGCGAAGAGGGCGATCAGCGCGGTGCGGCTCCAGCGCAGGCCGGCGACGACCTCGGAGGCGGCGAGCAGGAAGGCGACGGCCCCCGGGTACAGGTAGCGGGCCTGGTCGGGGTGGCGGTCGCCGTTGGCGGTGAGGGCGCCCAGGCACCAGAGCGCGACGACGACGGTCAGCGCCGCCCAGAACCCGGCCGGCATCGGCCCGCGCCGCAGGCGCCAACCGAGGCCGGCGAGCGCGGCGACGGCGAGAACAGCGCCGGCCGAGCTCGGCGAGGCGTCGCCGGGGAAGGCGTAGTCGAGCCCGGTGAGGGCGCTGAGGACGGCGCTCAGCGACTGGAAGCCCCAGGCGGGCAGCAGCAGCACCTGGCCGAGGTGGACGCTGGAGCCCTCGCCGGTGCCGTGGCCGCGCGCCCAGACCCACCAGGCCGCGTAGGCGAGGAGCGGGACGGCGACGATCCAGGCGCGCTTCCAGCGGTCCTCGCGCAGGCCGATGGCGACGGCGGCGCCGGCGAGGAAGGCGAGCGCGCTGGAGTAGGTGAGGACGCCGAGGCAGAGCACGGCGCAGGCGCCGAGGTCGCCCGCCCGGTCGCGGCGCTCGAGCAGGAGCAGGGCGGCGACGCCGCAGGCGACGGCGAGCAGGACCGTGAAGGCGTTGCCGACGATGACGTGCAGGTAGTCGGCGCCGAAGAAGAGCAGGACGAGGCAGGGCGCGAGGGCGGGGACGGCGCCGACGCGGCGGCGCAGGTAGACGAAGAGGAGGCCGACGGTGAGGAGCACCGCCGCCGCGGCCAGCAGGCGGAACGGCAGGTAGCCGTCGCCGAACGCTTCCAGCAGCGCCAGGTAGGCGAGGTGGGGGACGAAGACGAGGTGGCCCTGGTGCGGTTCGAGGGCGCCGCGCAGGTCGAGGCCGGGCGACTGCAGGACCCAGGTGAGGCCGTCGATCCAGAAGGTGGTGCCGCGGCCGAACCAGAGGATCGTCGCCGCGGCGAGCGCCATCGCCAGGGCGAGGACGACCACGGCCTTGCTCTCGGCGGGCATCCTGGCGGCGTTCACCCCGCGGCAGGGTACCGGCGGCCCCAGCCGTCCACCCGGGCCGGCGCGAAGTCGCCCTGCCCGCTCTATAGGCTGCCTCGGGCTGATGGAGCTCTCTCGCAAGCGGCAGGAGCTGGTGGGGTGGGCGCTGCTCGCCGCGGCGATGGTCGCGGCGGTGGTCCTCATCTTCTGGCTGCAGCGCGACCTCGCCTACGCCGACGACGGCTTCAACTGGCTCGTGCTCAGCGGGCTCGGCGACACCAAGGTCCTGGTCGAACCGTACGGCGGCCACCTGATCTTCGTGCCGCTGCTGATCTTCAAGCTGATCCTGGAAGCGGTCGGGACCAGCTACACCGCCTTCGGCGTCGTCCAGGTGGCGATGCTGCTCGGCCTCAGCGCCGCCCTCTACGAGTACGGACGGCGCCGGGTCGGGCCGCTGCTGGCGCTGCCGGCGGCGATCATCATCCTCTTCCTCGGCTCCTCCTGGAACGTGATCATGCAGCCGACGCTGGGGATCCAGTTCATCTCGGCGCTGCTGCCCGGGCTGCTGGCGATCCTGGCGCTGGAACGCGACGACCGCCGCGGCGACATCGCCGCCTGCGCCCTCCTCGTCGTCGCCAGCTGGGGCTTCGAGATGGGGCTCGCCTTCCTCGTCGGCGCCGCCGTCTCGATCCTGCTCCGCGAGGACCGCTGGAAGCGGGTCTGGATCGTCGCGGTGCCGCTGGTCATCTACGGCATCTGGCGCCTGTGGTCGTCGAAGTACGGCAGCTCCGGGCTCGAGCTCTCCAACCTGCCCTGGCTGCCGGCCTACGCGATCGACTCGCTCGGCGTGATCGCCGTCTCGCTCTTCGGCCTCTACTACTGGGTCGGCCACGGGCAGCTGACCTACCTGCACCTGGCCGAATTCGACCTCAGCCACTTCAGCGAGGGCGTCGTCATCCTGATCCTCGCCGCGGTGGCGATCTTCTTCGCCGTGCGGCGGCTGCTGCGACGCGGGCCGCTGCCGGCGACCTTCTGGGTCGCGGTTGCGGTGCTGGTGACGCTGTGGCTGGAGCAGGGGCTGGCGCTGGCCTCCAACCGCACGCCCGGGGAGACGCGCTACATCCTGCCCGACGCGGTCGCCTTCCTGATGGTCGCGGTGGAGATGGCCCGCGGGGTGAAGACGACGCGGATCACGCTGCTGGTGGCGGCGCTGCTGACGCTGGCGATGGTGGTCGGCAACCTCGCCCGCTTCCATGAAGGGCGCGACGTGCTCGAGGCCTACTCGCCGCCGGCCAACGCGGCGATGACGGTGATGGTCCTGGGCGGCGACGACATCTCGCCCGACTTCAACCCGGCGATCGACTCGCCCGAGGCGTTCCCCGAAGAACGCCTGGCCTACCTCGGCGCCGGCCCGACGCAGGCCCTCTCGGAGAAGTACGGGCAGATGGGCTTCTCGGTGTCCGAGCTCGAAGCCCAGCCCGACTGGGTGCGGCGCAGCGCCGACATCGTCGCTGCCTTCGCGCTGGAAGTCCACACCCAGCCGGCGACCCCGGCGCAGGCGGCCGGCTGCAAGCTGCAGCCCGGGGCGGGGACGACGGTGACGGTGCCGCCGGGCGGCGCCGTCCTGGTCGCCGCCCGTCGCTCCCCCCTGCTCGCCCATCGCTGGGCCGACGAACCGGTGGTCGAAGTCGGCGAAGTCGGTCCCGAACAGGCGCAGGCGCTGGTCGTCCCCAGTGACGAGGCCTCGCGGCCCTGGCAGCTCTCGGCGGCGGAATCGGGCGGCCTCACCGCCTGCCCGCTCTGAGGGTGGCCGAGCGGCTGCGAGACCCGCGGCGGCTCGGCTGGCTGCTGCTGGCCGCGGCGCTCGCCGCGGCGGTCGTCGTAGGCGAGGTCGCGCTGTAGCCAGAAGAGCAGGACGGTGGCCGCCGTGCCCTGGCGGACCCGCGCCCCGCGCGGCGGCGCGCTCGCGGTTTGCCCGCTGGGCTGAATCATCTAGACTGGCCGCCTCGATGCCTGACGAGGCAGTGACCGAACAGCGGCCGGAGGGGGCCACGGCAGCGCGCCCGGAGGGCAAGGTGATCGTCGTGATGCCGGCGATGAACGCCGCCAAGACCCTCGAGGACACCTACCGCTCGATCCCGATGGAGTGGGTGGACGAGGTGATCCTCGTCGACGACGCCTCACGCGACGAGACCGTCGCCCTGGCGAAAAAGCTGCCACTCCACGTCGTTTGGCACCCCCACAACGTCGGCTACGGCGCCAACCAGAAGACCTGCTACCTGGAGGCGCTGCAGCGCGAAGCCGACGCGGTGGTGATGCTGCACCCCGACGGCCAGTACCCGCCGGAGCTGATCCCGGACATGGTGCGGCCGATCCTCGAAGGCGAAGCCGACCTCGTGCTCGGCTCGCGCCTGGCGGTGCCAGGGATGGCGCTGGCCAACGGGATGCCCCGCTGGAAGTACGCCGCCAACCGCTTCCTCACCACGATCGAGAACAAGGTGATGCGGACCAATCTGAGCGAGGCCCACACCGGCTACCGCGCCTACTCGCGCCAGATGCTGCTGACGATCCCCTTCCTCCGCAACGCCTCCGACTTCAGCTTCGACTCCGAGGTGCTGATGCAGGCGGCCTACTTCGACATGCGGATCAAGGAGGTCCCGGCCCCCGGCAAGTACTTCGACGACGCCTCCTCGGTCGGTTTCGAGACCGGCGTCGTCTACGGCCTCAAGACCCTCTGGGCCAGCGCCCGCCTGGCGCTGCATCGCAGCGGGATCTGGAAGTCGCGGAAGTTCAAGGCGTAGCCGCGCCGCGGGCGAGGGCTCGGGGGCGGGGCGAGGGACGCCCAGGGTTCGGGGAGTGGTCGTTGGGAGGGGTGGGGTGTCCCTCTTCACTCGCCTACCTGGCTGGGTCGCCGCCGGCCTTCCGAGAGCCGTGGCGGG
>CAZHLT010000023.1:0-2959 GCA_964533285.1 uncultured Conexibacteraceae bacterium | reverse complement strand
CCGATCGCGGCGATCCGTGAGGGCGATGAGGTCACCGTCGACATCGACGCCCGCAGCCTCAGCGTGGCGCTGAGTGAGGAGGAGATCGCGAGGCGGGTGGCGGGGTATGTCTCGCCGGCCTCGCCCTTCGGCTCCGGCGTGATGTCGAAGTACGCCGACACCGTCTCCTCGGCCTCGCGCGGCGCGGTCACGACCTAGCTGGCACGGCCCATATCGGCGTCCTCGGCCGCTTGTGTGCAGAGCACACAGCGCTCCCTGCGTCCTTGATCTGCTTGGCCAGCGCCGCGTTGAGGCAGCCGACGCGGGGCGACGGTCAGCTCTTGCCGCGCTCCGCCCGCTTGCGGCCTTCGGTCACCGTCCACAGCTCGCTCGGGTTGACCAGCAGCTTGGCGCCGTCGATCCGGGTCGCCTCGAAGATCGGCACCTTCGCCGCTTCGGCGGCGTCGATCCGCTGCCGGATCTCGTCCAGGGTCTCCTGCACCGCGATCGAGTGGTCGTCGCCGAAGCGGATGTAGGTCGGCATCGAGCCGACCTTACCGGCCCACTACGATGGTCGTGCCCGATGCTTTCCCTTCCAGGCCGAGTCAGGGGGGCGTTCGCCTTCGTCCTGTGCGCCGCCGTGCCGGCGCTGGTGCTGCTCGCGCCCGGCGGCAGCGCGGCCGCCGGCAAGGCCCGCGGCTGCGGCGCCTTCGACCACCAGGCCGACGCCCAGGCCTACTACCTCGAAATCGGCGGCAGCCCCGCCCGGCCCGACCACCGCCTCGACCCCGACCGCGACGGCGTCGCCTGCGAGGGTCTGCCCGCGCCCTACGCCGGCTACGCGACGATCGGCTACAACCGCAAGCGCGGCTTCCTCTACGGCTCGGTGACGATGCCGCACGCCGGCGGCGAGGAACCGTACCCCTGCCTGACCGGCAACGTCCACGGTCCCGAAGGCCCGCGCCTCTACAACGTCTACCGGGTCGGCGGCCGCCACGACCACCCGATCTTCCCCGGCGCCGAGCGCGGCGCCGCCGCCCTGCCGACCTCCGGCCGCCTGATCTGGCGCGCCGACCGTCGCGCCCTGCCGCGCGGCCGCTACTACGTCGGTTTCGAGGAACGGATCCGGATGACGCCCTACGGCCGCAACGAATGCCCCGCCTTCTCCTCGGCCCCCGTCGCCCTGCCGAGCTCCTGACGGGCGCGTCCTCTTCACCGAGCGCGCGAAGCGCTTCCGACATCGACCCCCATCAGGCGTGGTCGATGTCGGAAGGGGGATTGCCGGCCTAGGCGTAGCCCATCCGTTCGAGGACCGGGATCTCGCGGATCTGGGGCGGCTGCAGGTGGTCCCAGAGGATGCCGCGGGGGCGGTCGTACTGGCGCTCGACTTCGATCACGGCCCGTGGGGTCGCGATCAGGTCGCAGGGGAGGTCGTGGGCGGTGACCATCAGGTGCTGGCGCAGGATCTGGATCGGGTGCACGGTGGTGGCGACGATCGTGTGGGAGTCGATCTTGCCGGCGTGGGTGAGGATCCCGTACTCGAGGTCGTGGTAGCCGCCGCCTTTGCCGATCCGGGCACCGCTGAGGTTGACCGCGACCGAGCCGCAGAGGACGAAGTCGATGTCGGGCAGCTCGTCGAGGGCGATCACGCGGCCGTGCTTCAGCGCCCCCTTGATCGTCGCCGCCTCCTTCAGCGCCGCCTTCGAGAGCTTGCTCGGCTCGAGCACGCGGAAGGGGTGCGGGTCGCGCAGCCGCGGCACCGCCATGATCACCGTCTTGCCTTCGTCGAGCGCGATCCGGCGCGCGTGCGTCTGCGGCGAATCGGGGTTGGCCTTGATCACCTGCGCCCGCTTCCAGAGCCGGTGTCCGGCGAGCTTTTCGGCGGCCAGCTTGGCTCCGGCGAAGTTGGGGATGCGGCCCTCGGCGCCGGGAAAGCGCGAGACGCCCTCGCGCTCCATCGCCGCCCAGACCTCCTTGCGAACCTCGTCCTTGGAGCGCACGCTCGAAAGATATCCGGCCGACCTGCCGATAAGACCGACGCAGGTGCGAAATTGCAGGGAAGGCAGACCCGCCAGCCGAATGATCCACCTACCTAGACTTTTCGAAGAGCTATACGAGGCCCCGGGAGCCTGAGCGCAGCGCAACAGATGGGAACCAAGACCAAGATCGCAATCGTGGCCGTCGCGGTCCTCCTCGTCGCCCTGGTCGGCGGCGCCTTCGCCTACGACTCCAGCCACAAGGACGAAATCGCCGACGGCGTCACGATCGCCGGCGTCGACGTCGGCGGGATGAACGCCGCCGAAGCCGAAGCCGCGGTCCGCCGCAGCCTGCTGGAGCCGCTGCGCCATCCGCTCGAGGTCACCTACGAAGGCGAGAGCTTCACCCTGCCCGGCGAGCGGCTGAAGATCCACGCCGACGTCTCCGGGGCCGTCGAACAGGCCCTCGCCGCGAGCCAGGACGGCGGCATCCCTTCGCGCCTGGTCCGCTACGTGACCGGCGGCGAAGTCGACGAAGCGATCCCGGCTGAGGTCAGCTACTCGCAGCCGGCGATCAACGAGTTCGTCCGCCACGTCGCCGTCAAGCTCGACCGCGAACCGGAGAACGCCGCGGTCGACCCCAACGCCGACGGGCTCCAGGTCGTCGACTCCCAGCCCGGGCGCAAGGTCCGCGACGTCAAGCTGACCGAAGAGCTGGAGGAGGCGGTGACCGATGCGGCGGCGCCGCGGACGATCGTCGCCGCCGTCCACCGCACGGCGCCGGAAGTGACGACCAAGGAGGTCGCCGGCAAGTACCCGTCCTACCTCACGCTCGACCGCTCGACCTTCACCCTGCGGCTCTGGAAGGACCTGAAGCTGGCCAAGACCTACACCGTCGCCGTCGGCATGGAAGGCCTGGAAACGCCGGAAGGCCTCTACGAAATCCAGGAAAAGGAAGAAAACCCGGTCTGGCGCGTGCCGGAATCGGACTGGGCCGGCTCGCT
>CAZHLT010000022.1:0-2223 GCA_964533285.1 uncultured Conexibacteraceae bacterium | reverse complement strand
GGCAGACCTCCCGCTCCCCCTCCTTGGGAGAGGTGAGGGCCATCGCCCTGGGCGTGCCATCGGGCGCCATCAGGGTATGCAGGCGAAAGCCCCAAAACCAGCGGCTGTGGGAGCGGCAGTAGCCGTAGTCGGCCGCGTCTGAGAGCGCGTCGCCCAGGGTGCTTGCACCGCCGCGCTTGACCGTCTCGCGGGAGCGGGCGCACTCCACCGGGGTGGAGTCGACCAGCAGGAGGTCGTCGTGGTAGCCGGGGGACTCGGCGGCAAAGACGCCGATCAGCCACTCGATCGTCTCTGCCAGGCGGGCGCGACGCTTGTGGAGGCCAGAGCGCTGGGTCAGACCCGGGAACAGGTGGCCAAGGCGCTTGGCGGCGATCCGCGCAAAGCGCTCGTCAGAGCTGATCCCCATGATCGCCTGGGCGACGCAGAGGGTGACGACCTCCGCGTCGGTCAATCTGCGGCGGGCGTTCTTCTTGCCTTCAGGCAGGAGATCGTCCGCGGTGCAGAACACCGCAGTGAGCAGCAGGTCGAGGTCGGCGAGCATCGTGGCCCTCCTTGGGTAGGCGGTGACTTTCAGCACCGCCGACTTCGACCGCGTTGCTCGCTACCCCTGCCCGACCTCCTGGCCGGGGAGATTCGTGGAACTACTCATCTAGCCCGCCGGCAGCGGGGCGACGGGGCCCTCGCCGATCCGCGGGGGCCCCTCATCGGGCGGCTCGGCGGCGCCGCTCTCGGCCGGCGCCCCGCGCCGCAGCGCCAGCGCCACGAAGGGGTAGATCAGGGTCGAGAGCATCGCCGCGCCGACCAGGCCGGCGGCGGTCGAACTGCGCATGTGGCCGGTCTCGATCGCGATCGTCGTGATCGCCACCACCAGCGGCAGCTCGGTCGCGCAGTAGAAGGCGAGCGCGGCGCGGTCGCGGGCGCCGAGCAGGCCGCGGTACAGCAGCATCGCCGGCGCCCCGCGGACGACGAGGAAGAGGGCGAGGAAGAGGAACAGCTTGAGGATCGCGCCAAGCGAGCCGAGCGCGGCCAGATCGAAGGTGATCCCGCTGGTGACGAAGAAGAAGGGGACGAAGAAGCCGAACCCGACCGCGGTCAGCTTCGACTCGAACACCGCCAGCTCGTGTCCCTTCAGCGCCGCCCGGGTGATCATCCCGGCGACGAAGCCGCCGAGCAGGACGTCGAGGCCGAGCTTGCCGGCGAGCAGGACGAGGCCGAAGACCAGCAGCACGGCGATCCGCACCGCCAGCTGGCTGCTCGACTCGAAGGTCCGCTCCAGCGCCGGCCAGCCGCGCCAGGCGACCCGCACCGAGCCCAGCGCCAGTAGCAGCGCGATGGCGACGAAGGCGAGCAGGATCGCCGCCTCGTGCAGGGGGTTGGCGGTCGAGAGGACGAGGGTGACGAGCAGGATCGGCCCGAACTCGCCGGCGCCGCCGGCCGCCAGCAGGTAGGTGCCGAAGCGGGTCTTCAGTTCGTCGTTGTCGCGGAGGATCGGGATCAGCGTCCCGATCGCCGTCGTCGCCATCGCCGAGCCCGTGTAGAGGAAGGAGACGATGATCCCGGCGGCGGCGAGGACGCCGCCGATCCCGTAGGCGAGCACGATCGAGAGCCCCCAGCCCCAGGCGCCGAGCTTCATCGGCGTCCCCTTGATCCGCTCGAAGTCGATCTCGTAGCCGGCGAAGAAGAAGAGCATGCCGAGGCCGAGGTTGGAGAAGAACTCGATGAATTCGTCGGAATGCGCGATGTCGAGCACTTCCGGCCCGATCACGATCCCCAGCACCAGCTCGAGCACGACCACCGGTGGCGCGAACCGCTTCGGCACGACGGCGACGGTGACGGCCGCGATCGCGGCGGCGACGACGATCGCGAAAAACGACTCGGTATCGACCTCGATCACGGGCCGGGATCATCCCACGCCGACCGGGTAGGATCGGGGGCGGACCGTGCTAGGCGGGGAATCAGCGGTGCCCTGTAACCCGAAATCCGCTTAGCGGGGCCGAATCCCGTTCCGAGGGGCTGGCCGTCGGGGTCAGTGCGTCGCGGCGGTGTTGACGGCCGGGTCCTGCGCGACGTGGGCACGCGAACCAGGTCAGGTCCGGAAGGAAGCAGCCTTAAGCGGATGCCGCGGGTGCCGCAGGGAAGCCCGGCCCGAGCCAAAAACGACGGACACGCCCGGTGACTTCGCTTCGAAGGCGGGTGCACGGTCCATTCTTCGCTGACCTCATG
>CAZHLT010000021.1:0-6087 GCA_964533285.1 uncultured Conexibacteraceae bacterium | reverse complement strand
AGGTGCGCGAGGGCTCGATCACCCCGCCCGAGCTCTCCGGCGGCACCTTCACCGTCTCCAACCTCGGGATGTTCGGGATCGACGCCTTCAGCGCGATCGTCAACTCACCCCAGGCCGGGATCCTCGCCGTCGGCGCGATCGTCGAACGCCCCGCGGTGTGCGACGGGGAGCTCGTCCCCGCTCAGCTGATGAACGTCACCCTCGCCTGTGACCACCGGATCCTCTACGGCGCCGACGGCGCCCGCTTTCTCGCCCGCGTGCGGGGGCTGCTGGAGGAGCCACTCGCGCTGGCGCTGTAGAGCGCTGTTGAGCTTTGTCGCGCATAGAGGGACAAAGCTCAACAGCGCTGCCGCAGTGGCCGCTGCGGCTCGCAACTAGTGGGGATAGTGGCCGTGAAGGCGCTTGTGAGCACGCTCGTAGACGCTCCGCGTGTTCGGGTTGCGCGGGTGCCTCTCGCCGAAGGCCACGAAATTCAACGAGAGGCTCCCGTCCGGCGTCCGCTGGAGGCGGAATACGAATCCGTACGGCGCGGCAGAGGGATTCCTCTCGAGTGGCACGTACAACTCAGGCAGCCGGGCAGGCTCGTCCCGTCAGGCGCATCCTCGGACCGACAGCGCTTCCAGCTCAGGCGGGCATCGCCTGAGTCGATCGCCCGCCGTGCGCTCGAGGCCACGGCGCGAGGCGCGGACGAGGGACCAAACCGGTCGACCTCCTCTGCCCATTCCTCGCTGCCGAACTCGATCGCGGCGCGGCGCCCCTTGCCCATGGCTGCCCATGGACGCCACGGTGACAGAAAGCGTCGGTGACCCCCCGACACCGCCCGGCGAAGGTCGCGCTAACCCTCGTCGTCGCAGGGGACGCCGGCCGCGAACCGCTCGAAATCCTCAGCGGACGCCGGCTTGGTGCCGCGCTTGGCGTCGAGCTCCGCCGCGGTGGTGATGGCGGGCTCGAGGATCAAGCTACCTTCGCGATCGGGAACGACCTCGTAGCGACGACCCGCGACTTCGATCTGCTCACCAGCCGCAAGGTCGAGCTTCCTGACCGCGATTGCCATGGGCCAAGTCTAGACGGTCGTTTGAAGCTCCCCGACCGGATGCCAGCCGACGCAGCCGGGGCGCCGCCGCGGGGCGTGGGTCGGGGGTCAGGCGCCGGGGGTTGCGGTCGGGTTTAGGTAGTCGGCGATCGCCCGCGGTTCGTCGAGGCGGGCGGAGTCGGCGAGGGCGAAGGTGAGGGCGATCGAGCGCAGGTTGTCGCGGCCGTTGGTCGCCGGGGCCTCGCCGCTGAGGAGGCTGCGGTGGAAGGCCTCGAGGACGTAGCTGCGGTCCTCGGGGGAGTCCAGCGGGATCTCGGCTTCGAGCCAGCCGTTGCGCTCGATGAAGCCGTCCATCTGGACCGCGAGCCAGGGCAGCTCGGGGCGGACGAGGACGCGGTTGTTGACGAACTCGATCTGGCCTTCCTCGCACTCGACGTACCAGTCGCCGTCGAAGGTGGTCTGCCGGCCGCGGGCGCCCCAGGAGCCGAAGTACTCGACGACGCCGCCACCCTCCAGCTGCAGCACCGCGTTCAGCATCGGCGCGTGGCGGAACCAGCTCCAGCTCGGGTTGCAGCTGTGGCCGTAGACGACCGCCGGCTCGCAGTGGAGCAGGCCGCGAATCTGGTCGAGGTGGTGGATCGCCATGTCGCGGATGTACTCGTAGGCGGCGAAGCCGTGGACCTGGTCGGGGGTGACGAAATGCAGCTCCTTGCGGTAGGTGATGTTGGCGAAGCCGAGCGGCCCCAGCCAGCCTTCGCGCATGATCCGGGCGACGACCTGGGCGGCGCGGCGGAAGCGGTAGTTCTGGCTCACCATCAGCGTCCGGCCGGCGGCCTCCGAGCGGCTGACCAGCTCCAGCGCGTTGGCCATCGTGTCGGCCAGCGGCTTCTCGATCAGCACGTGCAGGCCGGCGTCGAAGGCTTCGCTGGCGACGGCCAGATGGCTGGCCACCGGGGTGACGATCAGCGCCGCGTCGGCCGCGACCGCGGCCGACGCCTCGGCGAGGCTGGTGAAGCGGCGCTCGGCGCCGATCCCGTGGGCCTCGCCGCACGCCTCGAGCGCCGCCGGGTCGAGGTCGACGATCGCCGCCATCTCCCATAGGGGCGAGCCCGTCACCCGCGGCACCCAGGTCGCCCCCCAGCCGTTGACCCCGACCTGGATGACCTGCAGCCGCTCCGTCGCTCCGCTATGCATCGACAACCTCCCCTTTCGTCTTCTCGCCCTTCTCCTGGGCCACGATCGCCAGCGAGAGGACCCGCTCCTCGTCGAGCTCGTCGACCGAGAGCTCGCCGGCGATCGCGCCGCGGCGCATCACCAGGACCCGGTCGGCGACCTCTTCCAGCTCGTCCAGTTCCTGCGAGATCACGATCACCGCCCGCCCCTTGGCGGCCAGCTCGCGCAGCGCGATCAGGATCTGGGCGCGGGCGTCGATGTCGACGCCCTGGCCCGGCTCGTCGAGGATCAGCAGCTGCGCGTCGGTGTGCAGCCAGCGCGCGATCACCAGCTTCTGCTGGTTGCCGCCGGAGAGGAAGCGCGGCAGCGCCACCGCCGAGCGCGGCTTCACCGCCAGGCGCTCGATCCACTTCATCGCCGCCTTGCGCTCGGCCCGGGCGCGCAGCAGCCCCAGCCGCGAGACCGGCTTCGCCAGGGTCACGTTCTTGGCCGCGCCGAGGTCGAGCAGCAGCGCGTCGCGCTTGCGGTCCTCGGGGACGAAGCCGACACCGCGGCGGATCGCCGCGTGCGGCGAGTGCGGCCGGTAGGGCTTGCCGAGCAGCTCCATCTCGCCGCGGTCGGCGCGCTCGGCGCCGAACAGCAGGCGTCCGAGCCGCGAGCGGCCGGAGCCGACCAGGCCGGTGATGCCGAGCACCTCGCCGCGGTGGATCTCGAAGTCGACGTCGTGGATCCGGTTGCCCTGGCCGAGGCCGCGGACCTTCAGCACCAGCTCGCCGCGGGTCCGCGCCTGGGCCTCGATCTTGGTCACGTCGTGGCCGATCATCTGGCGGACCAGCGTCGTCTCGCTCTGGCCTTCGGCCTCGCCGGCGAACACGGTCTTGCCGTCGCGCATGACGAAGACGCGGTCGGAGAGGTCGAGCACCTCGTCGAGGCGGTGGGAGATGTAGATCACCGCCACCCCGGCCTCGGTCAGCGAGTGGATCACCTCGAACAGGCGCTTGCTCTCGGTTTCGCCGAGCGCCGCGGTCGGCTCGTCCATGATCACGACCTGGCTGTCGCGGTGCAGCGCCTTGGCGATCTCCAGCATCTGCTGGCCGGCCGGGCTCATGTCGCCGGCGGTCATCCCGATCCGGTCGACGAGCCCGACCCGCTCCAGGCACTCGCGGGCGGAGAGCCGGGCACTGCGGCGGGCGAGCAGGGCGTGGCCGTGGGTCGGCTCGCGGCCGAGGACGATGTTCTCGACCAGCCCCAGGGTCGGGACCAGGCTCGGTTCCTGGTAGATCGTCGCGATCCCGAGGCGCTGGGCGAGGCGCGGCGTCAGCCCGTGGCGCACCTCCTCGCCGATCCTGATCTCGCCCTCGTCGGGGGTCAGTGCCCCGGAGAGGACCTTGACCAGCGAGGACTTGCCGGCGCCGTTGGCACCGACCAGGCCGACGACCTCGCCCTTGCGGATCTCGAAGTCGGCGCCGTCGAGCGCCGTCGTCGCGCCGAAGCGCTTGACGACGCCCTTCGCCGCGAGCACGGTCTCGCCCATCCCTACCCCTCCTCGAGCCGGTGGCGGTCGGCGTATTCCCAGTCGATCTCCCAGCCGAGCCCGGGCGCCGTCGGCAGGGTCAGCTCGCCGCCGACCAGCTCGGGACGGTTGGCGACCAGGTTCCACCAGAACGGGTCGCGGTCGGGCTCGAAGCACTCGACGTAGGTCCCGTGCGGCTGGCTGGCGACCAGGTGGCCGGCGATGTGCGGCTCCTCGTGGTGGCCCATCTGGACCTCGGCGGCGTGGGTGATCGCCGCGGCCCGCCGCCAGGCGGTCGGCCCGCCCGACCAGGAGGCGTCGAAGTTGCAGACGTCGATCGCGCCGGCCTCGATCAGGTCGCGGCAGCCGCTCGGCGAGTACTCGCTCTGGCCGGCGCAGACCGGGATCCCGCCCTGCATGCGGACGTCGCGCAGGCCGCGGCGGTCGTTCTGCCAGCCGACCGGCTCCTCGAACCAGCGGATGCCGACGCCCTCCAGCAGCCGGCAGAGCCGCAGCGCCTGCTCGACCGTGTAGCCCTGGTTGGCGTCGATCGCGATCACGAAGTCGTCTCCGGCGGCCTCGCGAGCGGCGATCACGCGCGCCGCGTCCTCCTCGGGGGAGAGGCCGCCGACCTTGAACTTGATCCCTGCCATCCCGCTCTCGCGGTGGCGCTGCATCTCCTCGGCGATCTGCCCCAGCGAGGACCCGTAGTAGCCGCCGATCACGATCATCGGCAGGCTCTGGCGGTAGCCGCCGAAGAGCCGCCACAGCGGCTGGCCGAGCGCCTTGCCGACCAGGTCCCAGATCGCCGCGTCGAGGCAGGCGAGGGCGACGAGGCCGAGGCGGCGGTCGCGGAGGATGTCGAAGGTGGCGGGGAACGCCGCCTCCCAGCAGCGCTCGGTGGCGAAGGCGTCGAGGCCGCGCACGGCGGGGGCGACCTCCTGGCGCAGGATGCGGACGATCGCCTCGAGGCCGTCGTCCTCGTCGCCGGCGTAGGCCTCGCCGACCAGTCCCTCCTCGGTGTGCACCCGGGTGACCACGGTGGCACGGTTGGTCATCCGGTAGTGACTGCCACGGTATTCGCGGGCGAGCGGCGCGCGCAGCGGGATCACCTCGATGTCGCGAATGGTGAGCCCGGCCAAGCCCGCGCCCGGGTTTGCCGCCTCGTTACCTGTGGTGTTCCTCTCCATGTCCGCCTTTCAGTGTTAGAGCCCGTGTTGTGAACCGCGACCCCCGCCGTGCCACCGCGACCCCACCCGCGGCGCCGAGGCCGCCGCGGGTGGGAACGGCATCTGTCAGATACCTCGGGTCACTTACCGTCAGGACCGGCGCATTTGCTGGTCTTGATCCAGGTTTCGACCAGTTCGGGCGTCGCTTCGTACGGTTCGGATTTGATTTCGCCCGGGTAGTTGAGTGCGAACGGGGTCGCGCAGAGCTTTTCCGCGGACGGTTCGCCGGCGATGTCTTCCGCCAGCAGGCGCACCGACAGGGTCGCCTCCTGGGTCGGGGACGCGCCGATGGTCACCTTCAGTTTTTCTTCTTCGAGCAGGTCGTTGCCAACGGGCGAGCCGTTCTGCGAGGTGACGGCGACCTGGTTGATCTTCGAGCCCAGCGCCTGCACGGCACCGACCGCCATGTCCTCGTTCTGGACGATCAGACCCTTCAGGTCGGGGTGCTTGGCCATGATGTCCTGGGTCAGGGAGAAGGCCTTCGGGCGCAGGTATTCGCCGTCGACCTCCTCGACGATCCGCGAGGAGTCGCCGAAGCCTTCGGCGAAGGCCTTTTTGAATTCCACGACCTCCTGGCGACCCTCGAGGCCGGTGATCATCGCGACCGGGCCGCTGGGGACGATTTCGGCGAACGCTTCGCCGAGCACCTTCGCGTAGTCCATGAAGTGGACGGCGGCGTCGCCGGCGATCATCGGCTGCACTTCTTCGAGCGGGATGATGCCGACGATGCTGATCGGGATGCCCGCGTCGTTGGCCTCCTTCACCGCGGCCTTCTCGCTCGCGTCGCTGAGCGGGAAGAGAACGATGCCGTCGACCTGCTTGGTGATCGCGTCCTGGACGTTGGCGAGCTCCTTGCTCGGGTCGAGTTCGGAGTTCAGCACCTCGGGCGTGCCGCCCAGCACTTCGATCGCCATCTTCGCGCCTTCGGCGGAGTACTCATAGTATTCGAGCGAGCCGGTCTGGATGTAGGCGATGGTCTTGCCTTCCAGCGGCTTTTCGGTCGAGGCGCCGCTCGACGGTTCTTCTTCCGTGGTGTTGCTCGCTTCCGTCGACGAAGGGCTCGACGAGTCCGACGACGACCCACATGCAGCGAGGGCGATCGCGAACGCCACAACCGCCGCCAGGACGAACACCCAGCG
>CAZHLT010000020.1:0-1326 GCA_964533285.1 uncultured Conexibacteraceae bacterium | reverse complement strand
AGGGCGAGGTCGGCGGCGCGGCGCGACTGCTCGGCGGCGTCGAGCGCGGCGGCGCCGATCTGCAGCGCCGCCGATTCAGCCGAGCGGGCGACGGCGAGCGCGTGGTCGACCCGCTGCTCGAGCTCGGCCACGGTCGGCGGTCGCCGCGCCTCGGGCAGCAGCCATTCGCTGGTGCTGTCGCGCTCGCCCTCGGTCATTGCGGGGAATTTAGGGACCGCCCAGGCGGGAAACCGCAAAGTCCGCGTTTTCGGCCGGTCGACTAGATTTGGCCCGCCAGACAACCGACCCGAGGAGCAGCTTGAGAAACCCCAGAGACTTCTTCCAACCGCTGGCGATCGGCGCCCCGGAGCCGCTGCGCGAGATCCCGGTCAAGCCCTCGCGGATGATCCATTTCCTCGACTTCTCGAACGAGAAGATGGTCGCCAAGGCGGGCGACATCGCCAAGCAGACCGACATCCTCCTCGGCAACCTCGAGGACGCCGTCCCCGTCGACCGCAAGGAGGCGGCGCGGACGGGCCTGGTCAAGGCCGCGAAGGAGACCGACTTCGGCTCAACCTCGCTGTGGACCCGCGTCAACTCGCTCGAGAGCCCCTGGGTGCTCGACGACCTGACGACGCTGGTGACCGAGATCGGCGACAAGCTCGAGGTCGTGATGGTGCCCAAGGTCGAGGGCGCCTGGGACATCCACTACGTCGACCGCCTGCTCGCCCAGCTCGAGGCCAAGGCCGGCCTCGACCGCCCGATCCTGATCCACGCGATCCTGGAGACGGCCCAGGGCGTCGTCAACCTCGAGGAGATCGCCGCCGCCAGCCCGCGCATGCAGGGGATGAGCTTCGGCCCGGCCGACCTCGCCGCCTCGCGGCGGATGAAGACGACCCGCGTCGGGGGCGGCCACCCCGGCTACCGGGTGATGGAGGACCCGGCCGACCCCGAGAACCCCGAGGCCGACCGCGTCAGCGCCCAGCAGGACCTCTGGCACTACTCGATCGCCCGCATGGTCGACGCCTGCGCCGCGACCGGGATCCTGCCCTTCTACGGCCCCTTCGGCGACATCAAGGACACCGCCGGCTGCGAGACCCAGTTCCGCGCCGCCTTCCTGATGGGCTGCGTCGGCGCCTGGTCGCTGCACCCGGTCCAGATCGGGATCGCGAAGCAGGTCTTCAGCCCGCCGCCGGACGAGGTCAAGTTCGCCAAGAAGGTGCTGGAGGCGATCCCCGACGGCCGCGGCGTCCACATGATCGACGGCAAGATGCAGGACGACGCGACCTGGAAGCAGTGCAAGGTGATGGTCGAGCTGGCGGAAATGCTGGCCGCCAAGGACCCGGA
>CAZHLT010000019.1:0-13475 GCA_964533285.1 uncultured Conexibacteraceae bacterium | reverse complement strand
GAGGGCATGCGCCCGAGCAGCGCCGAGACCTCCGAGCCCGCCTGGACGAAGCGGAAGATGTTGTCGATGAACAGCAGCACGTCCTGGCCGCCCTGCTCGCGGTAGTACTCGGCCATCGTCAGGCCGGAGAGGGCGACGCGAAGGCGGGCGCCGGGCGGCTCGTTCATCTGACCGAAGACGAGCATCGTCTTGTCGATCACGCCCGACTCTTTCATCTCGAGCCAGAGGTCGTTGCCCTCGCGCGAGCGCTCGCCGACGCCGACGAAGGCGGAGAGGCCGGAGTGCTCCTCGGCGATGTTGCGGATCAGCTCCTGGATCAGCACGGTCTTGCCGACGCCGGCGCCGCCGAACAGCCCGACCTTGCCACCTTTGGCGTACGGCGCGAGCAGGTCGATGACCTTGATCCCGGTCTCGAGGATCTCCTGGGTCGGGGTCAGGTCGGAAGCCTTCGGGGCCGCGCGGTGGATCGGCCACCTCTCCTCGGCCTCGACCTCGGGGCCGTTGTCGATCGGCTCGCCGAGCAGGTTGAAGATGCGGCCGAGGGTCGGCTCGCCGACCGGGACGGTGATCGGGCCGCCGGTGTCGACGACCTTGTCGCCGCGGCGGAGGCCGTCGGTGGCGTCCATCGCGACCGCGCGCACGCGGTCGTCGCCGAGGTGCTGCTGGACCTCGCAGACCAGGGTCGTCGTCTCGCCGTCGTCGCCGGCGGACTCGATCGTGATCGCCGAGTAGATCGCCGGCAGCCCGTCCGGGAAGACGGCGTCGATGACGACGCCGGTCACCTGCTCGACGCGGCCTACGTTGCTTGCGGTGCTTCCGTTCTCAGCCATTGGTTCCTTTTCCGTGTTCCAAGTGTTCCTGCCGCCTAGCCGAGCGCCTCGGCACCGGCGACGACCTCCAAGATCTCCTGCGTGATGTCCGCCTGGCGGACGCGGTTCATCTCCAGCGTCAAGTCGCCGATCATCGTTTCCGCGTTCTCGGCGGCGCTGCGCATCGCCGTCATCCGCGCCCCGAGCTCGGAGGCGGCCGACTCCAGCAGCGCCCGGTAGACCGAGATCGTCACGTACTCGGGGATCAGGCGGGCGAGCAGCTCCTCGGCGTCGGGCTCGTAGGTCCACTCCGATCTGGCCTGCAGCCGCTCGGCCTCGGTCTCCTCGCCGCCCTCCTGCTCGGCGTCGGCACCCTCGCCGATCACCTCGGCCTGCTGCAGCGGCAGCAGGGTCTGCCGCCAGACGTGCTGGGTCAGCGGCGAGACGAAGCGGTTGTAGATCATCTCCACCCGGTCGAGGTCCTGGTCGACGTAGCGAGCGGTCAGCCCCTCGCCGATCTCGCGCGCGTTGGCGAAGGCCGGGCGGTCGGTGAAGCCGGTGTATTCGGCGCTGACGTTCTGTTTGCGGAAGATCAGGGTGGAGACGCCCTTGCGGCCGACGACGACGAAGGACGGCTCGGCGCCCTCCTCGCGGACCCGGGCCGCGGTCCGCATCCCTTCGCGGATCACGTTGGTGTTGAAGGCGCCGGCGAGGCCGCGGTCGCCGGTGACGAGGACGATCCCGACCCGCTTCACCTCCTCGCGCTCTTCCATCACCGGGACGCGCGGGATGCCGCCAGCGTGCTCGGCGGCGGTCCGGGTCAGTTTCCGCATCCCCTCCGCGTAGGGGCGGAGGGCGTCGATCCGCTGTTCGGCGCGGCGCAGGCGCGCCGCCGCGACCATCTCCATCGCCCGCGTGATCTTGTGGATGTTCTTGACCGACGCGATGCGGTTTTTGACCTCCTTCTGGGTGGCCATGGGCGGATCTCGGCGGCCCTGCTAGGCCGCCGCCTCCTCCTTCTCGCCGTCGCCGGCGGTGCGGGCCGGCGCCTCGCGCTCCTCGGCGGAATGGATCCGGTCGGACTCGCCGGCCTCGAGCGGTTCGCCGTGCTCGTCGAAGTCGGGGCCGAAGTCGTCGACGAACTCGGCGATCGCCTTGCCCAGCGCCTCCTCGTCCTCGTCGGAGAGCTGGCCGGTCTCCTCGATCCGGCCCAGCAGCTCGGCGTTCTCGGCGTGCAGCCGGTTCCGCAGGTCGGCGAGGAACTCGGCGACGCGATCGACTTTGATGCGGTCGAGGTAGCCGCCGGTGCCGGAGTAGATCGAGGCGACCTGGTCGCCGACGCCAAGCGGTTCGCGCTCTTTCTGTTTGAGCAGCTCGACCAGGCGCTGGCCGCGGGTCAGCGCTTTCTGCGTCTCCGCGTCGAGCTCGGAGCCGAACTGGGCGAAGGCCTCGAGGTCGCGGTACTGGGAGAGGTCGAGGCGCAGTTTGCCGGCCACCTTCTTCATCGCCTTGGTCTGCGCGTTGCCGCCCACCCGCGAGACCGAGATGCCGACGTTGATCGCCGGCCACACGCCGGAGAAGAAGAGGTCGGACTCGAGGAAGATCTGACCGTCGGTGATCGAGATCACGTTGGTCGGGATGTAGGCGGAGACGTCGGAGGCCTGGGTCTCGATGATCGGCAGCGCCGTCAGCGAGCCGCCGCCGAGCTCGTCGTTCAGTTTCACCGCCCGCTCGAGCAGCCGCGAGTGCAGGTAGAAGACGTCGCCCGGGTAGGCCTCGCGGCCCGGCGGGCGCCGCAGCAGCAGCGACATCTGACGGTAGGCGTAGGCGTGCTTGGTGAGGTCGTCGTAGACGCAGAGGGCGGCTTTGCCGTTGTAGAGGAAGTGCTCGCCCATCGCGCAGCCGGCGTAGGGCGCGATGTACTTGATCGGCGCCGCCTCGTCGGCGGGAGCGGCGACGATGATGGTGTTCTCCATCGCCCCGTTCTCCTCGAGGATCTCTTTCAGCTGGACGACGGTGGACATCCGCTGCCCGATCGCGACGTAGATGCAGATCAGGTCCTTGTCCTTGTTGTTGATGATCGTGTCGACCGCGATCGCCGTCTTGCCGGTCTGCCGGTCGCCGATGATCAGCTCTCGCTGGCCGCGGCCGATCGGGATCATCCCGTCGATCGCCATCAGGCCGGTCTGCACCGGTTCCTCAACCGGCTGGCGCTCGACGACGCCGGGGGCTTTGAACTCGGCCGGGCGGGTCTCGGTGGTCGCCACCTCGCCGCGGTCGTCGAGCGGGCGGCCGAGCGGGTCGACCATGCGGCCGAGCAGCGCCTCGCCGACCGGGATCTCGAGCAGGTGCCCGGTCCGCTTCACGGTGTCGCCCTCGACGATCTTGTCCCACTCGCCGAACAGCACGGCGCCGACGTTGTCGGCCTCGAGGTTCAGCGCCAGGCCGGTGACGCCGTGGCCCAGCTCGAGCATCTCCAGCGCCATGCAGTTGTCGAGGCCGTGGATGCGGGCGATCCCGTCGGCCACGGAGAGGACGGTGCCGACCTCGGAGAGGTCGGCCGAGTCGGTCTCCAGGCCCTCGATCCGTTCCCGCAGAATGCTTGCGATCTCGTCCGGCTTGATCTCCATCGGGTGCTCAGTTCCTCCTTACGCCGCGGTTGCGACGGTCTTTCGAAGTTTCTCCAGGCGACTGCGGATGCTCGCGTCGAGGACCATGTTCCCCACCTGCAGGACGATGCCGCCGATGATGCCGTCGTCGACGCGGCTCGAGAGCTCGACCGCCTCGCCGGTCTGCCGTTCGACCTCCTCGCCGATCTTGGCGACGACCGCGGGGTCGAGCTCGACGGCGGCGGTGACGGTGACGTCGAGGCGGCGGTTCTCCTTCTTCCAGAGCTCGTCGAGCTCGCGCCGGATGCGGAAGATTTCCGGCATCCGGTGCTTCTCGACCAGCAGCTCGAGGAAGTTGATCAGCTCCGGCTCGGCGCCGGAGATCGCCCGCCGCAGGCCCTCGCGCTTGTCGGCCGAGGACAGGTAGGGGCTGAAGAGGAAGACCTGCAGCTCGCGGTTGCGGTCGACCACGTCGGTGAACTGGGCGAGCTGCGACTGCAGCGCGTCCAGCTTGCCTTTGTCCTTGCCCGCCTCGAAGAGGGCCTGGGCGTATACGTGAGCCGCCTCGGGCATTTCCGTCCCTAGTTCTCCGACCCCGAGAGGGCCGAGAAGTCGACCTCGGCGAGGGCCTCCTCGACGAGCCGTTTCTGATCCTCGGGCGAGAGCGTCTTGCGGGTGACTTTCTCGGTCGCCAGCACGGTCAGGTCGGCGACCTCGCTGCGGATCTGCTCCAGCGAGCGCCGCGTCTCGGCTTCGATGTCGCGCTTGGCCTGGGCGACCAGCTCCTCGCGTTTCTCCCGGCCCGAGGCGGTCGCCTCGGCTTCCGCGGTCTCCGCCGCCTTGCGGGCGCGGGCGAGGATGTCGTCGGCCTGCTCGCGGGCCTCGGCGAGGCGGCCGCGGTACTCCTCGAGCAGCTCGTCCGATTCGCGCCGCTGACGCTCGGCGATGTCGAGCGACTCGGCGATCGTCTGCGCCCGCCGGTCCAGCGCTTCCTGGATTTTCGGGAAGGCGAACTTCTTCAGGACCCACATCGTGATCCCGAACAGGACCAGGGTCCAGATCATCAGGCCGAGGCCCGGCGAGACGAGGAAGCTGCCGCCTTCTTCCTCTCCCCCGGACTCGGCGGCGAGGACCAGCGTGGAGATCAGCCCGACGGGGTCCATCGACCTAGAGGAAGAAGGCGATGAGGCCGAAGATGAACGTGTAGAAGGCCACGGCCTCGGTCAGCGCGAAGCCGAGCCAGCGGATGCTCTGGAGCTCGTCTTTCATCTCCGGCTGGCGGGCGACCGACTCGATCTCCTTACCGAAGATGAAGCCGATGCCGATACCGGCGCCGATCGAGCCGAGCCCGGCACCGACGCCGAGCGCGATCGCCTTGCCGGCCGCTTCGATGCCTTCGTCGGAGACGGCGGCGACGACAGGGGACAGATCCATGGAAAAGCGCTCCTTTGCTAGTGACTGGCGGAGGTCGCTCCGCCGAGGTAGATGGCAGTAAGAGTGGCGAAGATGAACGCCTGCAAGGTCGCGATAAGCCCGACCTCGAGGATGAAGAAGAAGAAGGCCAGCGGGAAGGTGAGGGCGCCGAGGGCGGCGATCCCGAGCAGCACCGCAAGCCCGCCGCCCATGAACAGGAGCAGCAGGTGGCCGGCGAGGATGTTGGCGAAAAGTCGGACGGAGAGCGAGATCAGGCGGGCGAAGTGGGAGACCGCCTCGATGATGAAGATGAAGCCCTTGGCGAAGGGGTTCATGTCCTCGAGACCGGGCGGCAGCCAGCTGGCCAGGTACTTGACGAGGCCCTTCTCGCGCACGCCCTCGACGTGGTAGGAGACCCAGACGACGAGGGTGAGGACGAGCGGGATCGAGAGGTTGGCGGTCGCCGCGTAGATCGCGAAGGCGGGGATTTCGAGGCCGAAGATGTTGATCTCGTGCTCGGTGTTGGTCGGCAGCGGCAGGAAGCCGAGCATGTTCGAGAACCAGATCCAGAAGAACAGGGTGGCGACGAAGGGGAACCACTTGGACGCCATCTTCGAGTCCATGTTGCCACCGGTGATGTTGTTCTTGGTCATGTCGTAGGCGACCTCGACCGCGGTCTGGACCCGGTTCGGCTTCTGCTGCATCCGTTTCGCGATCCACAGCATCGTCCAGATCGTCAGGCCGCTGGCCAGCAGCAGGTAGACGACCGCCTTGTTGATGCTGAGGTCGACGCCGCCGATGTGGATCCCGATCCACTCTTCGAGCTTGAACTCGTTCTGCGGCTTGAAGGCTTCGTTCTTGCCGTCGCTGCCGAAGATCAGCAGCAGCAGAATCGCCAGAGCCAGGTAGGTGCCGAGGCCGATGAAGACCTTGGCCTTGGTGCTCAGCCCTCCCGACTTCGCGGCGCTCTCGGGCGCCTGCACAGCTGCGGTGTCCGCGCTCACGCCGCTCCCTGCCCTTCGGGCTCACCGAAGAGGTGGGCCAGGCCCTGCGCCGCGAAGGAGACCGTGAAGAGGACGAGGACGAGGATCGCGGCGGCGAGGCCGGCTTCGCGGTCGGAGAGGCCGACGAGGAGCACCGCGGTCGCCATCAGCCAGACCCGGCCGAGCGTCGTCGCGGCGATGATCCCCATCGCCTTCTGGCGGTTGCCGGCCTGCAGCTCGGCGGTCGCCCGGCGGTTGGTCACGACCTGGATGCCGCGCTGGACCAGCCAGGCGGCCGCGGCGACGGCGTAGCCGAGAAGCGGGAAACCCGCCAAAAGGAAGACGACCAGCCCGGCGGCTAGCAGCAGAAGGTCGAGGTACTTGGGAGGAGACATAAATACGCCCGTCTCGGGGGTGAGCGGGCAGCAGCGCGACTATATCCCAAACGGCGGATTTTTGGCTTCACGAAGCCACTTCGTGAGGGTTGCCACTACCTCACCTCGGGCTTCTCGCGCGGCGGCGGCTCGAGCTCGATCGCCTCGAACTCGCCGGTCTCCGGATTGAGGCGGCCGCGGCGCAGCTTGAGGATCTCCAGCACGTAGATCAGGTAGACGCTGTAGGCGAGGGCGCCGAGCAGCAGCAGCGCGATCACCGCGGTCCAGAGGGCGTTGAAGTGGCCGTGGTTGTCGCTGTAGGGGACGAAGCGCAGGGCCAATGCCAGCCCCGACATCACCAGCGTCCAGGCGTAGAGATAGGCGATCGTGCGGCGCTGCGAGAAGCCTTTGTTGGCCATCCGGTGGTGGAAGTGCCAGGCGTCGGCCTGGTAGATCGGCTGCCGGTATTTGAGCCGCTTGGCGACGACGAAGCCGGTGTCGAGGATCGGCACGGCAAGGACGATCAGCGGGAAAGCGAGGGCGATGACCGCGTTGGTCTTCAGCGCGCCCTGGACCGAGGCGGTCGCCAGCAGGTAGCCGAGCAGGTTGGAGCCGGTGTCGCCCATGAAGCTGGAGGCCGGCGGGAAGCCGTGGCGGAGGAAGCCGAGAGCGGCGCCGGCGGTCAGCGCCGCGAGCACGCCGGCGGCGTTGCGGTCGAGCGAGAGCGCGATCGTCGCCAAGGTGACCGCGGCGATCGTGCAGACGCCGGCGGCAAGGCCGTCGACGCCGTCGAGGAAGTTGATCACGTTGACGACGGCGACGATCCCCAGCACGGTCAGCGGGTAGGCGGTCCAGCCGAGGTCGAAGCCGCCGACGAAGGGCAGGGTGAGGTTGTCGACGCGGACCCCGGCGCAGACCGGGATCAGGGCGGCGCCGATCTGGCCGAGCAGCTTCGGCAGCGCCGGCAGGCCGCGGATGTCGTCGACCACCCCGACCGCGGCAATCGCCACCGCGCCGAGCAGGATCGCCCGGCTCTGGCCGTCGTCGGGCAGCCAGATCCAACCGGCGAGCTCGACCCCGGCGAGGATCGCCAGGCCCGAGAGCCGCGGCATCGGCCGGTCGTGCAAGCCGCGCTCCTTCGGCATGTCGATCGCGCCGACCTTGAAGGCGAGGCGCTCGGCGTAGGGCACCAGCAGCCAGGCGACCGCCGCGGCCGCGATGAAGGCGAGAATCGCATCGGTGGTCGTCGGGACCATGCGCTGTGTCCGATCAGGGAGCGGGCGAGTCAGGCTACTTGAGGGCGCGGGCGTCGATCGCTTCCGACGTTCACCCCACCAGGGTGGGGTCGATGTCGGATGCGGCTACGCAACCGCGCTGAGGGCGCCCTCGACCAGGATCTGCGGGTCGCGCGGGCGCAGGACGCCGACCGGCGTCGTCCGCTTGGCCAGGACCAGCGCCCCCGGGTCCTCGAGCACCCGCAGCCGGCCTTCGGCGATCAGCGCCTCGTCGACGCCGCCCATGCGGCCGCTGAAGGTGGTGAAGACGGGGGTGCCGAGGGCGACCGCCTCGCGGTTCATCGTCCCCCCGGCGCTGACCACGAGGTCGGCGAAGGCGATCAGGCTCTGGGCGTCGACCGCCCGCTCGGGGACGACGAGGTTGGCGGCGCCGAGCGCCCGCGCCGCCCGCCCCTGCTCCTCGGTGCGCGGGATCAGCACCGCCTGCGCCTCGGGGCTGGCCGCCAGCCGCCGCACGGTGGCACCGTAGACGTCGTTGGGCGCGTGGTACTCGGAGGTCTCCGGCGGCGGCCGCAGCACGACCAGGACCTTGTCGCGGTCGAGCCCGAGCTCGTCGAGCACGGCCGGGTCGGGCTCGAAGCCGGCCAGGTAGTAGTCCTCCTTCAGCCCGGGGAAGCGGACCAGCTTGCGTTCGCGTGCGCCGATCTTGCGCAGCCGCTCGACCGGGATCGAGTCCGGGACCAGCACCCGCCGCGCCTGGCGGAAGGCGATCTGCCGCTGCAGGCCGCCGAACTCGTAGTCCTGCATCTGCACCGCCGGGATCAGGAAGGAGCCGGCGACGACGGCGAGGTCGACCGAGCCGTGGCCGAGCGCCAGCTGCGGCCGCCGCCGCCAGACGACCCGCGCCAGCCGCGCCGAGCGGCCGCCCAGCGCCCGCACCTTGCCCAGCCGCGAGGCCCCGCCGTGCTCGCCGACCGCCGTGTAGGAGAACCCGAGCCGGTCGAGGATGCCGAGCGTCTGCCCGTACTCGCGGGCGGTGATGAAGACCTCGTGCCCCTGCGCCTGCAGCCGCTCGATGATCGGCCGCAGCACCAGGGGGTGCGCGGCGGCGGTGCAGTCGACCCAGACTCGCATCGGCGCGACCCTACCGGCGCGGCGCGCGCCGCCGCCTCAGACGGCGCTCGGCGTCAACTGGGGGTAGAGCGGGTAGCGGTCCATCAGGGCGCCGGTGCGGGACGAGAGCGAGTCCTTCTCGGACTCGAAGCCGTCGCCGAGGGCGGCGGCGATCACGGCGGCGATCTCGGTCATGTCGTCCTCGACCAGGCCGCGGGTGGTCAGCGCCGGGGTGCCGATCCGCAGCCCCGAGGGATTCATCGGCGGCCGCGGGTCGAAGGGGATCGCGTTGCGGTTGACGGTGATGCCGATCTCCTCGAGCCGGTCCTCCGCCGTCTGCCCGTCGAGCCCGGTCGGGGTCAGGTCGACGAGGACGAGGTGGACGTCGGTGCCGCCGGTGAGGACCGGGACCCCTCCGTCTTCCAGCCCGGCAGCCAGTGCTCTTGCGTTGGCGATCGTCTGCCGCTGGCGGGCGCGGAAGGGCTCGCTGGCGGCGATTCCCAGCGCCACCGCCTTGGCGGCGACGGTGTGCATCAGCGGCCCGCCCTGCTGGCCGGGGAAGACCGCTTTGTCGATCGCTTTCGCGTGCTCGGAGCGGCAGAGGATCATGCCGCTGCGCGGGCCGCAGAGCGTCTTGTGGATCGTCGTCGTGACGACGTCGGCGTGCGGGACCGGGCTCGGGTGCTCGCCGGCGGCGACGAGGCCGGCGAAGTGGGCCATGTCGACCATCAGCTTGGCGCCAACCGAGTCGGCGATCTCGCGGAAGGCGGCGAAGTCGAGGTAGCGCGGGTAGGCCGACCAGCCGGCGACGATCACCGCCGGCTTGTGCTCCTCGGCGAGGCGCTGGACCTCGTCCATGTCGACCAGCAGGTCCTCTTTGCGGACGTGGTAGGGGACCGGGTTGTAGAGCTTGCCGGAGACGTTCAGCTTCATCCCGTGGCTGAGGTGGCCGCCGTGGTCGAGGGCCATGCCGAGGATCGTGTCGCCCGGTTCGATCAGCGCCATGTAGGCGGCGTTGTTGGCCTGGGCGCCGGCGTGGGCCTGGACGTTGGCGTGCTCGGCGCCGAACAGCGAGCGGGCGCGCTCGATCGCCAGTTCCTCGGCGACGTCGACCTCCTCGCAGCCGCCGTAGTAGCGGCGGCCGGGGTAGCCCTCGGCGTACTTGTTGGTCAGCACCGAGCCGACCGCTTCGAGGACCGCCTGAGGGACGAAGTTCTCGGAGGCGATCATCTCCAGCGTCCGCTGCTGGCGGCGCAGCTCGGCGGCGAGGACGTCGGCGATCGCCGGGTCGACCTCGGCCAGGGGGGCGGTCTGGAAGTTCTCGGGGAGCTCGCTCATCCGGGCGCGACCATAGCAACCAGCCGGGATAGTCTGGGGGGCGTGCGAGCCCGCCTTCCCGTCCTCGCCGGCCTGCTCGGCCTGCTGCTCGCCGCGGCGCCGACCGCCGCCGGCGCCGCGCCGGAGAACCCCTGCAAGGGAGCGCTGGCCCGCCACCTGCGCTGCCCCAACCTGCGGATCGGGCCGCCGTCCGAGATCTACGAGCAGTACGTCAGCGCGAGCCGCGTCCTGCTGCGGGCGACCAGCGACGTCCGCAGCCGCGGCCTCGGCCCGATTGAGCTGCACGGGCGCCGTAACGGCTGGCGGACGATGAAGGTCAACCAGCGCATCTACCGCAAAGGCGGCGGCCACCTCGACGTCCGCACCGAGGCCAGCCTGCGCTTCACCAACGTCGGCGCCTACTTCGGTGGCTCCTACTGGAAGGTCCACCAGCTGGCGCGGTTCGAGCTGCGGCGGCTGGGCAGCGACGGCACCCTGGGGCCGGTGCTCCGCACCAGCCCGAAGCTCAACTACTGCCTGCGCGACCTGGCCCTGACCCGGCCAGGCAAACGCTCGCCGCACCAGCGCCACTACCCGGGCTGCAACCAGAACCCCTATCGCAACCGGGTCACGCTCGGGACCTCGGTCGGCTGGTCGGACATCTACCCGGCGCCCTACGACAAGCAGTGGATCAACGTCGCTGGCCTGCGCGGCTGCTTCGCCTACGTGATGACCGTCGACCCCAAGCACCTCTTCTACGAGTCGAACGAGCACGACAACGCCTCGCGCCGCTTCGTGCGGCTGCCGTTCGACGGCAGCACCGGCTGCTGATGCGTCGACTGACGCTATGGCGCCGGTCGTAAACCGAGGCCATAGGGCCTAGTCAACGCCAACCGAGGCGAGAGCGCTGAGCAGGTCGCCTTCGGAGAGCGCGCCCTGGCGCAGCACCGTCCAGCTGCCGTCGCGGTCGAGGTCGGCGATGTCGACCACGGTCGAGGGCAGCCCGGTCAGCGCGCCGCCGTCGATGGCCAGGTCGACGGCGGCGAGGATCGCCGCCGGCACGTCCTCGAAGCGCGACGGCGGCGGCTCGCCGCTGCGGTTGGCCGAGGTCTGGAAGACCGGGCACATGGCGCCGGCCAGCGGCCCTTCGATCAACCGGATCCCGAGCCGGGTCGGGTCCTCGCGACAGGCCAGCGGGTAGCGCCGCTCCGGGTTGTCGACGACCAGGGTCACCGGCCCCGGCAGCAGGGCGCTGACGGCGGCGGCGGCGCGCGGGCCGAGCCCGGCGACGAGCTCGCGCAGGGCCAGCGGCGAGAAATACATGACGGCCGAGGACTTGCCGCCCTCGCGACCCTTCAGCTGGTGGATCCGGACCACGCCTGCCGGGTCGAGCGGGTCGCAGGCGAGGCCGTAGAGGCCGTCGGCCGGGAAGACGGCGACGCCGCCGGAGCCGATGCAGCGTTCCAGCGCCCCACGCGCCGCGGGGTCGGTCGCGGCGACCACCTCGGGGTCGGTCGGGGCATTCATCGCGCGCCTCCGGTCCGGGGGCCGCGAGCCGGCTCGCGCTCCGTCGCCATCACGGGCTCCGCCACCACGACGCGCTCGATCCCCGCCAGGTCGCGCCGCACCGCGGTCCGCGTGAACCCCGCCCGGCGAGCGAGCTCCGCCACCGCGCTCGCCTGCCCCTCCCCCACCTCGACCGCCACCGCCGCTGCCACCCCAGGGTCAACCGCCCGCTCACTCGGGCTCGTGGCAGTGCTTTTCCCTCCATAGCGTGAGAAATGACTGCCACACGGGGGGAAGAGGGCGCGGTAGGCGTCGAGGCCGTCGGGGCCGGCGAGCAGCGCCTCGCGGGGCTCCCACTCGGTGACCTCGGGCTGGAGCGAAGGCCAGTCGCGCTCGGCGACGTAAGGGAGGTTGGCGAGAACGAGGTCGAAGCGCTCGCCGGCGGGGACGCTGCCTTGGCGCAGCTCGACCCGGCCGGCGAGGCCGAGGCGCTCGGCGTTGGCGCGAGCGACTTCCAGCGCGCCCGCCGAGGTGTCGGTGGCGAGGACCTCGCAGCCGGGCAGCTCGTCGGCGACGGCGAGGGCGATCGCGCCGGAGCCGGTGCCGAGGTCGAGCAGCCGCGCCGGCTGGCGCTCGAGCGCGACTTCGACCAGCAGCTCGGTCTCGGGCCGCGGGATCAGGACGCGGCGATCGACGGAGAGCTCGAGGTTGCGGAAGCCCTTCGATCCCAGGATGTAGGCGACCGGCTCGCGCCGCAGCCGCCGCCGCACCATCGCGGCGAAGGACCGCGCGGCGGGCGCCGGCAGCGCGCGCGCGGGATCGGCCGCCAGCAGCGCTCGCCCGCACCCCATCGCCTCACCCAGCAGCACTTCCGCGTCGAGCCTCGGCCCCTCCACGCCGGCAGCCGCCAGCGCCTCGACCGCCGCGCTCAGCGCTTCCCCGACCCTCGCCTCCCCCGCCACAGCCGCCGCCATCTCAACCGACTGCCGCGGTCTCCAGCCTCTGGCGTTTCTCCTCCGCCGCCAGCGCCTCGGTGAACTCGGTCAGGTCGCCGCCGAGGACGCCGTCGAGGTTGTGCGAGGTGAGCTTGATCCGGTGGTCGGTGACCCGGCCCTGGGGGAAGTTGTAGGTGCGGACCTTCTCCGAGCGCTCGCCGCTGCCGACCTGGGCCTTGCGCTCGGAGGCGATCTTCGCCTGCTGCTCGGCCAGCTCGCGCTCGTACAGCCGCGCCCGCAGCACCCGCATCGCCCGCTCCTTGTTCTGCAGCTGCGACTTCTCGTCCTGCATCGATACCACGATCCCGGTCGGTTTGTGGGTGATCCGCACCGCCGAGTCGGTCGTGTTGACCGACTGGCCGCCGGGGCCGGAGGAGCGGTAGACGTCGATCTGGAGGTCGTTCTGGTCGACCTCGACCTCGACCTCCTCGGCCTCGGGGAGGACTGCGATCGTCGCCGTCGAGGTGTGGATCCGGCCCTGCGACTCGGTCTCCGGCACGCGCTGGACGCGGTGGGTGCCGCCCTCGTACTTGAACACCGAGTAGGCGCCCTCGCCCTTGATTTCGAAGGTCACCTCCTTGAACCCGCCCACCTCGGAGGGGGACTGCGAGAGGACCGCGGCCGAGAAGCCGCGCGCCTCGGCGTAGCGGGTCAGCATCTTGTAGAGGTCGCCGGCGAACAGCGCCGCCTCGTCGCCGCCGGTGCCGGCGCGGATCTCGACGATCACGTTCTTGGCGTCGTTGGGGTCGCGCTCGACCATCGCCAGCCGGATCTCCTCTTCCAGCTCGGCGAGGCGGCCGGGCGCCTCCTCGACGACCCGTCGCAGCTCCTCGTCCTCGCCCTCGGCAAGCAGCTCGCGAGCGCCCTCGAGGTCGTCCTTCAGGGTCTGGTACTCGCCGGCCAGCTCGTGCGCCGGCTGCAGCTCGCGGTATTCGCGCCCGACCTCCGCGTAGCGCGCCCGGTCGCCGATCACGGCAGGGTCGGACATGAGCTGCTCCAGCTCCGCGAACCGCACCTCGATCTGTTCGACGAGTTGGTCGATCATGCGCCTAGCCTAGAGAGGCGGCGGCGGCTTTGGGCCTGACCCGCACCCCCACAGGGCAGGTAGGGGTGCGGGCCAG
>CAZHLT010000018.1:0-10866 GCA_964533285.1 uncultured Conexibacteraceae bacterium | reverse complement strand
CCGGCCTGACCTCATGACCTCTGTAACCCTCTGGGTTACAGAGGTCATGAGGTGGGAGGGAGCGATCGTGGTTGGCGCCCGCTCGGCGGATGCTATTCTTGAGTTAGTCAGTCGAGAAACTCTAGAAAGGAGCAAGGCATGGGCAAGCGAGTCCCCCACACCACCTTCGTCTCGCGCGGGCGCCTGACCGGGCTGATTCGCGACGAGCGCCCGGCCGGGACCGGGCAGAACCGCACCACCCGCCTCGCCAACCGCGACTCGGTGCCCGCGGACGTCGACGAGGCGCTCTTCTACCGGGCGCGCCTGATCCTCGGCGACGCCCTCCCCCGCCCCCAGCGCTGAGCTGGGGACGGGGGCCGCGCCGGTGCCGGCCTCGGGCCGGACCGGGCGGCGCGCCGGGACTACTTGGAGCTGGTCGTGGTCGTGGTGTCCAGCCCTTCCTCGGGATCCGGGTAGGCCTGGACCGCGAGGTTCCAGCCTTTCAGCGTGAAGGTCACGTTTTTCGCGCCCGCGTACTGGATCGCGATGGTGTGACCGCCTTTGCCGAGCACCGTCGTCTGCATGATCGTGTGGACCAGCGCCGCCGGGGTCTGCGAGGCCAGGGTCGCCGGCGCGAAGTTCACTTTGCCGGTTTTCTGGCCGTCGACCAGGATTTCCACCGGGCAGGCGTCAGCCGAGCTGGCTTTTTCCGAGGTGCAGGTCGCGCTGCCCGAGAACGTGATCACGGTCGAGCTCGACGTCGCCTTGGTCGCGAAGGAGACGAACGCCGTCGGGATGTACCCGGCGGTGGTCGCCGAGACCGGCCCGAACTGGGCGGTGCCGGCGGCGATCCCGACGACCGGCGGCTTTGGCGCCGTCGCCTTGGCCACGTACAGGTTCGAGGCCGCCTTCTTCTTCAGGAACAGCGTGCTCGCTTTCTTGTTGGAGATGTAGACCTTGGCCGCCTTCTGGTTGGTCAGGAACGACGATCCGGCCAGCGAGGGCGCCACCGTCGCCGCGAAGGCGACGAACGCCGCCAAGGCGACGACGGCGGCCGCTCGAGGGGCGGAAATCCTTCTCTTCAGCAATTGATCCTCCATGTCCGAGGCGGCTAAAAGCCCTTCGCAGAGCGGGTTCGCCACCTTTCTCTAGTAAGTAGGTCAATAAACTACAGAAGGTGATAGCTTTAAGCGACCAAGTTGGTCAAGAAACTCGACTCACCCGGAAGGAAAGGACGTCAACCCAGATGAGAATCAAGTCCCTCGCAATAGCGGCGATCGCCCTCGTGGCCCTCGCCGTGCCGGCGTCGGCCAGCGCCGTGACCTACATCGGGTCGGGGTCGGTGGCCGCGCAGCCGATCCTCCAGGCGCTGTTCGCCACCTATACGAAGAAGGTCAACCACAAGGTCCACTTCGTCTACACGGCGAACGGCGGCAACGCCGGCGTCAAGGACGTGCAGAACGGCACCAGCCAGTTCGCCGGCAACGCCCGCACGCCCCTCCCCAGCGACGCCGGCACCACCTACATCAAGATGTTCATGGACGGGCTCTGCCTCGACGTCAACTCGAAGAACAGCCTGACCAACATCTCGGTCCAGCAGGCGCACGACATCTACCGCGGCCTGCTCACCAACTGGAGCCAGGTCGGCGGCAACCTGACGACGACGATCGACCCGGTCGGCCGTGACACCAACGGCGGGACGTACAACTTCTTCCTGCAGGCGGTGCTGAACAACGAACCGCCGGCGTCGAACGTCAACGCGCTCACCGCCGACGGCCTCGTCGTCAACGCGGTCCGCCAGGACCCGAACGCGATCGGCTACGCCGGGCTCGCCTGGCAGGGCAAAAAGAGCCTCAAGGCGCTCAAGGTCAACGGCATCCCCTGCCAGGCCAACAAGATCAGCGTCGAGCCGCTCAAGTACCCGCTCTCGCGCTACCTGTTCCTGGTCCTCCCCGGCGACGGCAGCCAGAGCCCGAAAGGCCTGCTCAAATTCGTCGACTGGGCCCGGCGTAGCAAGCTCGCCGGCGAAATCATCCTCAAAGCAGGCGGCGTGCCCGCCTTCAACAAGAAGTAGGCCGGTGGAGGAGCTGGCTCCCGAGTACGGCCCCCGTTGGTCGGACCAGCGCGTCGAGCGGATGCTCGGCGCGCTGGTCTGCTTCGTCGTCGGCCTGCTGCTGGCGCTGATCGTCACGGTCTTCGTCCGCGCCTGGCCCTCCTTCGCCCACAACGGCCTCTCCTGGTTCAGCTCGAACGGGAGCGTCGACGACCAGCTGGAAGCGATCGCGCTCTCGGCCCAGACCGGGGCCGGGTACGTCTGGGCCTTCCACGGCTGGCCGCTGCTCTGGAGCACGTTCCTGATCGTCGGCACCTCGGTCCTCGTCGCCCTCTTCTCCGCCCTCTTCGTCGCCGTCTTCATCGTCGAGTTCGCGCCCGAGTGGATGAGCAACATCCTGCAGCCGGTCGTCCGCTTCCTCGCCAGCGTGCCGTCGGTGATCTACGGCCTGATCGGCGTCATCGTCCTCGTCCCCTTCATCGGCAACCACCTGGTGACCGAGTCGCAGAAGGCCTCGGTCGCCGGCGTCATCTCGCTCACCGGCTACAGCCTGCTGGCGGCGATCATCGTGCTGACGGTGATGATCGCGCCGCTGATGGTCTCGATCTTCAGCGACGGCCTGCGCGCGGTCAAACCGGGCTGGCTGGAGGGCTCGCTGGCGCTCGGCGTCAACCGCTGGCGCACCACCTGGAAGATCGGCGTCCGCAGCGCCCGGCCGGCGATCGTCGCCGGCACCGTCCTCGCCACCGCCCGCGGCATCGGCGAGGCGGTGATGCTGGCGATGATCTCCGGCTCGGTCGGCTGGTCGCCGAACCCCGCCGACGGCCTGATCTTCATCTACGAGCCCTCGCGCCCGCTGGCGCCGACGATCGTCAAGTACATCGACCAGCTCAGCTCGAAGCCGATGAACGCGACCCTGTTCGCGATCGCCGCCGTGCTCCTGCTCTCGGCGGCGACGGCCTCGGCCTGCGGCTTCATCGCCCGCCGGGCGATGCGCAAATACGGGACGCCCTGATGGAGTCCTCGGTCGCCACTCCCCAGCCGCCAGCGCCGCGGCCCGCTTCCAGCGGCGGCCGCAAGGGCGCCAGCGAGGGCAGCGCCGCCTGGCGCCCGATCGACCGCCTCGGGCTCGCGGTCTGCTGGGCGCTGGGCCTGCTCTTCTGCGCGATCGCGGTCGCGATCGTGATCTACCTGCTGATCCAGGGGATCACCTACCTGCGCTTCGAAATGCTCGTCACCCCGGCCGCCGCGGGTTTCAGCCAGGGCGAAACCGGCGGCTTCTCCGACGCCCTGATCGGGACCCTGATCGTCGCCGTGATGGGCAGCTCCCTCGCCGTCCCGACCGGGATCGCGGTCGCCGTCTGGCTGGTCGAGTACGGCCGCCCGGCGGCCCTGGCGCGGATCACCGAATCGACGATCGAGGCGATCGCCGGCATCCCCTCGATCGTCCTCGCCCTGTTCGGCACCGTGATCTTCCAGTCCTCGACGCTCGGCTTCCTCAGCCGCAGCACCGAAGGAGTCGTCTTCGGCCGCTCCTTTTTCGCCGCCGCGGCGATGCTCTCGCTGGTGGCGCTGCCGCTGGTCGTCGCCAGCGTCCGCGAGGGGCTGAACGCGATCCCGCGCCACGTCCGCGAGGCCTCCTACGCGGTCGGCAAGACGAAGGCGGCGACGATCCGCCGCATCCTCCTCCCCAGCTGCCGCCCCCAGGTCGCGACCGGCGCGATCCTCGGCCTCGGCCGGATCATCGGCGACACGGCGATCATCCTCGTCCTCCTCGGCGGCACCCAGAACCTGGCGCCGGTCGAAGGCGTCGCCTTCCCGCTCAACTACCTGCGCGGCGCCGGCACCACCCTCACCAACTTCGTCTACGAGGCCTCCCCCACCGGGAACCTCAACCAGCCGCAGAAAGCTTACGCGGCGGCTTTCGTGCTGCTCCTGATGGTCCTCGCCCTGAACGCGGCCGTCGACGTCGTCCACCGCCGCTCGAGAAAGGTCGGAACTTGGAGTTCATGAGCACCCCCCCGCCGCCGATCCGGCGGCTGCCGCTGGAGGACCCGCCCGCCGCGCAGACGGCGCCGGCCCCGGCGGCGCCGTCGAGCAACGGCGGCGCCCCCGAGCAGGGCGCGGCCCCGGCCAGCCCGTTCACGGCGACGCGGCGCTCGATCGGCGCCCCGCAGTTCTCGATCCGGCGGATGGAGATCGACGACGTCTCGATCCACTACGGCGAGAAAGCAGCGGTCAAGCAGGTCTCGCTGCCGGTCCGCCAGGGCGAGGTGCTGGCGCTGATCGGGCCCTCGGGCTGCGGCAAGACGACGCTGCTGCGCTCGCTCAACCGGCTCACCGAGCTGACCAGCACGGCGCGGCTCTCCGGCCGCATCCTGCTCGACGACGTCGACATCACGCTGATCGAGCCGACCCTGTTGCGGCGCCGGGTGACGATGGTCTTCCAGCAGCCGAACCCGTTCCCGATGAGCGTCTTCGACAACATCGCCTACGTGCTGCGCGAGCAGGGCTCGCGGAAACAGCGCAAAAAGACGCTGGAACCGGCGGTCCACAGCGCCCTCGCCCGGGCCGGCCTGTTCGAGGAGGTCAAGGACAACCTCGACCACCCGGCGCTGAAGCTCTCCGGCGGCCAGCAGCAGCGGCTCTGCATCGCCCGCGCCCTGGCGGCCGAGCCCGAGGTGCTGCTGCTCGACGAGCCCTGCTCGGCGCTCGATCCGCAGTCGACGGCGGTGATCGAGGACCTGATCGTGAAACTGCGCGACGACGTCGCCGTCGTCATCGTCACCCACAACCTGCAGCAGGCCTACCGGATCGCCGACCACGTCGGCTTCATGTACCTCGGCGACCTGGTCGAGTACAACAGCGCCACGGCGCTGTTCAACACGCCGCGTCAGCAGCGGACCAAGGAGTACGTGAGCGGTGCCTTCGGCTAGCCGCAGGCCACCTCTCGCCCGCTCGGCCGCCGTCGCGGCCTGCCTCGCCGTGGCCGCCGCGACCGCCCAGGGCTGCTCGACGACCCAGGAGAAGGCCGCCGCCCACCGCGCCGAAGCGGCGCGGATCCTCGAGGCGCGGGAGAAGCGGCGCGCCGAGCGCAAGCACGACAAGAAGGCCAAGCAAGACAAGAAAACGAGCAAGGACGAGCGATGAGCGAGAAAAGCAGCAAGCCGTTGCCCGCGGAGCCGCCCGGCGGGGGCGCGGCGGAGGCGCCGACGTCGACGACGATCGCCCCGCCCGGCTTCTACGAAGCGTGCGAGACCTGCGGCGCCCCGATGGACGCCCAGCAGCGCTACTGCATCAACTGCGCGACCCGCCGTCCCAACGGCGCCAACCCCTCCTCGCGCTATTTCGCAGCGATGAGCAAGAAAGCGCGGCGGCCGCTGACCGCGACCGCGCGCAAGAAACCGCAGACCAACCGCGCCGCGGCGGTCGGCTTCTTCGCCCTGCTGCCGATCGCGGTCGCGCTCGGCGTCGTCGTCGGCCGCAGCGGCTCCGGCGGCGACAGCAACGAGGCGCTGCTGCAGGCGCTGCGCAGCCAGGAAAGCGCGGCCGTCGCCACCAGCGGCGGCGGCGCCACGGGCACGGCGACGACCTCGAAGAAGGGGCAGAAGAGCAGCGACAAGCCGCAGGGCAAGAAGGCCGAAGCGGCGGCGGAAAAGAAGTCGGTCGTCGCCAAGACCGAGAACGGGACGGTCCACGACGTGACCAAGTTCGAAGCCTCCCAGGAGAAGGAAGAACAGGACACGAAACTGGTCGAAGAAAACCCCGCGCAGGTGGGCGACACCTACATCAAAGCCCAGCAGAACCTGGAAGACGTGACCGTGATCGGCGGCGACGGCAGCGCCTCACCGGCGCCGAGCGGAGCCGAACCGTGAGCCGGCCGAGCGACGACACCGCCGAGCTGATCGCCCAGCGCGACCGGCTGCTGGAGAAGTTCACCGTGATGCAGGCCGACCTCGGCGGCGCCTTCTACGAGATGGCGATCCGCGACCACGTCCGCCTCGATGTCCTCACCCGTAAAGCGGCGGAGCTGCAGCGGGTCGACAGCGAGCTGCTGGCGATCGAGCGGGAGCTCGAAGTCGAGCGCTCCGACGCGGCCGGTCTCTGCCCCGCCTGCGGCGGCCCCTACGGCCACGGCGTCCGCTTCTGCCCGCAGTGCGGCAACCCGCTGGTGCCGCTGGAGGCGAGCCGATGACGGAGCTGAAGGCGCGCTGGCGCCGCCTGGTCGAGGCCGCGGCGGGCCTCAGCGACAAACGGCTCGGGGCGCTGATCGCCTCCTCGGTCCTCGCCACCGCGCTGATCGTCGGCGCGGCGATGACCACCAGTGACAGCTCGAGCCCGCTGGCGGCCCTGCTCGGCCGCAGCCTCGCCGCCGACACCAGCCCCGAACCGACCACGGCAACGCCCGCGGAAAGCAGCGAAACCACGCCTTCCTCCTCCGGATCCGGGTCCTCGCCGGCGCCGACGTCGACCTCCGTTACGTCGGCGCCGGCGAGCGAACCCGCCGCCGCACCGGAACCCGAAGCGGCACCCGAACCCGAACCGGAACCGACCACGCCCGAAGAACCGGCGCCCGAACTGGGGCCGGTCAAGCACGTCTTCGTCGTCTCGCTCGCCAGCCCCGGCTACGAGGCGGCCTTCGGCGAAACCGCGCAGATGCCCTACCTGGCGCAGACCCTGCGCCCCCAGGGCGTACTGCTGACCAACTTCAAGCTGCTCGGCGAAGCCCCGCTGGCGAACTCGGTCGCCGCCGTCTCCGGCCAACCGCCGAACCCGCAGACCGAGCAGGACTGCCCGACCTACTCGGAAGTCCCCGCCACCGCCGCGGTCAGCAAGAAGGGCGTCGTCTCCGGCAGCGGCTGCGTCTACCCGGTCGCCACGCTCAGCCTCGGCGACCAGCTGGCCAGCGCCCAGCTGAGCTGGCACGCCTACATGGAAGCGATGGCCGACACCGCCGGCAAGCCGGCCAACTGCGTCCACCCCGAACCCGACGCGGCCGAGGCGCCGGCCCCCGGCGCCTACTCGTCGAAGCTCAACCCCTTCGCCTACTTCCACTCGCTGCTCGACCTCGGCGACTGCGCGACCAACGACGTGCCGCTGACCGAGCTCGACAAGGACCTGAAGAAGGTCGACAAGACCCCGAGCTTCTCCTACATCTCCCCCACCCCCTGCAACGCCGGTTTCGCCGACCTGTGCGCGGAAGGGGCGAGCGCCGGCCCGGCCGCCGCCGACGCCTTCCTCTCGACCTGGGTGCCGAAGATCCTCGCCGCGCCCGCCTACAAGAAGGACGGCCTGCTGATCGTCACCTTCAACGCGACCAGCCCGCTGCCGGCGAGCGGCACCGAAACGACCACCGCGACCGCGACGACGGCGACCTCGCTGAAAACCGGGGCACTGCTGGTCTCCAACTTCCTCAGCCCCGGCGCCACCGACGCCGCCGCCTACACGCCCTACTCGCTGCTGCGCGCGAGCGAGGAAATCTTCGGCCTGCCGCTGCTGGCCGAAGCCGGCGGCGCCAAGGTCAAGACCTTCGCCCCCGCCCTCGCCGGCACCAACGGCGGCGACTGACCCTCCTCCCCGCCCACCCCATGACCTTTGTAACCCTCTGGGTTACAAAGGTCATGGGGTGAACCGCGCTGGCGGGGCGTTTCTGGCAGGCTGAGGGGCATGAGCCCAGCGGAACAGAGCGGTGAGCCGATCACCGCGGCCGGAATCGAGGAGCTGAAAGCCGAGCTGGCGGAGCTGGAAGGCCCGAAACGGCTGGCGATGGCGGCGCGGATTAAGTCGGCCCGCGACGAAGGCGACCTCAAGGAGAACGCCGAGTATCACACCGCCAAAGAGGACCAGGCGCACATGGAGACGCGGATCAAGCGCCTGCGCGAACGGCTTGAAAACGCGGTTGTCGTCGACTCCGAGACGGCGCCGGCGGACACCTTCGCCTTCGGCCGCTCGGCGGAGGTCCACGACGAACAGAAAGGCGAGACCCAGGTCTGGACGCTGGTCGGCTCGACCGAGGCCAACCTCGCCGAGGGCCGGCTCTCGGCCGAGTCGCCGATCGGCAAAGCCCTGATGAACGCCCAGGTCGGCGCCACGGTCGAAGTCGAGACCCCGCGCGGCAGCCGCGCCTTCACCGTCCTCAAGGTCCTCGCCTAGCGTCGCCGGCGCCCCGCGGCGCCCGCTCCGGATCCGCCGCGCGCCCGCCCCCGTCCCACACCCCCCGTGCGGGTTCTCACCCTTGTCTGACGTCATCCGCGTGGCCTATGTTCACCCCGTCTCGCGTCATCCACGCAAAGGAAAGGGTTACTCCATGAACGAGGAAGTGTCGGTAAGCGGCTGGTGGGTCTTCGCCGGCATCCTGCTGATCGTCGCCGGGCTCCTGAACATCATCTGGGGCATCGCCGCGATCGGGGACGCCAAGTTCTTCACCAACCACGGGACGTTCATCATCAGCAGCCTCCACTTCTGGGGCTGGATCACGCTGCTGATCGGGATCGTCGAGCTCGTCGCCGCCTTCTCGCTGTTCTCAGGAGGCGAGTTCGGGCGCTGGATCGGAATCTTCGTCGGCGCCTTCAACGCCGTCGCCGCCCTGCTCTCGATCCCCGCGTACCCGTTCTGGTCGCTGGGCATCTTCGCCCTCTCGATCATCATCGTCTACAAGCTCGCCGAGGGCCCCGAAGGCGAAGTCTCCTAGCCGCGCGGCGCGCTTCTGGCCCGCGGTCGCGGTTGACGCCGCGGCCGCGGCCAGAATGCGCCCGTGCTGCGCCTGCGCTCATCGATCGCCGCCGAGCGGGCCGCCACCTTCGGCGCCACCCTGCGTGACCTCGAGGGCGTCCACCGGGTGGTCGAGTCCCCCGACGTCATCGTCGCCGACTCGATCGTCTTCGTCGCCGACGTCGAGCCCGCCGCCGCCGACGTCCTGGTCGACGCGATCGCCGAGCTCGGCGTCCCCACCGAGGACTACCTGCTGACCCGGGTCGAGGTGGTGGCGCCGCTGCACCGCCACCTGACCGGCGACCGCGGCATCGACGGCTTCGCCTGGGTCGAGGTGATGGGCCAGGCGCGGGCCAACTCGCGGCCGCTGGCGCGCTACCTGGCGCTGATCAACGTCGCCGCCGTGATCGCCGCCCTCGGCGTCATCACCAGCAGCTCGATCCTGATCGTCGGCGCGATGGCGGTCAGCCCTGACCTGCTGCCGATCTGCGCCACCTGCGTCGGCATCGTCGGCGGCCGCCGCGAGCTCGCCTCGCGCTCGTTCGCGACGCTGACGATCGGCCTCGTCCTGGTGGTGGTGACGGCGATGGTGCTGAGCGCGCTCCTGAAATGGACCGGCCTGCTGCCGGACGGCTTCCGGGTCGAGGACTCGAGCCTCTCGACTCTCGCCCACACCGACTACTCGACGGTGCTGATCGCGCTGGCGGCGGGCGTCGCCGCGATGCTCTCGTTCGAGACCCGGGCCAGCGCCGCGGTCGGCGTCGCGATCTCGGTGACGACGATCCCGGCCTCCGCCTACCTCGGCGTCGCGCTCGGCGCCGGCGGCATCGGCAACGCGCTCGGCGCCCTCGTCGTGCTGGTGATCAACGTCGGCCTGCTGATCGTCTCGGGGACGCTCACGCTATTGGTGCAGCGGCAGCTGCCGAATCGCTCTGGGGCTCCGGTCTAGACCAGGGTGCCGGCTCCGGCCGGCGCTCGTCGTAGACGACGTCGCTGAGGCTGAAGCGGTCTTCCCAGCCGCGCCGGTTTTCGCGGAAGACGATGCCGAGGAAGCCGAAGCCGAGGGTGACGACCGAGAGGTAGAGGCCGAGCACGCGGCGCAGGCTGTGGCGGAACCGCAGCCGGCCGCCAGCGATGCGGATGCCGACGAAGCGCATCCCCGGCGTCTGCCCGGCGAGCGACCAGAAGCAGGCCAGGTAGAGCGAGCCGATCAGGACCCAGACGGTCGAGCCGACGGCGATCGCGAAGCGGCTGCCGCCGCCTCCACCGCCGCCGAAGATGTTCTCGACCAGGGTGACCAGGGCGGCCAGCGCGGCGAAGCCGAGGTTGACGAAGACGGCGTCGATCACGTAGGCGAGGGCGCGGCTGACGAGGCCGGCGTGGTCGGTCGGCAGCGGCCGCCGCTTGCGGAAGAAGATCCGGCGCAGGAGGTTCTCGAAGGTGTCGTCGACGCGGCGGGTCAGCTTGCCGATCGTGCGGCCGATGTCCTCGATCAGGCCGACGCCCTGGGCGCTGATCGCGGCCCGCACCTCGGGGGCGCCGGCGATCCGCTCGACCAGCTGCTGCGCCTCCTCGCTGGCCAGCAGCCGGCGCCATACCTCGTCGACCAGCTCGCTGTCCATCGCCTCGAGGACCGCCCGCTTGACCGTCTCGCTCTGCAGCGCCCCCTGGACCGCCTCTTCGACGACCGGGCCTTCCAGCACCCGCGCCATCGCCCGCTCGACCGCCTCGCTCTCGACCGCGGTGACGATCGCCTCCTCGGCGGCGACTTCGACCGCCTTCTCGATCCCGGTCGCCTTGCCGACGCTGCGGGCGCCGCGGACGCCGACCCCGAGCAGCCGCGCCGAGAGCGGCAGGTGACCGTTCTGGCCGGCGGCGTCGGTCGCCGAGCCGTTGCTCGCGGCGCCGTTGCTCGCGGAGCGCGGAGTGGAGCCGTTTTCCATTCCGCAGCGAGTATAGGTGCGGATCGGCGCTAAGAGCCTCTAAGAACCTGTTTCACAATGACCTGAGCTTCCGCCAGCAGACGATCGCGCAGGCCAGGTGCATGAAGGCGAGGTGGAGGTCGGGGTCACGCTCCCAGCGGATGCGTAGTCGCCGAAACTGGTGCAGCCAGGTGAAGCTTC
>CAZHLT010000017.1:0-4144 GCA_964533285.1 uncultured Conexibacteraceae bacterium | reverse complement strand
TCGCCTCCCGCAGCTTCGCGGTCAGCTCGTCGACCTCGGCCGCCCGCAGCTTGTGAGCAACCCGGTTGGCAACGAAGCGGGCGGTGCACTCGACGATCTCCTCGCGCACCTCGAGGTCGTTCTCGGCCAGCGTGCGGCCGCTGGCGACGAGGTCGACGATGCCGTCGCCGAGCCCGATCAGCGGCGCCAGCTCGACCGATCCCTTGACCTCGATCGTCTCGATCTGGCGGCCGGTGCGCTCGAAGTGGCGCTCGGCGATCCGCGGGTACTTGGTCGCGATCCGCATCATCCCCAGCCGCCGCTGGGTCTCCCCTAGCCGCGCGTCGCCGCGGCGGCCGGCGAGGACCATGCGGCAGTGGCCGTAGCCGAGGTCGAGCAGCTCGTAGACGACCCGGTCGGACTGCTCCAGCAGCACGTCCTTGCCGGTGATGCCGACGTCGGCGGCGCCGGCCTCGACGTAGGTCGGGACGTCGGAGGGCCGCATCGTCACCAGGGTCATGCCCGCGGTCTCGAAGATCAGCGAGCGCGAGTCCCCGCGCGGGCCCGAGGTGTCGACGCCGATCGCGTCGAGGATGTCGAGCGTCTCCCCGAGCAGGGCGCCGCGCGGCACCGCCAGCTTCAGCGGGCCGTCGGAGCGGGGGCGCGAGGCGGCGATCTCGCCGTTCATCGGGCCGTCCTCTCGCGCCGCGACTCCTCCTCCATCTGGGCGACGTGGACGCGCTCGAGGTAGAGCGCGAAGCCGGCCGCCGGCAGGTCGACGCCGAAGCGCCGCATCAGGTTGTCGTAGCGGCCGCCGCCGCCGAGGATGTGGCCGAGCGCCGGGTCGTAGACCTCGAGGATGGCGCCGCTGTAGTAGCCGATGTCGCGCAGCAGGCCGAGGTCGATCTGGACCCGGTCGGCGGCGCCGTGCGCCTCGAGCGCGTCGAAGGTCTCCTGCATCTGCGCCGTCGCCCGCTCGACGGCGGCGCCGCCGAGCCCGCGCGCCTGCTCCAGCACCTCCTTGCCGCCGCGCATCTGGGCCAGCGCCAGGCAGGTTTCGACCTGCTCGGCGCCGAGCCCGGGGACGTCGGTGAGCGCCTCCTCGAGCCCGACCATGTCGTGTGTGGCGAGGCGGCCGAGGATCGCCTCCCGCGCCTCGTCGCCGATCCCCAGCTCGACCAGCAGCTGGCGGTAGAGGTCGGCGTCGCCGAGCCCGATCACGGCGCGGTCGAGGCCGGCGGCGTCGAGCGCCGCCTCCAGCACCTCGATCACCTCGGCGTTGCCCGCCGGCGCGGGCGCCCCGACCAGCTCGACCCCGGCCTGGACGAACTCGCGCATCTGGCCGCGCTGCGGCCGCACCGCGCGGTAAGCGCTGGCCAGGTAGCAGAGGCGCAGCGGCGGCTCGGCGTTGGCGTAGCGGGTCGAGACCAGGCGGGCGATCGGGATCGTCATGTCCGAGCGCAGCGCCAGCAGCTCGCCGCTCTCGTCGAAGAAGCGGTAGGCGCTCTCGGTGCCGCGGCCGCCGCGGGCGAGGACCTCGTCGTACTCGATCGCCGGCGTCGCCACCTCGCCGTAGCCGCGCTCCTCGAAGACCTCGATCAGGGCGCGGTTGAGCCGGCGCAGCTCGCGCATCTCGTCGGGCAGCACGTCCCGGGTCCCCGGTGGAATCGGATGAATCATCGGCCTGACCTTACGAGAGATCGGCAAAGAATCCTGTGCGGGCTAGGCCGGGACCTCGTCGGAGACGCGCTCGATTCGCGCCCCCAGCGCCCGCAGGCGGTCGTCGATCTGCTCGTAGCCGCGATCGATCTGGCGGATGTTGCCGATGTGGGAGGTGCCGTCGGCGGCGAGGGCGGCGATGAGCATCGCCATGCCGGCGCGGATGTCCGGGCTCTCGACCCGCTCGCCGTGAAGACGGCTCGGACCGCTGACGATCGCCCGGTGGGGATCGCAGAGCGTGATCCGAGCGCCCATCGCGACCAGCTTGTCGATGAAGAAGAGGCGGTTCTCGAACATCTTCTCGAAGATCAGGACCTCGCCTTCGGCCTGGGTGGCGAGCGCCAGCGCGATCGAGGTGAGGTCGGCCGGGAAGGCGGGCCAGGGGCCATCCTCGATCTTCGGGATCGCGTCGCCGCGGTCGGCCTCGACCGCGAGCCGCTGCTCGGGCGGGACGACGACGTCGTTGCCCTCGATCTCCGAGCGCAGGCCGAGGCGGCGGAACTGGCGCCGGGTCATCGTCAGGTCGGCCGGCTCGATGTCGCGGATCCGCAGCTCGCCGCCGGTCGCCGCCGCCAGCGCCATGAAGCTGCCGACCTCGATGTGGTCGGGCGAGATCGAGTGCTCGGCGCCGCCCAGCCGCTCGGCGCCGTTGACCGTCATCACGTTGGAGCCGATGCCTTCGACGTTGGCGCCCATCTTGGTCAGCAGCCGGGCCAGGTCCTGCACGTGCGGCTCGGAGGCGGCGTTGGCGATCGTCGTCGGGCCCGGCGTCAGTGCCGCCGCCATCAGCGCGTTCTCGGTGCCCATCACCGAGGGCTCGTCCATGAAGATCTCGCAGGCGCAGAGCCCGCGCGGCGCCGAGAGCTCGATCCAGCGGTCGCCGCCGATCTCGGCGCCGAGATCGTGGAAGGCGTCGAGGTGGGCGTCGAGCCGGCGGCGGCCGATGAAGTCGCCGCCCGGCGGCGGCATGGTGGCCGACCCGAACCGGGCCAGCAGCGGCCCCGCCAGCAGGAACGAGGCACGGATCTTGCTCGACAGCTCCTCGTCGACCGCCGGCTCGGAGACGTCGCGGGCGCAGAGGCGGACGCTGTTGTCGCCGACCCACTCGGCCGCGACCCCGAGCTGCTCGAGCAGCGCGATCTGGGCCTCGGTGTCGCGGATCCGCGGCACCCGGTGCAGCAGCACCTCCTCCTCGGTCAGCAGGCAGGCGGCAAGGATCGGCAGCGCCGCGTTCTTGTTGCCGGCGACGGTCAGCTCCCCTGAGAGCGGCACGCCGCCTTCGATGACGAACTTCTGCATGAGCGGGCCAAGCGTAGCGAGACCTTGCGGCGGTCTCCGCGAGCCTCTAGGATCCATCTGTGACGGTCGTCACGGGGCGTGGTCCACACGCCACAGCGAAGCCCCGCTGAGCCGGCCTTCCAACGCGCTTCTGGGGTTCGCAGCGCTACTGATCGCCAGTAGCGCTGCGGCGTGCGCCGCATTCCAGAGCCCAATCCAGGGCCTCCCTGCAATTCCCCTTGCAGCCCCGTCTTGCCGTCCGAGCCCCTCCGTACCTTACGAACCCATGTTCGATTCTGAGCAAACGCTAACCAATCGCCTGTCCGACGCAATCGACCTGGCGATCGACTTCGCGACCCTCGGCGAGTACGGGCTTGAGCCCGTTGGGAGCACTCCCGAGGGCTGCGAAGAAGGTCGCACCCGGCCGATGCCCATAGCCGACCGCACCACCTTCACCGAGGTCCTCTTCCCGAACACGTGCGGAACCCGAACCCGGTCCGCGACGAGATCCGCTACCCGCGGTTCGGGCCGGAACCTGGCGCGGGCGCGAGGCGCTCGCGGAGCAAGCGATCCGTCGTCGGCGCGCGGCGCCGCGTAGCAGCGCTACGCAAGCCGCGCGACGGCGGCGCAGCGCGCCGCTGCCCGGGCGCCGCAGCAGCGTCGCGTAGCAGCGCTATGCGAGCCGACCGACGGGGGCGCGAGGCGCCGCCCATCGGCCGCCGCAGCCCGCGCCAGTCTCCGGCGCGGACCGCGAAAAAAAACCGGCGGCGACCTACTCTCCCAGGGGGTTGCCCCCCAAGTACCATCGGCGCTGAAAGGCTTAACTGCTCTGTTCGGAATGGGAAGAGGTGTTTCCCTTTCGCTATGCGCCACCGGAAATCTTGCGAGACGCCCCGGAGACCGGGACGCCCGGTGAACCTTGAAAACCGCACAAAGCCTCAGGGCAGATAATGAAAATATCCGTCAAGCCCTCGAACCATTAGTACCGGTCGGCTGAGCACATTGCTGCGCTTGCACCGCCGGCCTATCAACCTGGTGGTCTACCAGGGGTCTTACTCCCTCAAGGGGATGGGAGAGTTCATCTCGAGGACGGCTTCCCGCTTAGATGCTTTCAGCGGTTATCCGTTCCATGCGTAGCTAACCTGCGGTGCCCTTGGCAGGACAACAG
>CAZHLT010000016.1:0-2484 GCA_964533285.1 uncultured Conexibacteraceae bacterium | reverse complement strand
GCCCCGCGGCGAGCGACTTGACCAACCCACTTCCCACCCCGACTCGACAGATCGAGCTCGGCGGCGGCGTCCTCCTCGACGTCCTCGCCTGAGCGGAAGGAGAGAGATGACCACCCCGATCGCGACCACCAGCACCGCCGCCGCCGGCGCCAGCCAGAGCTCGCCGGCGAGCGCGGCGAGCAACGGGCTCGGCAAGGACGACTTCCTCAAGCTGCTGGTCGGGCAGCTGAAGAACCAGGACCCGCTCAACCCCGTCGGCGACCAGGAATTCATGAGCCAGATGGCCGCCTTCTCGACGCTCGAGCAGGTGACCAACCTGGCGACCAGCACCGAACAGCTGAACCAGACCGTCGCCGCCGACCAGTCGCTGGCGCTGATCGGCCACCAGGTGACCTACACCAAGGAGGACGGCAGCAGCGCCGAAGGCGCGGTCGAAAAGGTCGCCTTCGACGGCGAAGGCTTCACCCTGACGATCGGCGGCGAAGCCGGCGTCCAGCCCGGCGCGGTGACCGAGGTGCGCCAGTGAGCACGGCAGCGACCGAGCGTGCGTCCCTGGCCCTTCGCAAGGGAGCGAAGCGCGAGGCGTCGTCATGAGCATGCCGATCGACAGGGTCGGCGGCGTCTCGCCGCTGCCGCCGAACGCGCCGCCGCCGCGGCGCAGCCCCAACGGCACCGGCGGCGTCGGCGCGCCCTCCTTCGCCGACCAGCTACAGAGCCAGCAGGCGGCGCAGGGCAGCGGCGGCCTGCAGTTCTCCAAGCACGCCCTGGAACGGGTGCAGCGGCGCGGCATCGAAGCCGACCCGACGACCCTGCGCCGGCTCAGCCGCGGCGTCGACCTCGCCGCCGGCAAGAACGCCCGCGACGCGGTGGTGATGGTCGACGACACCGCCTTCGTCGTCTCCGTCCGCAACCGCACTGTGGTCACCGCGATCGACGCCGCCCACATGCGCCAGCACGTCTTCACCAACATCGACAGCGCCGTGGTCGCATGACGCGCACGGCCGACAGCAAGGGCGCCACCGGCGTCCGCACCGAACACGGCCGGACCCCCCGGAGGGGGAGGCCGCAGGCAACCGACGGCCGGACCTCCCCTTGGAGGAGGCCGCGAAAGGAAGTGACGCAACCATGATGCGAGCGATGTTCGCCGCGATCAGCGGCCTCAAAACCCACCAGACGATGCTCGACGTGACGGCGAACAACATCGCCAACGTCAACACCGTCGGCTACAAGGCGAGCCGGGCGACCTTCTAGGACTCGCTCAGCCAGCTGCAGATCGGCGCCGCGGCGCCGGGCGGCGGCCAGGGCGGGCGCAACGCCGCCCAGGTCGGGCTCGGGGTCCAGATCAACTCGATCGACAACCTGATGGGCTCCGGCACGCTGCAGGCGACCGGCAACGTCACCGACCTGGCGATCCAGGGGCCGGGGATGTTCATCGTCGGCTACGGCACGCCGCCGGCGCTGCCCGCCAACTACGAATACACCCGCGCCGGCAACTTCACCTTCGACTCCGAAGGCTTCCTCACCACCCAGGACGGCTACTTCGTCCTCGGCCGCACCGCCGCCGGCGCCGGCGCCCCCAACTCCTACCTCCAGGTGCCGGAAGGCGCGACCGACATCTCGATCGGCCAGGACGGCGCCGTCACCTACGTCCCCGCCGGCGGCGGCCCGCGCGAAACCGCCGGCTACCTCTCGATCGCCACCTTCACCAACGAAGCCGGGCTGCAGCGCACCTCCGGCAACCGCTGGATCGAAAGCGCCGCCTCCGGCGAAGCGATCGACGGCACCCCGGGCGGCGAATTCGGGCTGACGATCTCCGGCACGCTGGAGATGTCGAACGTCGACCTCGCCACCGAATTCACCGACATGATCGCCGCCCAGCGCGGCTTCCAGGCGAACTCGCGGGTGATCTCGACCGCTGACGAAATGCTGCAGGACCTGGTCAACCTGAAGCGATGATCCGCCTGCACCGCCTCGGAGGCGAGAACCACGAGTTCGAGCTCAACCCCGACCTGATCCTCACGGTCGAGTCGACGCCGGACACCGTCGTCACCCTCACCACGGGCTCCAAGCTCGTCGTCGGCGAGTCGCCCGACGCGGTGACGGCGGCCGTCCGCGAGTGGCGCGTGGGGATCCTCGAGCGTGCCCTGCGGCGCAACGCGATGGCTGAAGCGCCCCTGCACGCGGCCGATTACCTGGCGGAGAACTAGGCCCCCGATGACCACCCCCGACCCGAAACGGACGCCCCGATGAAGGCCTCGACCGCGATCGGCATCGCCGCCGCGTTCGCCGGCCTGCTGCTCGGCGCCCTGATGGAGGGGAGCGCCGTCGGCGCCTTCTTCAACATCCCGGCGATGCTGATCGTGCTCGGCGGCACCTTCGGCGCCACCCTCGCCTCGACCTCGATGGAAGCTATGAAGCGCATCCCGGCGCTCTACAAGAAGGCGAGGTCGGCGGAGAAGCCCGACCTCGCCGGCCGCGTCGATC
>CAZHLT010000015.1:0-7242 GCA_964533285.1 uncultured Conexibacteraceae bacterium | reverse complement strand
CACGGGCGCGCCGCCGCGGTCCTGGCCGAGCGCGGCGCCAGCGCCGAGGAGGTCGCCGCCCACCTGCTGCTGACCGAGCCGGGGGCCGCACCCGACGCGCTGGACACGCTCGAGCGGGCGGCCGCGGCGGCGAGTGGGCGGGGCGCGACCGACGCCGCCGCCACCCTCCTGCGCCGCGCCCTGGCGGAGAAGATGGACGACCGCCGCCGCAGCGGGCTCCTGCACGCGCTCGGCGCCACCGAGGTGGCCCTGCGCGACCCGGCCTCGATCGGCCACCTGCAGGAAGCGGCGGCGCTCAGCACCGATCCCGAGCAGGCGCTGCGGATCTCGCTGCAGCTGATCGAGGTGCTGGCGGTCGCCGGCCTCTGGAACGAGGCGGTGGCGGCGATCGGGGCGGCGGTCGAGCAGTTCGGCGACAGCGACCTGCCGGGCACCCTCGACCTCGAAGCGTTCCGCGCCAGCGCCATGGGCTACGACCCCGCCACGGCCGCCGCGCTCGAGGACGACCTGCCGCGCCTGATCGAGCGCGCGCTCGCGATCGACGGGCCCGAGGCCGAGCTGCTGCGCGCGATCCTCGCCGGCCTCGCCACGGTGCGCGGCCTGCCGCGCGACACGGTCCTGCAGCTGGTCCGCCCCGAGCGGGCGCGCTGGACGGTGATGACGATGGGGCGCGAGACCTCGCAGATCGCCAACGCCGCTCTCAGCCTCGTCCTCGTCGACCACCTCGAGCCGAGCGAGAAGATCGCTGCCGACCTGCTGGCCGACGGCCGCGAGCGCGGCTCGCTGATGGCGACGATGACCGGCTTCGGCATCGCCGCCGCCGGAGCGACCCGCCGAGGGCGGCTGGCCGCGGCGGAGGCCGACCTGACGACCTCGCTCGATCTGCTGCAGGCCAACCAGCTGAGCCTGATGGCGATGACGACGACGATCCACTTCTGCATCGACACGATCGTCGAGCGCTCGGCGATGGAGCCGGTCGCCGAGCTGATCGAGGGGCTGGAGATACCGCCCCCCTTCGGCGACACCGCCAGCGGCGCGATGGTGCTGGAGTCCCGGGCGGCGGTGCGAATGGGCCGCGGCGACCGCGCCGGGGCGATCGCCGACCTGCGCCGGGCGGGCGAGATCTTCACCGCGATCGCCGCCTCGCCCTGGTCCAGCCGCTGGCGCTCGCGGCTGGCGCTGGCACTCGGCGACTCGGCGCCGGAGGAAGCGCTGGAGCTGGCCCGGGCCGAGCGGGCCGCGGCGATGGCGATCGAGTCACCCCGCTGCGAGGCGGCAGCGCTGCGGGCAATCGGCGTCCTCGAAGGCGGCGAAGCCGGCATCGAGCGGCTGCGCGAGTCGGTGGCGCTGCTGCGCCGGACCGAAGCCCGCTACGAGCTCGCCTGCTCGCTGGCCGAGCTCGGCGCCACGTTGCGCCGCGCCAAGCTGCGCAGCGAGGCGCGCGAGGTCCTGCGCGAGGCGCTCGACCTCGCCCAGCGCGGCGGCGCCGAGCGGCTCGAGGCGCGGGTCCGCGAGGAGCTGCTGATCGCCGGCGCCAAACCGCGGCGGCGGGCCGACTCCGGGACGGCGGCGCTGACCGCGTCCGAGCGGCGGGTCGCCCAGGCGGCGGCCGGCGGCGCCAGCAACCGCGAGATCGCGCAGGACCTGTTCGTCTCGCTGCGCACGGTCGAGATGCACCTGACCAACGCCTACCGCAAGCTCGGCATCGGCTCCCGCGCGGAGCTGCCGGCCGCGCTCGCCGCGGCGCCGGCGGAGGACTGAGCCAGCGCGACGGTGGAGCTGGCCGGCGCCGGCCTGGTCGGCGCCGGCCTCGAGCTGCCCGAGCGCGACCAGGATCCGGCGCGGCAGCGGTCAGCCCAGCAGCTTCTGCTTCGCCCGCTCGTACTCGGCGTCGGTCAGGGCGCCCTTCTCCTTCAGCTCGTGCAGCTTGTGGAGCTCGTCGGCGGGCGTGGTCTGCGCCTCCTGGCGGATGTAGGAGTCGAATTCGTGTTTCGCTTCGGCCTGGGCCTTGATCGCCCGTTCGCGCATCCCCTGACCGCGGACGATCAGGTACACGAGCATCGTCAGGAAGGGGATGAAGACGAGGAAGAGGATCCAGATCGCCTTCGCCCAACCGGAGGCGTCGTGGTCGCGGAAGAGGTCGGTGATGATCGCGAACAGGATCCAGATCCAGATCACGAACAGGGCGATGCCGATGACGAACAGCAGCAGTTCGCCGAAACTGATGTCTGCGAGGAGCAAGTGCGTTCCTTCCGTTGGTTTGAGATCCCTGCCTGGCGAGCTGAGGCTATTTGAGCATCTCGTGGGGCAGCTGGCTAGCCTGCCGCACCCAGTCGCTGAACCGGGCCTCGTCGAGCTCGTCGTCCTCGTGGACGTGGAGGTAGCGCACCTGCTCCTGCTTGGACTCAACCGGCGGCGGCGGGCGCAGCGAGGCGCCGCGGAAGAACGCCACCTTCACGTATCGGGTCATGCAGTGGAAGCTGAGGAACCAACCCTCCTCGCCGGCGCCGTAGAAGGGCGAGTTCCACTTGACCGCCTTGCGCACGCCGGGGACGGCGGCGACGACGAGCGCGTCGAGGCGGCGGCCGACGTCGCGCTTCCAGCCCGGCATCGCGGCGAGGTAGTCCCGCACCGGACCGTCCCCCTCCCCCTTCGGGATCTGCGGGTTGCCCCCGGCGAGGAGCTTCGGCTTCGCCCCTCCCCCTCGCTTCCCGGGCTTCCCTTCGGCCACCACCCGAGCCTCCCGGTGTCAGGGCCCGGCGGGCGCGGGGCGCTCGAGCTGTTCGGCGGCGAACAAGTCGTGGACGAGCCGGATCGCGATCGAGCCCTCGCCGACCGCGGAGGCGACCCGGTTCATCGAGCCGTCGCGGACGTCGCCCGCGGCGAAGACGCCCGGCACGCTGGTCTCCAGCGAGAACGGGCCGCGGGCCAACGGCCAGTCGTCCTCGACCTCGGTGCCGGTGCAGATGAAGCCGCCCTCCCCCAGCTTCAGCTCCGGCGGCAGCCAGCCGGTGTTGGGGGTCGCGCCGATCATCAGGAAGAGCGCGTCGGCCGGCACGGTTTGCGTCTCCCCGTCGGCGCGGCGGCGGAGCTCGAGGCCCTCCAGCCACTCGCCGCCCCCGCCGCCGACGACCTCGGTCCCGAGGCGGACCTCGATCCTGGGCGAGGCCTCCACCTGCCGCACCAGGTAGTGCGACATCCCGGCCTTGAGCGAGTCGGCGCGGACGACGAGCGTCACCTTCTGGGCGTATTCGGCGAGGTGCAGCGCCGCCTGCCCGGCCGAGTTGGCGCCGCCGACCACGTAGGCGTGGCGGCCGGCCATCGCCGGCGCCTCCGAGGCGGGGCCGCCGTAGAAGACCCCGGCCCCGACCAGCCGCTCGATCTCCTCGACCCCGAGCCGGCGGTAGGTGGCGCCGGTGGCGAGGACGACGGCGCGGGCGCTGACCTCGCCGCCGTCGGAGAGGCTGAGGTGGAGGCCGTTGTCGTCGCGCCGCAGCGCGGTCGCATCGTGCATGAAGGCGAACTTGGCGCCGAACACCCAGGCCTGCTCGTAGGCGCGCTCCGCCAGCCGCCGGCCACTGACCCCGCGGGGGAAGCCGAGGTAGTTGCGGATCAGCGAGCTCGAGGTCGCCTGGCCGCCGATCCCGCCGTCGTCGACGACCAGCGTCCGGAACCCCTCCGAGGCGCCGTAGACCGCGGCCGAGAGCCCGGCGGGACCGGCGCCGACGATGACGACGTCGAACTCGCGCCGTTTCGGGTCGATCGTCGCGCCGGCGGCGCTGGCCAGCTCGAGGTCGCTCGGGTTGACCAGGGTGTTGCCGTCGGGGAAGACGACCAGCGGCAGCGAGTCCTCGCCGCCGCCCGCCTCCTCGACCAGCTCCTGGCCGTCGGGCGAGTCGGCGAGGACGAAGGAGTGCGGGATCGCGCAGCGGCCGAGGACCTCGCGCAGCTCGAAGGCGCGGCCGGTCCACGACTCGCCGACGACCCGGACCGTGTGCGGCGAGACCCGCCGCGCATGCGCCCACTCGAGCAGGAAGGTCGTGACCGACTGGTGGAAGACCTCGTCCGGCGAGCGCGAGGGGCGGATCACGTAGTACTCGATCTGCCGCCGCGCCATCGCCTGGAAGATCGCCTGCCCGGTGCGGCCGTCCCCCCACGACCCCCACTCGATCAGCAGGCCCCGCTGCGCGTGCGGGTGCAGGTTGCGGACCCGGCCCAGCAGCTCGCTGCCGGTCGTCCAGTTGAGCCACTGTGCGGCCAGCACCAGCGCCACGTCCTCCCCCGCCTTCGCCAGCGCCTCCAGCTCCGCCACCCCCTCGTCCGCCGAGGAGAGGCAGACGACCCGGTAGCTGCGCGCGTAGCGATCGACCAGCTCCCGCTCGACGTCCCCCAGCGCACGCGGGTCTTCGTCGATCGCAACCAGGACAGGGGCGGACACATCGGAAAAGTAGCGCCGATTCGGCCAGTCAGGGGCCGCTTGACCTGGTCCGAGGCGGACGTAGGATCGGCCCGGAACGAGGAAAGGAGTCGCAATGGACACGTACGTAATCCTCCGCCGCAGCGCCTGGCAGTCCCCCGAGGAGCTGGAGGTCGCCGCGGGTCGGTCCTCCCGGGTCGGCGACGAGGAGATGTCGGACGACATCCGCTGGATCCGCAGCTACGTCCTCGAGGAGGGCGGCGGCACGGTCGGGACCGTCTGCATCTACCAGGCGTCGAGCCCGGAAGCGATCGAAGAGCACGCCCGGCGGGCGGACCTGCCCGCCGACGAGATCATCAGAGTCGCCGACACGGTGATCGTCCGGCCCGATCCCGAGGCGGCAGCAGCCTGAGGATGGGCGCCGCCGGCCAGGGCCCGGGAGCGACGTTCGCCCGGGGCCCTGGCCGCCGGCCCTCGACGCGCCCGTCGGCCTGCTCGACTCCGAGGTCGACTTCCGCGGGCTTCGCCCCGCGCCGCTCCTAGCAGGCGAACTGGCCTCCAGTCGTTTAGAGCCCCCTCAGCCAACTCCGATCGACAGCTCGACAATCGGCCTGTTCGAAGCGTGTTGTCTGCAGCTCTGACCTGACAGCAACGGCAGCGGCACCCAACTACGCGAAGTTCCGCTGAATCCGCCTTAACAACACAAGCTCTCTTTGGTCGCTGCAATGAACGGCACCCGTGCAGGCAAAGAACCCGCTGATGGCGCCGCGGCCGCGAGCGCGGTGCGCGCCCGCCGACTCCGCGAAGACGCGCGGCGTCCGCTGAGCGTGAACCTCACCGAGGGCATCGCGCTCAGCCACAAGTTGCTGCGATTCACCGGCGCCGCGCTGAAGAGTTGAGCGAACCTGCCTTTGACAACGTCGGGCGGGTGGCCGAGGTTGCGGTGGCCGCCGGGTGGGCACGTTCAGCAGGGCGAAGCCTTGCTCGGCACCGCCTTCTCGATTGCCGCCGCTCTGGCCGGCGGCGAGCAGGTCGCCATCGAGACCGATCTCGGTCGCCTCGACGTCGTCCAGGGCCTCGATGGCGTACCGGGCTTCGAGGAGCTCCGATCACGGGCCGCCGAGGCCGAGATCCTCGGATCAAAGCTGTGGATCTGCTCGTGCGAGAACCTGAAGGCGATGAAGGCGGCTGCTGGACGCACCCGCGACCTCGCCGATATCCAAGATCTGGACGCCGTCTCCGACGAGAGACCCTGAGGTTGCAGACCGTGACCTCAAAGCGGGGGCGCGGTTTGCCGGCTCGCCTATTGCGATCTACTTCTCGGACTCTGGAACCGGATTGAGCTTGTCCGAGAAGGCGGTCAGCTTCGTGTCCGGTTGAACCTCGTGGACCTCGAGGTTCGGCGCCGCGAGCAGGGCATCGACCAGCGCTCGGCTCCCCCCGACCAGGGTTGAATCGAAATCAACCTCACTTGCAACGAACCAGGAGCGATCTGCGGGCCAGATCAAGCTCGGCGCATCGCGCCAGAAAGGGTCGGTCGGATCGGGCTCGGGTCGCTCCCGCGACCCCCCTGCGTCGACCGCGACAGCCCAGACCAAACCCGGAGGATCGGTGTCGCCGATCTGAGCGACGGCTGCCAGGGGTCCGGCGAGGACCAGGTGGTCTCGTCCCATTGGCAGCTCCAGCCGCGCCTGCTTGCCCTGTTCGGCCTCGATCGCATCCACCAGCGGGTGATGGTCGATCTCGCAGAGGCCGAAATAGCAGCGCTCGGGATCCGCGGTGTGCTCACCGAGGACCGAGCAAAGGCGATCGAGGTCGTCGATCTCCATCTCCCCGAGGCTCGGGATGCCCCCCGACCAGTCCGAGCCGTCGATTCCAAAAGTATCCGCGGTGCCGACGATCTGGTGCCACTGCATTCCGGCGTGAGCCGTGCGGCCGAGCCGGCGAGCGACCTCGGCCCAGGTGACGGCGTTCCCCCGATCGTCCGAGGCGGGATGAAAGATGCGCGCGTACGCCTCGAAGAGCTTCGGCACCTGGTTCGTGACGGCACCCCAGCCGCCGCCGAGCGCGGGTTCGATCCACGCACCGTGACTGGCGCCGTCGACAACTCTCAGATCGCTGCCGAGCATCCCCCAAGGATGCCATTGCCAAACCAGGCTCGGCGCGGCTCTGATCGCTTCCGACATTGACCACACCCAGCTGTGGTCGATGTCGGAAGGGCCGCCCTGCGGCAATCGGGGAGACAAGACTTGAACCTGCGACCGCTCGACCCCAGCCGGAGGACGCCACTGCCATATCCGTCCGGACGCGTCCCATGTGTCCCCTCCGTCCCCGGCGCAGGACGCATCGGACAGATCGGACGATGCGTTGGGTACCAAAGTGGCACCACCATAGGGATGTCTCTGCCGCGAGATCACTGAAAGTGCAGCAGTGATCGGGCTATTTGCAGCTCGAGTCCCTCGCCCCCTATGTTGTCCGTTCGTGGTAACCCTCGGGCCGAGCGGTAGCGGTGCTACTGACGAGACTGGATCTCCGACCAGTCGGCCTCCAGCTTGTTTTTGTCGTCATAGATCGTTGCGCTCATCTGCCCATCCGCGGCGCGGTGGAGGATAGCGCCGGCCATTTGTTCTAGCTTGTTCCGCGATTCATCTACGGCTTCAGGCCTGAAGCCGTAGCTGACAGCACTAAGAACCTGTTTCACAATGACCTGAGCTTCCGCCAGCAGACGATCGCGCAGGCCAGGTGCATGAAGGCGAGGTGGAGGTCGGGGTCACGCTCCCAGCGGATGCGTAGTCGCCGAAACTGGTGCAGCCAGGTGAAGCTTC
>CAZHLT010000014.1:0-19533 GCA_964533285.1 uncultured Conexibacteraceae bacterium | reverse complement strand
GAAGCCGGTGCCGCCCTTGGCCGAGGCGGCGAAGGCCTCGGTCTGGAAGATCTCGGCCAGCTCGGGCTTGACCCCGATCGAGGAGAACTGGCGGGCGTAGCCGCGCACCTCGTGGATCCCGATCGTCGAGATCACTTTCTCGATCCCTTTGCGCAGCGCCAGGCAGAGGTTGCCGACGTCGGTCTCGTAGTCCTCGACGCAGATCACCTCGACCATCACGTACGGGCAGACGCCGTTGGCGCCGAGCCCGAGCGCCAGCATCACGTCGTGGACGTTGCGGATCGCCGCCGAGCGCAGGACGATCCCGCAGCGGCGGCGCAGGTTCTCTTCCCCGCGCTGGACTTTGAACTGCTTCAGCGCCTGGTCGATCGCCGAGGTGGCCAGGTGCGGGTCGAGGTAGCGGCGCTCGGCGTCGTAGACGGTGCGGTCGGTGAGGATCACCAACTCGGCCCCGTCGCGGACCTTCTTCACCGCTTCCTGCTTGATCCGCTCGATCGCGCCGGCGGTCGTCTCCGACTCCAGCAGCGAGATGTCGACCGCCGCGGCCCGCCCGCGGAACTCCTCCCAGAGGTCCTCGAGCAGGTAGGTGTGGTGGTCGCGGGCGATCCTGCGGTAGGTCTTGTCGGAGAGCGGCGCCAGCCCGTGGTGGCCGCCGAGGATCACCGGGAACTCGGTTTCGACGGTGCCGGTGTCGATCCCGACCGAGTCGAGCGAGGGCCGACGCCCGAACAGGGCGCGGGTCGAGAAGTGCTCGAGCTCGCGTTCGCGGTCGAGCGCCGGGTTGGTGACGACGGCGACCGTCTCCTTGAAGTAGTCGGCCAGGTTCTGGCGCTCGGGCGAGAGCGCGGCCAGCGGCCCGTCGTAGCCCAGCGAGCCGACCGGCTCGGCCCCGTTGGAGGCCATCTGCTGGACGAGTTTGACGTCGTCGCGCTGCCAGCCGAAGCCGGCGAGGACGCGGTCCTCGACTTTGACCGGCTCTTCCGGGCCGGCGTCCGAGTAGCCGGGGACGTCGTCGCCCTCGAGCGGCCCGCCGGTCTCCAGCGCCCGCTCGTAGCCGGCCACCGCGTCGATGCCGTTGCGCTTCAGCCAGGCGTCCTTGACGATCCGCAGCATCTGGTCGTGCGGGTGCAGGGTCGAGCGGCGCGCCTCGCGGTCGATCAGGACCAGCGCCTTCTCCCCCGGCGCCAGCGGCTTCGGCTCGGCGACCATCTTGCCGACCGAGACCACCCCGGGCTCGGAGCTGAAGACGAAGTCGTCCTCGGTCTCGACCTGCCAGAGCGGCCGCAGGCCCATCGCATCGGCTGAGAAGACGCACTCGTCGGCGTGGCGGGCGATCAGCGCCACCGGGCCCTGGGCGAACGGCCCCATCGCCTGGTGCAGGTACATGTAGAAGCCGTGCAGGTCCTGCGGCAGGCGGCGGATCTCTTCGACGATCGGCGGCACGATCATCTCCAGCGCCTCCGCCAGGCTGAGCCCCTCGCGGCTGACCATCGCCTCGATCGTCAGGTTCAGGTCCTGGGAGTCCGAGGAGCCGGGCTGGACCGGGACGGCAAGCATCTTCGCCTCCTGGCGCAGCTGCTCGATCGTGTTGATCTCGCCGTTGTGGCCGAGCATCGAGAACGGCTGCACCCGCTTGAACGAGGGCCAGGTGTTGGTCGAGTAGCGGTTGTGGCCGAAGCAGCCGATCGTCTCGAAGCGCTCGTCGCGCAAATCGGGGTAGTAGGCGCCGAGCACGTTCGGCGTGCCCATCACCTTGTAGACGCAGGTCGTCGCCGAAAAGGAGGGGACGTGGACGCCGAGCCGGCGCTCGAGCTCGATCAGCAGCTCGAACAGGATCGGGTCGCGGCGCTCGGCGTCGGGGACGAGGCCGGCGATCTGCCAGAAGACGGGCTCCTCCTCGCGCGCGGTCGGGCCGAGGGCGGTCGAGTCGACCATCCCTTCGCGCTCGGCGAGGACGCGGAAGCCGCCTTCGTTGAGCAGCTCGCGGGCGTCGTGCTGGACCTTCGCGCGGTCCTGCGAGCGCTCGATAAAGACGTGGGCGACGGCGAAGGCGTCGTCGAGCGTCAGCGAGGGGTCGTGGCCGCCGGCGCGGACCTCCTCGGCCCAGATCTTGCGCGGGATGTCGAGCAGCAAGCCGCAGCCGTCGCCCTCGCCGTCGACGTTGCCGGCGCGGTGCAGCATCTTCTGCATCGCCGGGATCGCCAGCTCGATCGGTTCGTGGCTCGCGGTCGCGTCCTTGCGGACCGAGGCGTAGATCGCGCAGGCGTCCTTGTCCTCGACGCTGGGCGGCGAAACCAGCGGCTTGTACGGGCGCTCGGGCGAGTAGCGGACGACGCTCGCGGCGCGAGCTGACTGGTGCTCAGGCATGTGACCTCCCGGGATCCACGCCTTCTTCGAGCGGGCGCGCGACGGGTTGACAGGTCCCGAAAGTATAGGTGCGCGCCGCAAATCCCCCCGCGCAATCGCAAATCCCCCCGCAAACGAGCGCCTTCCAGAGCGCCCCTCAGGCTGACCCCATGACCTTTGTAACCCTGTGGGTTACAAAGGTCATGGGGTCAGGTGGGAGCTGCTCAGGCCCAGGCGGCGGGGGTGTATTCGCCCTCGGGGTGGACGCCGATCAGGAGGGCGGCGACCCGGGCGTCGGAGTCGTTGCGGATCGTGCGGCTGGCCGGCGGCTCGATCGAGGCGAAGGTGCCGGCCGGCGCCGGGTGGTCCTCGCCCTCGATCCGCAGCACCGCCTCGCCTTCGAGGACGACGTAGAGCTCGACCTGGCCGCTGGCAGCCTCGTCGTGCTCGGGGATCTGGCCGCCGGGCTCGATCTCGACCAGGTTGAAGCCGAAGGCCGAGGTCCCGAGCGCCTTGCGGGCGAGCCGCCAGGTGCTCTCACCCGAGCCCTCCATCGACTCGAACTCGTCGCGGTGCTTGATCGTGTAGGCGGCCGCCATTAGCCTCGACACTAACCGCGATGACCGAATCGGGCAAGGACAGCGAGGCGGCCCTGCGCGAGGCGATCGACCGCTACAACGCGGCCTGGAACGCCCACGACCTCGACGCGATCATCGCCATGCACGCCCCCGACATGGTCTTCGCCAACCACACCGCCGGCGAGTCGGCGAGCGGCGCCGAGGTCCGCGACCACATCGGCGCGATCTTCGCCGCCTGGCCCGACATCGCCTTCAGCACGCGCCGCCTCTACGTCCGCCAGGGCCTCGTCGTCCAGGAATGGACCGCCGCCGCGACCCACACCCAGACGATGCGCCGCGGCGAGCTCGTCGCCGAGCCGACCGGGCGCCGGATCGAGTGGGACGGGCTCGACGTGATCCCGTTCGAGAACGGGCTGGTCAAGCGCAAGGACGTCTACTCCGACAGCGTCTCGATCCTGCGCCAGGTCGGCTTGCTCGACTGACGTGTCGAGTTGCTCTCGCTATCCGAGAGCAACTCGACAGCTCAATAGCTCCAGTCGGGTTCGCTCGCGTTCTTGACCAGCACCTTGGGCTTGCCGCCGTTCCAGGGGACGCGGACGACGCTGTGCTTGTTGGCCGGGTCGAAGCCGCCTTCGAAGCCGAGCACGAACTTGCCGTCGGAGGAGAGGGCGGTGCCGACGAGGCCGACCTCGCCGGACTTGCCGATCGCGTGCTGGGCGCCGGTCTTGGCGTCGACGCCGACCGCGTAGCTGGTGTCCTGGCCCCCGAACTCGGCCAGGATCCGCTTGCCGTCGCCCGACCAGGCCGTCGGGAACAGGCCCTGCAGCAGCGGGTCGACCTTGGTGTGGGTGAGGCGCTTGACCTGCTTGCCCTGTTCGTTCATCAGGTAGAGCTCGTTCTTCGGCCCGTATTTGCGCTTGTTGGCTTCGAGCAGCTTGGCGAAGACGATCTGGCCGCGCGGGCCCCAGAGCGGGTCGATCGAGCGGTGGTCGCTGGTCAGCGCCACCGCCTTGCCGCCGGCGAGCGGGACGCGGAAGACGTCGCTGCGCGGCGGCCAGTCTTCGCTGTTGGCCTTCGAGTAGACGAGCTCGTTGCCTTCCGGCGAGAAGCTGAAGCCGCTGAAGTAGCCGTTGGCGAGCACCTTCTGCTTGCCGGTGGCGACGGTGATCAGGACCAGCTTGCGCTTGCCCAGCTCCGGCCCACGCAGCGCCGCGATCAGTTCCGAGTTCGGCGAGAAGGCGACGTAGAAGGGTTCCTGGAGGTTGGTCATCAGCGTCTTCGGGGCGCCGCCGGCGACCGCCGCCAGCTTCAGCTCCAGCTTGTGTCCCTTGCCTTCGTCCGAGTAGGCGACGAGGGCGCCGTCGGAGGAGATGTGCGGCGTGTTGCCGGGGCCGATCTTGCGCGCCCCCGAGCCGTCGTCGTCGGCGACGTAGACCGACGTGTTGAGGTTGCCGCGGACGAAGGTCAGCTTCGCCTCGGCTAGGGCCGGCAGGGCGAGCAGGGCGACGAGCGCGAGGAGGGGCAGCAGCAGCTTGGACTTCGGCGGGGTTGACATGGCGCGATCGTACCCCCACCGACCGACAGTGGGGACGCTAGACCGTCCCGCCAGAGCGCGCGTGGGCGCCGAACCGGTCCGGGCTGAGCCGGTCCAGGATCCACGGTCGGCGGCCGTCGAGCAGGTCCGCCACCAGCCGTCCCGTGACCGGGGCCAGGCTCACCCCCAGGTGGCCGTGTCCGGTCGCAACCGTCAGGTTCGCAAGCGACCGGGGTCGGCCGATCAGCGGCAGCCCGTCGGCGCTGAGGGCCCGCAGGCCCCGCCAAACCCGCCCTTGGGGCTCGAGCTCCACGCCCGGGAGGCAACGCTGCCCGACGGCTCGCACCGCCTCCACCCGACGATCGCTGATGCTGGCGTCGAGGCCGACCAGCTCCAGCGTCCCAGCCAGGCGCAGCCGTCCCGCGAGCGGCGTGGCGACGACCTTGGCGTCAGCGAACAGAATCGGCCGCTGCGGGAGCAAGCCGCGCGCGACGCTGGTGATGCTGTAGCCCTTGGCCGGCTGCACCGGCAGGTGCAGGCCGAGCCGGCGCGAAAGCGACGTGGACCAGGCGCCGGCCGCGAGCACCACCTCCGCCGCCTCGATATCGCCGCCAGTGGTTCGCACCGACCCGACACGGCCGCCCTCGAGCCGAAAGCTCAGGACCTCTGTTCGGTCGTGGACCCGCGCCCCGCGGGCGTCCAGCGAGGCCGCCAGGCGCTCGACCAGCAACTCGGGATCGAGGTGCCGGTCCTGGGGCCAGAGGACGGCGCCGGCCATCGAGGCCCCGAGCGCCGGCTCGAGCTCCCGCGCCTGCTCAGCGCTCAGCACCCGCGAGGCCAGGCCGTAACCGGCGAGCCGCCGCACCTCGGCCTGACCGCCCTCGAAGCCGCCGACCGTCGCGTAGACGTTGAGAACCCCATCGGCGCGGTATTCGCACTCGATCCCGGGTCGCTGCGAGAGCTCGTCGAAGAGGTCCGCGCTGCGGGTCAGCAGCTCACAAAGGAGCTCGGCGCCGACTTGGGAGCGGCGCCGAGTCGAGGCGAGGCCGAAATGCACCAGCCACCGGAACAGGTCGGGGTCGAGGCGAGGGCGCACGTAGAACGGGCTGGCGGAGTCGAGCATCCATCTCAACCCGCTGCGGATCACCGCCGGCGAGGGCAGCGGCAGGCCGTGGCTCGGGGCGATGAGGCCCGCGTTGCCGCGCGAAGCGCCGGCGCCCGCCTCGCCCTGGTCGATCACCGCCACCCGCCGGCCGGCTTCGGTCAGGTAGTGAGCAACGCAGAGCCCGACGACACCGGCGCCGACGACGAGGACGTCGGCCCGCCGCGGCAGGCTCGTCGGTGCCCCGCCTGCCGCAGCAGGCGGGGCGGGGGCCTCGCGGGCAACGTCCATCGCTCAGCCGGTGAACCCGACTTCAGCGAACCGCGGCAGGCCCGTGCGATTGACCTGGAACCCGGCGACGTCCGACTGCATGGCCCAGACAAAGGGCACGTAGCTCAGCGGGATCAGGTTGAGTTCCCGGTTGATCTCTTCCTGGAATTCGTCGTAGAGCGCCTGTCGCTTTGCGGGGTCGAGCTCGGCAGCAGCTTCCTCGCCGAGTTCGCCGATCTTGGTCGTGTCGGCGCCGGCAAAGAGAGCACCGGTGCCGGAGTAGAGCGCCGCGGCCTGCGTGGCGACGCCGCTGCTCGCGTAGTAGCCGAGGATCGCGGCATCGAACTTGCCTTCGGTCATCGGGCCGAGGAGAGCCGACAGGTCGAGCGGCTGGAGCGAGACGGTGAAGCCGACTTCTTCCAGGTTCTGCTGGATGGTCTGAGCCGCCGTCCCCGCGTAGCTTTCACCCGTGACGTAGTTCAGGTTGAAGGTGGGCTTGACACCGTCCGCGGATGCTTCCTCGAGCAGCTGTCTCGCCTTCGCCAGATCGGGTTCGGGGGCTTCGATGTCCTTGTCCGTGAACGGCAGCGCCGCGGAAAAGAACGAGCCGGCGACCTGACCATGACCCACAAGCGCGGTCTTCACGATGGCATTCCGATCGATTGCGAGGTTCGCTGCTTCGCGGACGCGGCGGTCGCTGAAGACGGCGCTGTTGACGTTGAACACCAGCGATTCGACACGGGCCAGCGCGTATTCGGAGACGTTCACGCCCGAATCCTGTTCAAGCGACTGAATCTGCACCCAGGCCGGCGATTCGATCACGTTCAGCCCTCCGGCCCGCAGCTGCGAGATCCGGTTGCTGTCGTCGGGCGCAGCCACGACGACGATCTTTTCGAGCAGCGGGAAGCCCTTCTTCCAGTAGCCGGGATTCGCCTTCAGGGTCAGGGACTGTCCCTGCTTCCATTCGGCGAGCTCATAGGGCCCCGTCCCGACCGGATGCTGGGCGAACTGTTTGGCGGTGGCCCCGCCGTAGTTCTTGGGCACGATCGCCGTGCTGTAAAGGGTCAGCAGCCCGGTCAGGTCGGCCATCGGCTTCGACGTTTCGACCACCACCTGGGACGGCGACGCCGCCCGGATCTTGGTGATCGGTTCGAGCAGTTCGATGTCGAGGGGGGATTTCGCCGCGGCTTCGAGGCTGAAGACGACGTCTTCCGCCGTCATCGGGGTCCCGTCGGAGAATCTCACCCCGCTCTGCAGGTCGAAGGTCCAGGTCAGGTGGTCGCTGGAGGTCTTGAAGGACTGCACCAGCCACGGCTGCACGCTGCCGTCCTGTTCGGTCCGGAACAGAGACTCGTTGATCTGGGTGAGGACGTTGATCGATGGCCCGTCGAGCGCTTCGAATGGGTTCAGCGTCTGGACCTCCGCGGCCATGGCGACGCTCATGACACCACCGGCAGTCGGCTTGCCGCCCCCTTGAGCGTCACTCGTACTGTCACCGTTTGAGCCACACCCCGCTAAGAGGCAAGTCGCGAACAGTGCGATTAGCAGCAGGCCTTTTCCCATGGCTGCCGAGTGGCGATTCCTCATATCTCTTCCTCCGTGGTAGGGGACCGCTCAGCGGTCTTGGTCATGAGCGGGAGAACGACGTGTGAAGGGCGCTCGGGGTCGTGGAAGACCCGGTTGAGCGCCTTCCTCGGGACGCCCCCGCTGGGGCTCGGGAGCCCGTGCCCGGGGTTGACGTCATAGGCGGGGAAGTCGCTGCTCGCGATCTGCAGGCGAATCCGGTGCCCGGCGACGAAGCGGTTACAGACCGGGTAGATCAGCTCCGGGCCGAGGCGGAGCTCGTAGACCGCGTCGGGCTCGAGCGGCTCACGGCCGGCGAACCCGTCGCGGTGGCTGGCCCGCAGCACGCCATCGCAGAGGTTCATCGCGTAGCCGTGGGGATAGTCGGCGCTCGGCGGATAGACGTCGATCAGCTTGAGGACGATGTCGGTGTCCCGCGCCGAGGAGGAGAGCCACAGCGTCGCCTCGATCGGGCCGATGAGCTCGACGTCGGCGGCCAGCGGCGGCGTCTCGAACGCGATCACGTCGTTGCGGGCGCAGAGCGGAAGCCCGTCGCCTGAGATCCCGACGGCCTCGCGCTGGTCCTGGGGGCCGTAGGGCACCACCTTCCCGAGATCGGCGAGGTCGCCCTTCCCCTGCAGTGCGTCCACTACCCCGACACCGACGAAGTAGTTGGTGCCACCGGTCGTCGGAACCGGGTTCTCCGGGTCGTGCAGGTACGGCGTCGGCCCCGCGCTCTCCACTGGCGGCGTCCCGGCCGTCAGCCGCCCGCCGGGCCGCAGGTAGAACGGCGTCGGCTGCGCCTCCGGAAGCGGCCAGTCCCGGGCGCTGCGCCAGTGACCGCCGTGGTCGAGCAGCCCCTCGGGCGTGCGCGCGCCGCTGCCCCCACCCATGACAAATACCCGAACCGGCGAATCGTGCGCCGGCGGCGCATCCCCGGTCAGCGTCTCCTTGAACCAGTCGAGCTGCATCGACGTGAAGCGCTCGGCGGACCATTCGGCCTCGGCGCCGAAATCGACGTCCCCCAGCCTCCGCCCGAAGGACCCGTGACCCCACGGGCCCATCACCAGGCGCAGCGGAGCCTGCTTGCGGCCGCGCATGACGGTGAAGAGGCGATCCTCGCGGTAGAGGTCGTACCAGCCGCCGACCAAGAGCATCGGCACGTCGGCGAACTCGTCGAGGTGCTCCTCGGGAGACCAGAGCCTGTTCTCGGTCCAGAAGTCGTCGAACTCGACGTGCTCCTGGACGTCGAGGAAGTAGCGCTCGATGTCGGCGATCGCGCTGAGCGGGTTCTGGCCCTCCCTGAGGGGCAGGCGCCGCAGCCAGGCGGGCAGGTCCTCCAGCGACCCCCGCAGCGCCTGCTCCAACACCGGATCGGCCTTGGCCTCCGGAGACGTACAGGCGAAAAGCAGCTCGATCCCCAGCCAGTAGCCGAGCAGGGTGCCGCCGCGCCGCGCCCCGTTCAGGTAGTAGCTCGAGGGGGCCTGGACGTGGAACATCGACCCCAGCTTCGAAGTCCCCGAGCAGGCGGCCGCGCACTGCGCCGCGGCCGGATAGGAAATGCCGGTCATCCCGATCCTGCCGTCGCACCAGGGCTGAGCGGCCAGCCACTCGAGCGTGTCGTAGCCGTCCTCCTCGTCGTCACGGCCGTGGTAGTGGGAGCCCTCGGAGCGGTAGCGGCCGCGAGTGTCCTGGAGCACCGCCGCGAACCCGGCCCGCAGATAGGCGTCGACAGCGAGCTCGGGATGGTCCCGGCCCTTGTCATAGGGGGTGCGTAACAGCACCGCCGGGTGACTCAACCCGGTTTCCGGGAGGTGGATGTCGGCGCGCAGCAGCGTCCCGTCGCGCATCGGGATATCGACCTCGGTCATTCGATTGCCTCCTCTCATGCCGGGGCCATCCCGGAGATCAGCAGGGCACCCGTGGCGTGACAGCGCGCACGGACCTCGGGTGGGATGAAGACGGTGGTGTCGTCCTGGGTGAGGATCGCTGGGCAGGGAACCTCGTCGTCGGCGCCGAAGGCGTCGCGTGGGAGCACCGGGCATGCGACGGGCCTGCCGTCGATGACGACCTCGGCGGTGTGCTCGGGCGCCAGCCCGGCGGTCGAACGCGCGGGGGAGCGGTCATCCTGCGAACGCCCGGTCGGGACGCTGAGGCTGACCCAGACCGCGCGTACTTCGCATGGCTCCTCGTCGTTCGAGAAGGCGAAGGCGCGCTCGTGCGCCGTGTGGAAATCCTCGACCAGGCGCGTCAGGGCATTGGCGGCGGCCGGCTCGGACGCCAGCGGCACGGTGATGTCGAACGCCTGGCCGACGTAGCGGGCGTCGCAGTGGCGCTCCAGCCGGGGCTCCTCCTGCTTCGCGTTCGCCCGGAACCAGTCGAAGGCTTCCACTTCGAGCTCCGAATAGGCGGCGGCAAGCAGTCCCGCCGCGCCAGGCTCGGCCGAGGGAATCCTGCACGCCGCGGAGAACGTGTGCGTGACGTCGCTCGACGCCAGGCCGAAGGCGGAGAACGTGCCTGGATGAGCGGGCAGGACCACCTCGTCGATTCCGAGCCGGGCAGCGAGCTCGACCGCGTGCAGGGGACCGGCACCGCCAAAGGCCACCAGCGCGAAGTCGCGCGGGTCCGAGCCGCGCTCACGCATCAGCACGCGGATCGCCCCCTCCATCTCAGCCGTCGCGATATCGAGCACGGCCTGCGCCGCGTCCTCGACGCCGAGGCCGAGCGGCCCGCACACATGATCGGAGAGGGCGGTCGCAGCGAGCTCCGCGTCGAGGGTGAGGAAGCCGCCGAGACGGCTGCCGGCGGGAATCCGGCCGAGCAGCAGGTGGCAGTCGGTGACCGTCGGCCGGGTCCCCCCGCGGCCGTAGCAGGCGGGGCCGGGCTGGGCACCGGAAGATTGCGGCCCGACCCGGAGCACCCCCTGCTCGTCGACCCAGGCGATCGAGCCGCCGCCAGCGCCGACCGACTTGATCTGCACCGACCGCAGCCGTACCGGCAGCTGCCCCACGGTCAGTTCGCTCACCATCCTCGGCTTGCCGTCCTCGATCAGGGCGACGTCGGTGGAGGTGCCTCCGACGTCGAAGGCGATCAGGTCCCGGCGACCGGGCCCGACTGCGCAAGCCGAACCGGGTGGAGACGCGCCGCCTCGACAGTCATCGCGCCGCCGTTGCTGTGCGTCACGTAGACCTGGGTCCGTTCGAGCGCCGCCTCGATCTGGGACAGATAGGTGTGGGCCGAGGGCATCAGCGCCGCGTTTAGCGCGGTGGTGGCGGTGCGCTCGAACTCCCGCGGCTCGCGGCTCAGCTCGTGGGAGACGGACACGTGCGGGGCGACACCCTGCAGCCGGTGGGCGAGGCGCCGCTCATGGTCCGGGTTGACGTAGGCATGCAAGAAGCAGACGGCGATCGCCTCGATTCCATCCTCCGCCTCGAGCGCCGCCACCACCGCGTCCACCTCCTCGTCGACGAGCGGCAGCAGGGCGTTTCCGTCCGCGTCCATCCGCTCCCGTGCCTCCAGGCGCAGGAGGCGCGGCACCAGGGTGGGGTGCTTCTCGACGTTCAGGTCGTACAGATGCGAGCGCCAGTGCCGGCCGATCTCCAGCACGTCACGGAAGCCGGCCGTGGTGACCAGGGCGGTGCGGGCGAACCGGCCCTCGATGATCGCGTTGGTGATGTGCGTGGTGCCGTGCAGCACGAGCTCGATCTCGGCCGCGGAGATGCCGACCCGCTCGCGCAGGCGATCCAGCGCAGCGAGAAACCCGGTGGATGGGTCGGCTGGGGTCGAGGGCACCTTGAGGTAAGCCGTCTGGCCGTCCTCGTCGTAGGCGACCAGGTCGGTGAACGTCCCACCGACGTCGATCGCCACGGTCCAGGAGCTCACAGCGCCGACCTCCAGGCCTCGGCGCTGACCCGGCCTTCGTCGATGTCGCGACGCAGGCTTGCCGCCGGCCGCTCGGCGGGTGGTCCGAAGCCGCCACCGCCCTGCGACTCCAGGATGACCCGGTCGCCGGCCCCGAGACGGTGGGCGAGGACCTTGCCCGGCAGGCCGCGCCGCCGACCGCCCTGCTCGACGGTCAACCGGGCCGCGGCTCCGGGGGCGCCGCCCTCCCGGCCCCGGGGCGCATGCAGGACACGATCGAACTGGGCCGAGAACTCGGCGTCGCGGAGGACCTCGATCTCGCGCCGCACGCCCATGCCGCCGCGCCGTCGCCCAGGGCCACCGGAATCGGCCCGGAGCTCGTAGCTCGCGATTCGCAGCGGGAATTCCTGCTCCGAGATCTCCACCGGGGTGTTCATCAGGTTGTGGGTGCCGGCCGAGAGGCAGTCGTGGCCGTCGCGCTCGCCGCTCGCGCCCCAGCCGCCGACATCGATGTCAAAGAGGATGTTCGAGCCGCCGTCCTCCTCGCGGAAGGCGAGGATGTACACGTTCGAATTGCCGTAGTAGTCGGCTACCGCCCGCTCCGGCATCGCGTCCGAGAGGGCGGACATCACCACATTGGTAACCCGATGGGCGACCACATTCCGTCCCACCACCGCCCCCGGCATCCGCGGGTTGACCACCGACCCCTCAGGGGCGACGACCTCCAGCGGTCGGTAGCACCCCCAGTTGGCGGAGGCACCCGGATCGAGCATCGCCAAGACCGCGAAGAAGAGGGCGGATTCGGTCGCCGCGAGCGGGCAGTTGATCGGCCCGGGAACCTGTTCGCCGGTGCCGGTGAAGTCGAACTTGATGACGCTGCCGGCGACCGTGGCCGTGACCGTGACCGGGATCGGGCCCGCCTCGAGCCCGTCGCCGTCGACGACGTCCGAGGCCTCGTAGGTGCCGTCGGGGAGCTCGCGGATCGCGGCGCGCATCCGTTGCTCAGCTGCCTCGACGATCGCCACCAGGCTGGCGCCGAACACGTCCGCTCCGTACCGGTTGACGAGCCGCCGCACCTCCTCGGCCCCGATGTCGAGCGAGGCGACCTGCGCCTGCAGGTCTCCGAGCGTCTTGTGCGGCACCCGGATGTTCGCCCCGAGCAGATGCAAAAGCGTCTCGTCGACCTTGCCGGCATGCCTCAGCCGACAAGGTGGAATCCGAAACCCCTCCTGGTAGATGTCGGTCGCGTCGGCGCCGTAGCTGCCGGGGCCGCGCCCGCCGACGTCGAGATGGTGGGCGCAGGTTCCGCAGATCGCGACCAGATCGCCTCCGACCACCACCGGCGCGAACGCCATCAGGTCCGGGAGGTGCTGACCGCCGCTGTAGGGGTCGTTGGTGAGGAAGACGTCGCCCTCCCTCCACTCCGCCGCGGGATGATGCCTGCCCAGCAGCGTCTGCAGTACTCGCGTCATCGAATTGAGGTGGATCGGGATGCGAGTTGACTGGGCGACGATCCCTCCGCCGAGGTCGAATACCGCGGTCGAGTAGTCCAGAACCTCTCTGATCACCTGCGACCGGGCCGAGCGCCCCAGGGTCGCGGCCATCTGCTCAGCCGCGGCAACCAGCCCGTACCGCACGACCTCGGTCGCAGCCGGCCCGGGTCCCGGTTTTTCGAGCTGCACGCTCATGGTCGTGTACTGTATACAACACACACCAAGCACGTCAACTGGCTATCGTCCGCGTGCGTGAGCTTTCCGGTTACGTCTCGCTCGTTTCTCCAGGCAGCCGCCCGCGCCGGGCGGGGCGCGGGCGGCCGCTTCCCGCTCGACCTTCCTCTCTCGTTTCCCGAACATGTCCAGGCGCAGTTGGAGAGCGAGATCATCGAAGGCCGCCTGCGGCCCGGGGAGCGGGTTACCGAGGAGGAGCTGGCGGAACGAATCGGCGTCAGCCGCACCCCGATCCGCGAGGCGATGCACGTGCTCGAAACGACCGGTCTCTTGGTCCGCCAGCGCGGCCGCGGAACGTTCGTCGCCGGGCCCCTGACCCTCGACGAGGCCAGGACTCTCTACGACGTGCGCGAAGCCGTCGAGGGCTTCCTCGCCGCGGCCGCCGCCGAGCACGCGACGGCCGCCGAGCTCGAATCCCTGGGCCAGCTCGTCGACGAATTCGACGCGGTCCGCCAAGCCGACCAGGGCGAGACGGCCGCTGCCCTCACCAGGATCGACTCACAGATCCACCTGACCATCTACGCCGCCGCGCGCAGCGAGCTGGTCTCGGTCATCAGCACCTATTGGGGCCGCCTGGTCCGCGAAGTGCACGCCCGCGTCTATCAGGACGACCACGAGGAGTTCAGCCGCCAACACCACCAGATCCTCGAGGCCCTCCAGGCCCACGATCCCGATGTCGCCCGGCGCCTGATGACCGAGCACCTCAACACCGGCTGGAGACGCTTGACGGTCGCCTACGCGGAAGACGCGGAAGCGACCTAGGGAGGGATTGGCGAAACCCCCGCGCTAAAGCTCGGGCTCGTCGGCGCCCTGCGGCGCGAACGGCATCCGCCGCACCTCGGCCCAGCCGGCGCAGCGCTCCTCCAGGGCGGCGGTGACCTTGCCCGCCTCCTGCCAGGTGGTCCAGACCAGGACCGTCGGCCCGGCGCCGGAGATCGTCGCCCCCAGCGCCCCCAGCTCGCGGGCCGAGTCGACGATCTCCATCGAGCGCGGGTAGAGCTGGCGCCGGCGCGGCTGGTGCAGGCGGTCGCCGAGGCCGCGGGCGACGAGGTCGAGGTCGGCACTGCGCAGCCCCAGCACCAGCAGCGCCGCCGAGGCGACGTTGGCGACGGCGTCGGCCAGCGGCACCTCGGCCGGGATCGCCGCCCGCGCCCGCTCGGTCGAGACCTCCTCGGGCGGGATCACGACGATCCCCTCGAGCCCGCCGGGCGGGTCGAAGCGGGCCGCCAGCGGCGCCCCGTCGGCGCCGCTGCCGCAGACGACGAAGCCGCCGTAGATCGCGGCGGCGACGTTGTCGGGGTGCCCCTCGATCTCGCTCGCCCGGACCAGCACCTCCTCCCGCGTCAGCGCCAGCTCGTAGAGGTGGTCGGCGGCGGTGAGGCCGGCGACGATCGCCGCTGCGCTGGAGCCGAGCCCGCGCGCCAGTGGGATATCGCTGCGCAGCCGGAAGGCGATCCCGTCGGCTGGGTGCAGGGTCTCGAAGGCGCGCACGATCAGGTTCTCGCGCCCGGTCGGCACGTCCAGCCCACCCGGCTCGAAGCTGTACTCGCCGGTCTCCTCGACTTCGAGGTCGAGGTACAGCGAAACGGCAGCGGCCATCGCGTCGTAGCCCGGGCCGAGGTTGGCCGAGGAGGCGGGGACGCGGACGAGCCGGCGGCGCGCGGTCATCGCCAGCCGCCCCAGCCCACCCGGCTCTCGAGCCGCGAGATCCACTCGGCGAGGAGCGGGTCGACCAGCTCCCAGCGCTCCTCCACTTTCTGCAGGCTGCCCATGCGCGCGAGTTTCGCACGCGCGTGCTGCGCGCCGCCTTTGGAGAGGTTGAAGCGGGACAGCGTGCGCTCGGAGAAGAGCGGGTCCGGCGAGAGCGCGATCGCCGCCATCACCGCCTTCTCGCCGCCCCCCAGGGCCTCCCAGGCGGCCTCCAACGCCTCGGCCTGCTCGCTGAGCACGGCCTCCACCGCCGCCTGCCAGCGCTCCGGGGTCGCCTCGCCGCCGCGCGGGGTCTGCTCCCAGAGATGGTGGGCCAGCAGCATCGCCCGCTGCGGGTGGCCGCGGCAGAGCCCGACCAGGGCGGCGAGGGCCGGCGTCGCGTCGCGCTCGGTCCGTTCGAAGCGCAGGCCGACGTACTCGATCAGGTCGGTGGCGGCCAGCGGCTCCAGCCGGAAGACGCGGGCCTGGCCGAAGAAGGGCCGCTCCTGGCGACCGAACAGCTCGTGCATGAGCCCTGGGTGGGAGCCGGCGAAGACGTAGCTGGCGGCCTCGCCGTGGCGCTGGATGCGGCTGCGGAAGAGGCCGTCGATGCCATCGCCGACCGCCAGCAGCGCCTGGAACTCGTCGAAAGCCACCAGCGTCCTGGTCCCGGTGCGCTCGTACACCGTCAGCGGCAGGTCGAGGAGCCGGCTGACGATCTGGCTCGCCTGCCGCGGCTCGACCGCCCGCGCCTCGACCCGCAGCGGTCCGGCGCCGAGGCTGACCCTCAGCTGCAGCGTCTCCAGCACCGCCAGCACGATCCGGCGCAGCGGCCCCCGCAGCCCGCCGTAGGCCTCGGCCAGCCGCGCGATCACGTCGGTCATCGAAAGCACCCCGTAGAAGTCGACCTCGACGAAGCTCATCCCGGCCAGGTCGGCGTCGCGCCCGACCCGGCGCAGCAGGCTGGTCTTGCCGTAGCGCCGCGGCGCCGAGAGGCGGCTGGCGTGGCCGCCCTCGGCCAGCGACAGCAGCCGGTCCGCCTCTTCGTCGCGATCGATCAGCTGGTCGGGATCGACAGGACGGTTGAAGATGAACGGGTTCAGCTCCATCGGTACCGCAATACAGTACCAAATGGTATTGGACTGCAATACTAAGTGGTATTGAAGTTCAGTACCAGCGGCTCAATCGAAGACCGCGCGCTCGACGGCGGCGAGGTCGTTGTCGCAGGCGATCACCGCCGGCGCTTTGCCGAGCGCGGTGTCGGGGTCCTTGAGGCCGTGGCCGGTGAGCACGCAGACGACCGATTCAGGAGCGGCGACGCCGTCGGGGACGGGCAGGCCGTGGGCCAGCAGGCCGGCGACCGAGGCGGCCGAGGCGGGCTCGCAGAAGACGCCTTCGCTGGCGGCGAGCCAGCGGTAGGCGTCGAGGATCTGCTCGTCGGAGACGGCGGCGACGCGCCCCCGCGAGGCGGTGAAGGCGGCCATCGCCTCCTCCCAGCGAGCCGGGTTGCCGATCCGGATCGCCGAGGCGACGGTCTCCGGGTTGGCGACCGGTTCGCCGCTGACCAGCGGCGCCGCGCCGGCGGCCTGGAAGCCGTAGAGCACCGGCGCCGTCCCTTCCTCCTGGAAGCCGCGCCAGTAGGCGGTGACGTTGCCGGCGTTGCCGACCGGGATCGCCAACTCGTCGGGCGCGCCGCCGAGGTCCTCGACGATCTCGAAGGCGCCGGTCTTCTGGCCTTCGATCCGGTGCGGGTTGACCGAGTTGACGAGTTCGATCGGGTGCTTCTGCGCCAGCTCGCGGACGATCCGCAGGGCGTCGTCGAAGTTTCCCTGCAGCGCCACCACGCGGGCGCCGTGCATCAGCGCCTGCGCCAGCTTGCCGATCGCGATCTTGCCCTCGGGGACGATCACGGCGCCGCGCAGACCGGCCCGCGCCGCGTAGGCGGCGGCGCTGGCGGCGGTGTTGCCGGTCGAGGCGCAGATCACCGCCTCCGCCCCACGCCCCTTGGCACGGGAGACGGCGACCGTCATCCCCCGGTCCTTGAACGAGCCGGTCGGGTTGAGGCCCTCGAACTTGAGGTAGGCGCGGGCGCCGATCCGCTCCGAGAGCCGCGGCGCCTCGATCAGCGGCGTCGAGCCCTCGTGCAGGCTGACCACCGGGTCGCCCGGCTCCAGCGAGAGCCGCTCGCGGTAGCGCTCGATCAGCGGCGCCGCCACTAGAAGTCTTCCTCGATGACGTGGATGTAGCGGGCCGGTGCCCGCGTGTCATCGAGCTGGTCGAGCTCCCGCACCGCCTCGGCGAAGCGCGACTCCAGGCACTCGTGGACGACCATCGCCAGCCGCGCGTCCTCGCCGATGCCGCGCTGGACGACGCTCTTGACCGAGACGTCGTGCTCACCGAGGACGGTGGCGACGCGGGCGAGCACGCCGGGCCGGTCGGCGACCTCGAGGTGCAGGTAGAACGAGGAGGGGACGTCGGCGACGATCGGCAGCTCTGTCCGCGTCTCGTGCACCGGCGTATCGCCGACGAGGATCGAGACGACGTCGCCGAGCACCGCCGAGGCGGTCTGCAGGCCGCCCGCCCCGGGCCCCGACATCGTCACCTCGTTGATCGCCGGCGCCTCGACCATCACCGCGTTGAACGGCCCTTCGATCGGCGCCAGCGGGTGGCCCCCGTAGAGGAAGCAGGGGAAGACGCGGACGCTGATGCCGCCGTCGCGCCGTTCGGCGACGCCGAGCAGCTTCAGCTTCAGGCCCAGCTCGCGAGCGTAGTTGAGGTCTTCCGGCTGGATCGACTCGATCCCCTCGTAGGGGACCTGGGCGAGGTCGACCGGCGTGTGGAAGGCGAGCCGGGCGAGGATCGCCATCTTCGCCGCCGCGTCGGCGCCGCTGATGTCGTCGCTGGGGTCGGCCTCGGCGTAGCCGAGCCGCTGCGCCTCGGCCAGCACCTCCTCGTAGCCGGCGCCGCTGGCCGCCATCTCGGTGAGGATGAAGTTGGTGGTGCCGTTGACGATCCCGTAGACCTTCTCGATCCGGGTGACGCCGAAGCTCTCCTGGATCGTCCGCACGATCGGGATCACCGCCGCCACCGCCGCCTCGAAGCGCAGCTGCACACCGGCCTCGCGGGCGACGCCGAACAGCTCGTCGCCGTGCTGGGCGAGCAGCTGCTTGTTGGCGGTCACCACCGGCCGCCCCGCCCGCAGCGCGTCGAGCACGTACTGGCGCGCCGGGTCGGTCCCCCCCATCAGCTCGACGATCAGGTCGGAGCGCGCGAGGATGTCGCTGAAGTCGCCTTCAGAGCGGGTGAGGACGCCCGCCAGCTCGGTCCGCCGCCCGCTCGCCGCCTCGACCGCCTCGGCGCTCTCGGCGAGCAGCTCGGCGAAGGCGGCACCGACGTTGCCGCGGCCGAGCAGCCCGATCCGGACCGGTTTCGGCCCCTGTTTGGACGCCTCGTCAGACATCGCGGGCGGTCAGGTCCTCATAGGTCTCGCGGCGGACGACGACCCGCGCCTCGCCGTCGCGGCAGAAGACCACCGGCGGCCGCGGCACGCCGTTGTAGTTGCTCGCCATCGCGTAACCGTAGGCGCCGGTCGCCGGCGTGACCAGCACGTCGCCGACCGCCGGCTCGGCCAGCATCGCGTCGCGGACGATGACGTCGCCGGACTCGCAGTGCATGCCGGCGACGGTGACGACGGTGTCGGGCTCGGCGCCGGCGCGGTCGGCGATCAGCGCTTCGTAGCGCGAGCCGTAGAGCATCGGCCGCAGGTTGTCCGACATGCCGCCGTCGACGGCGACGTAGGTGCGGACGCCGGGGATCTCCTTCACGGTGCCGATCCGGTAGGCGGTGAGGCCGGCGTTGGCGACCAGCGAGCGGCCCGGCTCGACCAGGATCCGCACCCCCTCGCCGAAGACCTCGGCGACGCCGCGGACCTTGACGTCGACGTAGGCGTCGATCGAGGGCGGCTCGTCCTCGGCGGTGTAGGCGACGCCGAGGCCGCCGCCGACGTTGACCACCCGGCACCACTCGCCGGCCAGCTCGCCGAGGGCGCGAATCGCCAGCGTGTAGGGCTCGAGCTCGAAGATCTGGGAGCCGATGTGGGCGTGCAGGCCGACCAGCTCGAGCTTGTCGGAGGCGAGCACGCGCTCGACCGCCCGCGCGGCCAGGCCGTCCTCGAGCCCGAAGCCGAACTTCGAGTCGAGCTGGCCGGTGGTGATGTAGTCGTGGGTCGAGGGCTTGATCCCCGGCGTCACCCGGATCAGCACCCGCTGCGGCCGCTCCAGCAGCCGCTCGCAGCGCTCGATCTCGTCGAAGGAGTCGAGGATCAGGTGGCGGATCCCGGAGCGGGCGGCGAAGAGGATCTCCTCGTCGGTCTTGTTGTTGCCGTGCATGTGGATGCGGTCGGGGTCGAAGCCCGCCTTCAGCGCCATGTGCAGCTCGCCGCCGGAGGCGACGTCGACCGAGAGCCCCTCCGCGGCGCAGAGCCGGTAGGCGGCGGTGCAGGGCAGCGACTTGCTGGCGAAGAGGACCTCGAAATCGACGTCGCGGCGCGCGAAGGCCTCGACGTAGGCGCGGGCGCGGGCGCGGATGTCGTCCTCGGCATAGAGGTAGGCCGGGGTGCCCAGCTCTTCGGCCAGCTCGACCACGTCGCAGCCGGCCAGCTCGAGGTGGCCGCGCTCGTTGACGCGGCTGCCGAGCGGGTAGACCGCGGAGCCCTCGATCGGGTCGCCGGCCGTCACCGAGCCCACCTGTTCCGCACCGTCCGCCATCGGACCGGCATTGTGACTGGCGGCGCCGGAGCGCGCATGCCGGCGTCCTCGGTCGCTCACGTGCAGAGCACGCTTCGCTCCCTGCGTCCTTGGCCTG
>CAZHLT010000013.1:0-15246 GCA_964533285.1 uncultured Conexibacteraceae bacterium | reverse complement strand
CGCCTACCGCTCACACCGCCATCGCAACCGGGCGCTGCCACACTGGCTCGAGCACTACAACGAGACCAGGCCCCACAGCTCCATCGGGGGACGGCCGCCGATCAGCCGCGTTCACAACGTGTGTGGGCAGGACAGCTAGGGGACGGTGTCGATCAGGTAGGTGACGGCGCGGTCGGGGCCGACGTTGACGATCGCGTGGGCAACGTCGGCGGGGTAGGCGACCGAGTCGCCGGCGGCGAGCTTGACCGCGTGCTCGCCGGACTCGACTTCGACCGTGCCCTCGCGCACGGTGAGGAACTCGCGGGTGCCGGTGAAGTGGGGGGCGCTGCGCAGCTCGCCGCCGGGCGGCAGTTCGATCTCGTAGAACTCGAGCTCGCGCTGGGCGGAGAGCGGCGAGAGGGTGCGGATCCGACAGCTCTCGTCGGAGCGGTAGACGTACTGGGAGTCGCTGCCGTGGATCACCTCCAGCGGCGAGCCCTCGCCGGGCCCGTGGGCGAGCTCGTCGAGCGAGACTCCCAGCGCTTTGGCGATCGCCAGGGCGACGACCACGGTCGGGTTGGTTTCGCTGCGCTCGATCTGGCTCAGCATCGAGCGGCTGACGCCGGAGACGGTCGCCAGCTCTTCCAGCGACCAGCTGCGCTGCGAGCGCAGCTGACGAACCCGGTCGCCGAGGTGGGAGCTGAGCGCGTTTGGCTGGGAGCCCGGCATTTGCAGGGAGATTCTGTGATATTGGACAAAGTGTCCGTTACGCCGGAATTACCTGTATGGTATCGCGGAGATGTTGTCCAAGATATTGGAGCATAGGGAGAGCAGATGCAAGCACTGGTGAAGGCCGAGGCGGCTCCGGGCCTGACGTTGACCGAGGTGCCCGAGCCCGAGGTCGGGATCAACGACGTCCTGATCCGGGTCCAGACGACCGGGATCTGCGGCACCGACCTGCACATCCACTCCTGGGACGCCTGGGCGCAGGCGACGGTCCCGGTGCCGATGGTGGTCGGCCACGAGTTCGTCGGCGAGGTGGTCGAGATCGGCTCCAACGTCAACGACTTCGAGATCGGCGACCTGGTCAGCGGCGAGGGCCACGTGGTCTGCGGCCGCTGCCGCAACTGCATGGCCGGCCGCCGCCACCTCTGCGCCAACACCAGCGGCGTCGGCGTCAACCGGCCCGGCGCCTTCGCCGAGTACATCGCGATCCCGATGACCAACGTCTGGCACCACGCGCCCGGCGTCGACCGCGAGGTCGCCTCGATCTTCGACCCGCTCGGCAACGCCGTCCACACCGCGCTCGCCTTCAAGACCCTGGGCGAGGACGTGCTGATCACCGGCGCCGGCCCGATCGGCCTGATGGCGACCGCCGTCGTCCGCCACACCGGCGCCCGCCACGTCGTCGTCACCGACGTCAACCCCTACCGGCTGGAGCTGGCCGAGCGGATGGGGGCGACCCGCGCCGTCGACGTCCGCGACACCGAGCTCGCCGCCGTCCAGGAGGAGCTGGGGATGGTCGAGGGCTTCGACGTCGGCCTCGAGATGTCGGGGCAGCCGGCGGCGCTGCGCGAGATGCTCGCCAACATGGCCCACGGCGGCCGCGTCGCGATGCTCGGGATCCCCAGCGAGGAGATCGCGATCGACTGGAACCAGGTCGTCTTCAACATGCTGACCGTGAAGGGCATCTACGGCCGCGAGATGTATGAGACCTGGTACATGATGACCGTGATGCTCGAATCGGGCCTCGACATCTCGCCCGTCCTCACCCACCGTTTCCACTATGCCGATTTCGAGCAGGCCTTCGCCACGGCGAAGGGCAGCGAAGCCGCCAAGGTGCTGCTCGACTGGACCGCCTAGGAGGCTCGATGTTCGACTCCACCCGCGAGCAGCTGCAGGCCGAGCTGGACGAGATCCGCGCCGCCGGCCTCTACAAGTCCGAGCGTGTGATCGAGACGCCGCAGCGCGGCGAGGTCGCGGTCGGCGGCGCCGAGGTGCTGAACCTCTGCGCCAACAACTACCTCGGCTTCGCCGACCACCCGGCGGTCCTCGCCGCCGCCCACGAGGCGCTCGACCGCTGGGGCTACGGGATGGCCTCGGTCCGCTTCATCTGCGGCACCCAGGCGGTCCACGTCGAGCTCGAGCGGCGCCTCAGCGAGTTCCTCGAGACCGAGGCGACGATCCTCTACGGCTCCTGCTTCGACGCCAACGCCGGCGTCTTCGAGACCCTGCTCGGAGCCGAGGACGCGGTCATCTCCGACGCCCTCAACCACGCCTCGATCATCGACGGCATCCGCCTCAGCAAGGCGCGCCGCCTGCGCTACGCCAACGGCGACATGGAGGAGCTGGAGCAGCGGCTGCGCGAGGCCGGCGACGCGCGGCGGCGGCTGGTCGTCAGCGACGGCGTCTTCTCGATGGACGGCTACCTGGCCAAGCTCGATGAGATCTGCGACCTCGCCGAGCGTTACGACGCGTTGGTGTTGGTCGACGACTCGCACGCGGTCGGCTTCGTCGGCCCGCGCGGCCGCGGCACGCCGGAGCTGTTCGGCGTCGCCGACCGCGTCGACCTCGTCAGCGGCACCCTCGGCAAGGCGCTGGGCGGGGCCAGCGGCGGCTACGTCAGCGGCCGCGCCGAGATCGTCGAGCTGCTGCGCCAGCGCTCGCGCCCCTACCTCTTCTCCAACGCCGTGGCGCCGCCGATCGTCGCCGCCTCGCTGGCCGTCCTCGACCTGCTCGAGGACGGCGAGGAGCAGCGCCGGCGCCTGCGCGACAACACGGCGCTGTTCCGGCGCGAGATCGCCGCCCTCGGCTACGAGGTGCTGCCCGGCGAGCACCCGATCGTGCCGATCATGTTCGGCGAGGCGACCCGCGCCGTCGACGTCGCCAGCCGCCTCTTCGACGAGGGCGTCTACGCGATCGCCTTCTCCTACCCGGTGGTGCCGCTGGGCGAGGCGCGGATCCGCGCCCAAATGTCGGCCGCCCACAGCGAGGAGGAGGTGCGGCGGGCGCTCGACGCCTTCGCCAAGGTCCGCGACTGAACGGCCTTTACAGCCGCCGGGCGCTGTGCGAGGCTGCCCAAATGGCTGAACGGCAACCAATGGACCATTGGCCCGCCGATGGCGAGGACGGCGACGGCGAGGCCAGCTTCGGCATCTCCCCGGTGAAGCCGCCGGCGGCCTACGAGCTGGTCGTCGAGCAGATCCGCCGCGCCCTCGCCCTGGGCCGCTTCTCGCCCGGCGACATGCTGCCCTCCGAGCGCGTCCTGACCCAGCAGCTCGGCGTCTCCCGCACCGTCGTCCGCGAGGCGATCCGGGTGCTGGAGGGCGAGGGGCTGCTGGAAGTCACCCGCGGCGCCAGCGGCGGCAGCCGGGTGCTGCCGCCGGCCGGCGAGCAGCGGCTCTCGCCCGAGGAGCTGCGCGCCCAGGCCGAGGAGGTCGAACAGGTCTCCGACTTCCGCCTCTCGACCGAGTGCGCGGCGGCCCGGCTCGCGGCGCAGCGGCGCAGCGACGAGGAAGCGGAGCGGATCGCCGAGCTGCTGGCCCGCCAGGACGAGCAGCTCGAGCAGATCGCCACCAGCGACGACGAGGCCGAGCGCTCGCGCCTCACCGCCCGCTTCATCGAACTCGACAACCGCTTCCATCTGGCGATCGCCGCCGCCAGCCACAACCACTTCCTCGCCGAGGCGGTGGAAAAGGTGCGGATCGTGATGCACCGCCCGGTGGGGATGATCTTCGCCAGCACCAGCGACGACGCCAACTACCAGCACCGCGAGATCGCCGAGGCGATCGCCGCCGGCGACGGCGAGGCGGCGGCAAAGGCGATGGAGAACCACATCGAAGCGACCCGGGAGACGACGATGAAGCTGATGCAGCGCCCGGCGGAGGCGGGGTAGCAGGCACGGTCTTCCCGGCTCCGCCCGGCTGGACGCGTCGGTAGACTTAAAGAGTCAATCCGTGACTCTTTGAAGACCCAGGTCCGGAGAGCGCGGCGAGAGCTCTGAAAACCTCTCTGGGGCTGGTCGCCCAGCCGGGAAAGGAACCACATGATCAGCACCGCGCCCCCGGCGCCGGAGGAGGGACGTTACGCGCGACCCGAGCTCGAGCCGACCGCCCTGCTGCGGATCGGCGGCGAGGCGGTCGGCGGCTCCGAGGGCGAGCGCTTCACCACCCATGACCCCGCGACCGGGGAGCCGATCGCCGAGGTGGCGCGGGCCGGCGCCGCCGACGTCGACGCCGCCGTGGCCGCTGCCGCCGCGGCCCCGCTCGAGTGGCGCGAGCGCGAAGCGGACGAGCGGGTCGCGGTGATCACCGCGGCCGGGCGGCTGCTGCGCGAGCGCGCGGTCGAGCTCGGCCGGCTCGAGGCGCTCGACGCCGGCAAGCCGGTCGACCAGGCGATCGAGCAGGTCGAGCTGACCGCCGGCGCCTTCGAGTACTGGGCCCGGACCAGCCAGGAGATCCGCGAGGTCGTGATGCCGACCGGGTCGCGGGCGCTCAACTACACGCTGCGCGAGCCACTCGGCGTCATCGCCGTCATCACCCCCTGGAACTACCCGATGCTGGAGTACGCCGAGAGCCTGCCCGGGGCGCTCGTGCTCGGCAACGCGGTGGTCCTCAAGCCGGCCGAGCTGACCCCGCTGACGGCGCTGGCCCTGGCCGACCTGCTGGCCGAGGCGGGCCTGCCCGACGGCGTCCTCAACGTCGTCCCCGGCGCCGGCTCGGTCGTCGGCCAGGCGCTGGTCGAGCACCCCGCGGTCGAGATGGCGGTCTTCACCGGCTCGACCGCGGTCGGCCGCCGCGTCGCCGCCGGCGCCGGCGCGGGGCTGAAGCGGACCTGGCTCGAGCTCGGTGGCAAGTCGCCCAACGTCGTCTTCGCCGACGCCGACCTCGACGCCGTCCTCGGCGCCTCGCTCTTCTCCTTCAGCGTCAACCAGGGCCAGCTCTGCACCGCTGGCACGCGGCTGTTCGCCGCCCGCGAGATCCACGACGAGCTGGTCGAGCGGCTGCGGGCGGCGGCCGAGGCGCTGCGGGTCGGCGATCCGTTCGAGCCCGGCACCCAGCTCGGCGCCCTGATCTCGCCCGCCCAGGTCGAGACCGTCGCGGGCTACGTCGCGCGGGGCAGGGAGGAGGGGGCGACGCTGCTCACCGGCGGCCGCCGCCCCGAGCTCGGCGGCGCCTGTGCTGGCGGCTCCTTCTACACGCCGACGATCTTCACCGGCGTGCGGCCGCAGATGACGATCGCCCGCGAGGAGATCTTCGGCCCGGTCCTGGCGGCGATCCCGTTCGACGCCGAGGAGGAGGTCGTGGCGATGGCCAACGACTCCAGCTACGGGCTCAACGCCGCGCTCTGGACCAACGACCTGACCCGCGCCCACCGGCTGGCGCGGCGGCTGGAGGCGGGGACGGTCTACGTCAACACGATCAACGGCGGCGCCGGCGCCCCGCACGACCGCTACAAGGGCTCGGGCCTCGGCATCGCCGGCGGCCGCGAGCAGCTGGAAGCGATGACCCGGGTCAAGAGCGTCTTCGTCAACCTCGGCGGCGGCACCCCGAGCTTGTGAGCGCCGCCGGCCGCCCGACGATCGGCGTCAGCTGCTACTGGCGCGAGGCCCGTTTCGGCGCCTGGACGCTGAACGCCGCCCTCGTCGGCCAGGGCTACATCGAGGGCGTGCGGCTGGCCGGCGGCCGCGCCCTGGTGCTGCCGCCCGACCCCGAGTGGGTCGAGGAGCCGGCCGACGCGATCGACCGCGTCGACGGGCTGCTGCTGGCCGGCGGCGACGACATCGACCCCTCGCTGTGGGGGGTCGAGGGGCGCCACCCGGCGCTGGGCCCGGCCAGCCCCCGCCGCGACGCGGTCGAGCCGGCGCTCTTGCGCTGCGCGCTGGAGCAGGGCAAACCGGTGCTGGGGATCTGCCGCGGCATGCAGCTGATCAACGTCGCCCTCGGCGGCACCCTGACCCAGCACATGGAAGAGACGATGGACCAGCGCCCGCACCGCGAGGACGACTCCACCTACGGGCGCCACGCGCTGGTCACCGTGCCAGGTACTAGGGTTGCGGCCATGTGTGACGCAGCCGACGTGGTGCACTCCCACCACCACATGGCCGTCGCCGATCTCGCTCCCGGCCTGATCGTCAGCGCCCGGGCGGAGGACGGAGTGATCGAGGGGATCGAGCTCGCCGACGAGAGCGCCTTCTGCGTCGGCGTCCTCTGGCACCCCGACGCCGCCCACGACTCGACCGGCGCTGCGGTCTTCGCCGCCCTCGTCGACGCCGCCCGCCAGGGCCGGGAAGAACGACAGGGCGAACCGGCCACGGCGTGAGCACGCGGGAGCGGATCCGGCAGACGGCGACGCGGGAGATCGCGCCCGGCGGCGAAGAGGACCGCCACCTCGAGGTCTTCCAGCCGATCCGCGTCCAGAAGGCGGCCAACGAGGTCTGCATCGCGATCCTCGACCCGCTGCGCAGCGGCGTCTTCACGGTCGGCGACCGGCTGCCGCGCGAGAAGGACCTGGCCAAGCGCTTCGACGTCTCCGTCCACACGGTCAGCGAGGCGCTGGGGATCCTCGAGCAGGCCGGGATCGTGCGCCAGCAGCGCGGCCGCTACGGCGGCACCTCGGTCGTCTCGCTGGAGAACGTGCGCAAGGTGCTGGCCTCGATCCTCGCCACCTCCGACCACCAGGGCTCGCAGGCCGAACTGCGCAGCCTGCTCGAGCTGCGGCGACCGCTGGAGCTGCAGGCGGCGCTGCTGACCGCGTCCCGGGCCGGCGACGAGCACTTCGACAAACTGCGCAAGATCGCCGACGCCCTCGACCCCGGGCTCAGCACCGCCGAGTTCCGCGCCACCGACGTCCAGTTCCACCTCTACCTCGGCGAGGCCTGCGGCAACCCCCGCCTGCGCGACCACCTGCGCCACTACTTCGACGAATACGACGTCGTCCGCGACCGCTTCCCGGTCCAGCACCTGCAGCGCGACAAAGCCGTCCGCAACCAGCACGACTACCTGGAGGCGATCGTCAGCCGCGACCGCGACCGCGTCATCGCCGCCGCCGACGAGCACCTCGGCTGGGTCGAGGAGCTCTTCCTCGGCGCCCGGCTGCGGTTTCCCTAGGGACGGTGGCGTCGGGAGGGGTCGGGTGTCCCTCTTCACTCGCCTACCTGGCCGTATCGCCTTCGGCCTCCCGAGATCGAGCTCTGGGCCAGCGGCGCAAAACGTTCAGAGGGACACCCGACCCCTCCCGGTGAGAGCGCGGACAGGGGAGCCGCTGGCTGGACCCTCGGCTTCGAAGCCGGCGGACTCCCGTCGGCGTTCATCGCCGAAATCGCGCGGTTCCCATGTCCGGTACCACCGGACAAAGGAACCGCGCGATGGGTGGGGCGGCCCGGACCCCGCACGCGTGGTTCCTTTGTCCGCCCTGGCAGGACAAAGGAACCACGGGATGGGGAGGGGGTCAGGCGTCCTGCTCTTTGAGGAGGCCGACGGTGAGGCCGCCGTCTACCACTAGGGTCGTGCCGTTGATGTAGCTGGCGGCGTCGCTGAGGAGGAAGACGATGGCGCCGGCGAGCTCCTCGGGTTGGCCCCAGCGGCCGAGCGGGATGCGGGCGCTGAGCCAGGCGTGGGCGTCGCCCTGTTCGGTTTCGGTCATCGGCGTTTCGATGAAGCCGGGGGCGACCGCGTTGACGCGGATGCCGCGGCGGCCGAGGACGGCGGCGAGGGAGTCGGAGACCATCCGCAGGCCGGCCTTGGCGGCGCTGTAGGCGGGCGAGATCTCGCCGGTCGAGGCGAGCACGGTGAGCGAGGCGATGCTGGTGATGTTGACGACCGAGGCCCCGGCGGGGTCGAAGTCGTCGAGCAGCGCCTGGGTGAGGCGGAAGGGCGCCGTCAGGTCGAGGTCGACGACCCGCTGCCAGTCCTCGGGGTCGACGTCGGGGAAATCGGTCCGGGGGACGACGGCGGCGCCGTTGACGAGGCCCTGCAGGGTGCCGCAGGCGCCGCGCAGGGCCTCGATCGCGGCCTCGATCTCGGCGAAGTCGACGACCAGCGCCTCGCCGCCCGCCGCCGCGGCGACGGCCCGGGCGCCGTCGCCGTCGCGGTCGGCGACGATCACCTCGGCGCCGAGCTTGCCGAGCCGCAGCGCGGTGGCGCGGCCGATGCCGCTGGCGCCGCCGGTGACGAGGATGCGGCGGCCGCTGACGTCGTACAGGGGATCTGGGTCCAATGTTCCCTCCTGGTTCAGGCGCACTCGAAGGAGCGCCGTCTTTCGATGTCCGAAACCTCCATGCTCTCCTCGGCGAGGAAGAGCGAGGCCGGCATGCTCTTGCCGTAGAGCTTGCCCTGCATGTCCGGGGTGGCGAGGACGACCGCCTCGATCTCAGCGCCCTCGGTCGGCCGCACGAGCTCCTCGCGGCTCAGCTTCCGGTGGGCCGGGGGGCGGGGCGGATGCCGGCCAGCTCGAGGAAGATGTCGTAGAGGGCGTAGGCGCGGGCGACGATCGGCTCCGCTTCGGCCTCGAAGCCGCGGCGCAGGCGTTCGATCACCGCCGGCTCGAGCATCTCCCGGTAGGTGCCGAGCCAGTCGTCCATCGCCGCCGCCGTCGCCTCGGGGTGGAACTGGACCGCGAGGCTGCGGTCGATCCGGTAGGCGGCGGGGCCGACCGGGGTCCGCGCCAGCAGCTCGGCGCCGGGCGGCAGCGCGAAGGAGTCTTCGTGCCAGAAGAGCCAGGGGCCGGGGGCGATCAGCTCCGGTGCCAGGGTCTCGACCTCGAGCCAGTCGACCTCGTGCTCGCTCGCCGGCCGCACCTCGCCGCCGCGGGCGATCGCCAGCGACTGCGAGCCGAAGCAGATGCCGAGCACCGGCGTCGCGCTCGCCTCGGCCGCGGCGAGGATCTCGTACTCGCGCGCCAGCCACGGCACCGAGTCGTCGTAGGCGTGGGCGGCGGAGCCCATCGAGACGACGAACTCGAACCCGGCCACGTCCGGCGGCGACCACTCCTCCTCGGCCAGCAGGATCTCGGGCTCGAAGCCGCGCGCGGCGGCCCATTCGGGGACCGACCCGATCGAGGCCCGCGCGTGCTGGAGGATCAGCGCCCGGCCGGCCACGTCAGCTCCCGGCGGCATCGGCGAGGAAGGCGTCGTACAGCGCCCAGGCGCGCTCGCGGGCGGCCTCGGGTTCGGTCCGCAGGTTGCGTCGCAGCGCGGCCAGGGTCTGCTCGTCGAGCTCGCCCCCGGAGATCCGGATCCAGTGCTCGAGCGCCTCCGGGCCGACCTCGGGGTGGAACTGGATGCCCCAGTCCTTGCCGGCCCGGTAGAGCGAGGGGCCGAGCGGGGTGGAGGCCAGCAGCTCGGCGCTCTCGGGCACCGCGAAGCGGTCTTCGTGCCAGAAGAGCCAGGGACCGGTCGGCAGCTCGGCGGGGACGGCCAGGTCGATCTCCAGCCAGCCGACCTCGAGCTCGTCGTTGAGCCGGGTCTCGGCGCCGAGCGAGCGGGCCAGCGACTGCGAGCCGAAGCAGATGCCGCAGACCGGCTTCTCGCCGGCGTGGGCGGCGGCGAGGAAGTCGAGCTCGCGGCCGAGCCAGGGGACGCTGTCGTCGTAGGCGTGCTGCTCAGAGCCGAGCGAGCCGACGAAGGCGTAGGGGGAGAGGTCGGGGACGTCCCAGCGGTCCTCGCACATCAGCACCTCGACCTCGAAGCCGCGCGCCCGCGCCCAGTCGCCGAAGTTGCCAGGCGGCGCGGTCGGGTGGTGCTGGAGGATGAGGGCGCGGTCGCGGCTCACGGCTTGCCCTCGGGGAACTCGAGGATCTCGATCGTGACGCCGTCGGGGTCGAGGCAGTAGAAGGCGCCGGCGCCCTTCCACTCGCCGCCGCTGAGGCGGACCGGGGCGGCGGAGCGGGTGGTGACGCCGGCCGCAGTGAGCCGCTCGAAGACCGCGCCGACGTCCTCGACCTGGAGGCAGAAGTGGACGTTGCCGGGGTCGCAGGTGCGCGAGCGGACCGGTTCGCCGCGCGGGCTCAGGTACTCGAACAGCTCGAGGAAGCCGCCCGCGCCGAAGCCGATCTCAGCGAAGCGCAGACGCAGGTCCCGCATCCCGATCACCGCTTCGAGGTCGGCGTTGCCGGTCTCGCCCTGGTCGAGGATCGGTAGCCCCAGCAGCTCGTGGTAGAAGGCCAGCGAGCGGTCGAAGTCGGCGCAGGTGACGGAGACGTGGTTGAAGACCGGGGTGCTCATCGGCTCACTTGCCCGCCGATCAGCGGCAGCACCGCGCCGCTGACGTAGGAGGCGGCGTCGGAGGCGAGGAAGGCGATCGCGTCAGCGACCTCCTCGGCCCTCGCCAGGCGGCCGATCGGGTATTCGTCGAGCGTCCTCTGTTCGATCTCCGCCGGGGTGACGCCCTGGCGCCTGGCTTCGCTCTCGTAGTAGTCGGCGATCATCGCCGTCCGCACCGGCCCCGGGGCGACCGCGGTCACGCGGATGCCCTCGCCGGTCAGCTCACGGGCGAGCGACTCGACGACGCCGACGACGCCGAACTTCGAGGCGCAGTAGGAGGTCGCCCCGGGGACCCCGTCGATCCCCGCCTGCGAGGCGAGGCAGACGATCGCGCCGCCGCCGGCCCGGCGCAGCTGCGGCACCGCGTGGCGGATGCAGAGGAAGGTGCCGACGAGGTTGACCTCGAGCGTGCGGCGGAAGGCCTCGGGGGTGATCTCCGCGAGCGGGGCGTAGGTGAAGATGCCGGCGTTGGCGACGAGCACGTCGAGGCCACCGAGGGCGCTGGCGGCGCGCTCGACGGCGGCGGCGACGGCGGCGTCGTCGGTGACGTCGAGCTGCAGCGGCTCGGCGGTGAAGCCCTCGCCGCGCAGCTCCGCGGCGACGCGGCCGGTGCTCTCGCCGTCGAGGTCGGCCAGCGCGACCGCTGCGCCCTGCTCGCAGAAGCGCCGCGCCGTCGCCGCGCCGACGCCGCCGGCGGCGCCCGTGATCAGCGCCCGCTTCCCGTTCAAACCACCCTCGCTCGCGCCCATCGACTCCCTTTCCCGGCTAATTTGGTCTGCAATAAGGCCTTATACCATAAGCTCCGATGACGGGCGACAGGCGCCGCGCCTGAACCCGAAGAGTGGCGAGTTGCCCACTGGGGTCGGTGAGCAACTCGCCGGGGAGAGCGGGAAGGCGCCGCCCTCTTGCAAAGAGTATAAACCCGACCTAATATGATTGGGCCAATGGCCGACGCAGAGAAGGGGGTTTGATGGAGGACCGGCAAGCGCTCGTGCGTGAGCACGGCGAGCACTGGCTGCAGGCGATGACCGACGCACGGGTCTTCGAGCTGCAGCTTTCCGAGATGCACAAGGCCGGCAGCACGGTGCTCGGCGCCGTCCACCTCGGCATCGGCCAGGAGGCGGTCGCCGTCGGCGTCGCCGACCAGCTGATCCCCGGCGACCAGATCACCGTCTCCCACCGCGGCCACGCGCCGATGCTGGCCCGCGGCCTCGACCCCGAGCGGATGTACGCCGAGATTCTTGGCCGCGCCAGCGGCTACTGCGGCGGCAAGGGCGGCTCGATGCACATCGCCTGCCCCGAGCTCGGCGTCGCCGGCGCCAACGGGATCGTCGGCGGCGGCATCCCGATGGCGCTCGGCATCGCCAAAGCGGCGAAGGAGCTCGGCAGCGGCAACGTCGGCGTGCCGATCTTCGGCGACGGTGCCGCCAACACCGGCAGCTTCGCCGAAACGATGAACCTGGCGGCGGTCTGGAAGGCGCCGGTCGTCTTCGTCTGCGAAAACAACGGCTACGGCCAGTTCACGCCGACCGAGGGCGTCACCGGCGGCCCCGGCATCTACACCCGCGGCGAGGGCTACGGCGTCCCCGGCTTCGAGGTCGACGGCGAGGACGTCGTCGCCGTCCACGTCGAGATGGCGGCGGCGCTGGAGCGGGCTCGCGCCGGCGAGGGGCCGACCCTGCTGGAGTGCCGGACCACGCGCTGGCACGGCCACCACGAGGGCGACGAGCGCTACGCCGGCGAATACCGGCAGGCGCCGAGCCGCGAGGGCGACCCGATCAAGCGCCTGGCGCGCGAAATGGAGGAGCTGGGCCTCGACGGCGAGGCCAAGCGCGAGGCGGCCGAGGCCGACGCACGCAAACGACTGGGAGCCGCGCTCGAGGCCGCCCTGGAGGCACCCGAGCCGGAGCTGGAGACCGCGCTGATGGGGGTATACGTCTGATGGCCACCGTAGACCAAGCCGCGGTTTCGGCGGCAAAGCGACTGGCGCCGGCGATCGGCGACGCGATCGCGCAGGAGATGCGGGCCGACGAGCGCGTGCTCGTCTGGGGCGAGGACATCCGCACCGGCGTGATGAGCACCACCCAGGGCCTGGTCAACGAGTTCGGGCCGCAGCGGATCATCGACACGCCGATCTCCGAGAGCGCCTTCCTCGGCGCCGCCCTGGGGGCGGCGACCAACGGCCTGCGGCCGGTGGTCGAATTCATGTACTCGAGCTTCACCTACGTCGCCTACGACCAGCTCGTCAACCAGATCGGGCGGGCCCGCTACATGACCAACGGCCAGGTCACCGCGCCGCTCACCCTGCTGGCCGCGACCGGCGCCTGCGGCTTCGCCGCTCAGCATTCCGAGGCCAATTACTCGATGTTCATGAACGCCACCGGGCTGCGGATCGTCTTCCCCTCGACCGCGCACCAGGCCTTCTGGCTGACCCGCGCCTCGCTGCGCAGCGACGACCCGGCGATCATCCTCTACCAGCCGGTCCTGGCCGGGGCCAAAGGCGAGGTCGGGCCGGAGCCGCTGCAGCTCGGCGACGTCGAGGTCACCAGCCACGGCGACGAGGTCTCCGTCTTCGCGATCGGGCTGATGGCGGTACGGGCGCGCAAGGTCGCCAAGCGGCTGGCCGAGGAGGGGATCGGGGTCGAGGTCGTCGACGTCTGCAGCCTCTCGCCGTTCCCGGCCGAGGCGATCGTCGAGTCGGTCGCCAGGACCGGCCGCGCGGTGGTCGTCGACGAAGCCCGGCAGGCCTGCTCGGCCGCCTCGGAGATCAGCGCGACGATCGCCGAAAACGCGTTCGACTCGCTGCGGGCGCCGGTCCAGCGCGTCGCGGTCCCCAACGTGCCGATCCCCTACGCGCCGGTGATGGAGTCCTACGTGATCCCCGACGAAGCCGACATCGAAGCGGCGATCCGAAAGGTCCTGGCATGAGCTCGAACCGCACCCCGGTGATCCTCCCCAAATGGGGGCAGAACATGGTTGAAGCGACGGTTGCCGAATGGCACAAGCAGGTCGGCGACAGCGTCGCCGAGGGCGAGGAGATCGCCGAGATCGCGACCGACAAGCTCGACTCGGCGCTGGAATCGCCGGTTGCCGGCACCCTGGTGGAGATCGTCGTCAAGGAGGGCGAGGACGCCGAGGTCGGCGACGTGCTCGCCTACATCGAGACCGCGTAGGGCGAGCGGCGGCGGCGAGCGCGGATGCGGGTCGCCGCCGGACCGGGCCGGCCCGGCGAGGCCGGCCGGGCGGGGCGGCTGACCGGAAACCTAGAATCCCCCTGAGCGTGAACGTGGAGACCGCACCCCCGAGCAGATCGCAGGCCGACGACGTCAACCGGCTCCCGGCGGAGCTGGTCTTCCGCTCGATCCGCTCGCGCAACCTGTTCGAGGAGACGGTCGCCCGGCTCGGCCAGGCGATCAAGCTCGGCGTCGTCCCCCGGGGCGAGCGCTTTCCGACCGAGCGCGAGCTGGCGGAACGGCTCGAGGTCAGCCGCGTCACCGTGCGCGAGGCGCTGCGGGCGCTGGAGCAGGCCGGCTTCGTCGAGATCCGGCGCGGCCGCCACGGCGGCGCCTACGTGCTGCAGAGCGAGCTGGGGCAGTCGAAGAAACGGGCGCGCAAGCTGGTCCGCGAAATGGGCGAGGAGCTCGACGACGCGATCGACTTCCGCCGCGCGATCGAGCCGACGATCGTCGAACTGGCGGCCGAACGGCGCACCGAGGAGCAGCTCGCCGAGGCGGCCGAGGTGCTGGAGGAATCGAAAAAGGTGCCGCCGAGCGGCTTCCGCGGCGCCGACTCGCGCTTCCATCTGGCCTTGGCGCCGATGGCCGGCTCGCCGAGCCTGGCCGCGGCCGCGGCCGACGTGCAGCTGCGGCTGAGCGAGCTGCTGGCGGCGATGCCGATCCTCGAGGAGTCGATCCGCAACTCGCACGCCCAGCACAAGGAGATCCTCGACGCGATCCGCGCGCGCGACCCGGAGAAGGCGCGGGCGACGATGCTCGAGCAGATCGAGGCGACCTCGGCGCTGCTCCACAGCCTCGGCTAGGAGCGATTGGCAAACGCCAGCGCACGCCCGGCGTCGGACTTCGACGCGGGGAGCCCCTGGCCCGTTGCCGCGCGGGTCAAAGGTCTATAATAATAGACCAGACCTTTTAGCACGACGCAGCAGCCGCGGCCCGCGGGCGCGGCGCGAAACGGAGGAGCAATGCCCGATCCGCAGCCGCTGAGCCGGATGCGCAAGGCGATCGCCAAGTCGATGTCGGTGAGCGCGACGATCCCGCAGTTCGCGGTCGAGATGGAGCTCGACGTCGGCGTCCTCGCCGCCGCCCGCGAGGGGATCGCCAAGCAGCAGCGGCCCTCCTACGCCGACGCCCTCACCGCCTCGGTTGCCCGGGCGCTGCGCGACCACCCCGGGGTCAACGCCTCCTTCACCGAGGAGGGCATCGTCGTCCACGAGGACGTCAACGTCGCCCTCGCAGTGGCGCTCGAGGGCGGCCTGATCAGCCCGGTGATCGTCGCCGCCGACCAGCGCTCGATCGCCGATCTGGCCGCCGAGCGGGTGCGGATCACCGCCGCCGCCAAGGAGGGGACGCTGACGCCGGCAGAGATCCTCTCGGCGACCTTCACGATCTCCAACCTCGGCCCGCTCGGGGTGCGCCGCTTCAACGGCCTGGTGGTGCCGCCGCAGGCGGGGATCCTCGCCGTCGGCGCGATCGAGGACGGGCGGATGGCGCTGACCCTGAGCGTCGACCCCCGGCTGGTCGCCGGCGCCCCGGCAGCGCTCTTCCTCGGCCAGGTCCGCTCCCAGCTCGAAGACCCGGCCTGGGTCGGCGAGCTCTTCGCCGGGCTCGACGCCGCTGGCTGAGCCGCCGCGGCGGTGCGCGCGGCGGCCGCCGGCTGCGCCGCCGCTACAGTCTGCGCGTGGCGGAGCCCGGACTGCGACCGATTCGACGCAGCGCCCTCTACGAGGAAGTCGTCGAGCGGCTGCGCGAGTTCATCGACGTACACGAGCT
>CAZHLT010000012.1:0-8035 GCA_964533285.1 uncultured Conexibacteraceae bacterium | reverse complement strand
CTCCAGGTCCTCAACCCCTACTTCGGCAGCACCCCGGTCTTTGCCCTCGACCACCCGCTGACCGTCCTCCAGGGCCAGGTCGTGGCGCTGACGATCCCGACCTGGGCGCCGATGTTCGCCTTCAACGTCTCCGCCGAAAACACCTGGCGCGGCAGCCGCCTCCCCGGCCACTGCTCCTCCAAGGAAGACATCCAGAGCGGCCACCCGCAGCAGGGCGTCGGCAAGGTCAAGACCTACGGCTGCTACTACAGCAACGCGCGGCTGCTCTACACCGCGACGCTGGTCAAGGCTCCCTGACGCACCCTCGCCGGCGCAGCCCGGCCGGTCGGAGGTCGCGTCGATTTCGTGACGAAGGATTCACCCGGTGCGTCCCATCCGCGCGTCCCCGTCGTTCAGGCTGATGCCATGGAGACTCTGCTGGCCGCCATGTTCGACTTCGCGAGCCTGCTGCCGCATGCCCGCAGCCCCTGGCCGCAGAGCATCGGTCCCGGGTTCCCGTTCACGGTCAGCGGCGCGTTTGGGGTTCTCTCGACGGTCTCCCGTCCGCGTGGCGGCGAGCGCGAGCGGGCGATGGCCGCCCACCGGAGCGGGGTCTGGGGCTTCCGGCTCGGAGCTTTCTTCTATCTCGTCGCGCTGACCGCCCAGGTACTATCAGGCCGATGAAACGTTTTGTCAGAGAGAACCGCTTCCTGCCCGAGTGGGGAGCGCTCGTCGCGATCGCGATCGCGACGCTCACGGACGCCAGTGGGGCCGCCCTCTACCTGATCGTCTTCGGGGTGATGGTGGTCTTGCTGCTGATCGGCCTGCACCCGGAGTGGCTCGGCCTGGGCCGGCCGGAAGGCGGGCCGCTGCTGCTCAGAGAGCGCTCTGGCGGAGACCGCAGTAGGGGCAGTCGCTGACGTCGAGGCCGATCAGCTGGTCGCAGCGGCGGCAGGCCCGCAGGTTGGCGGGGGTGCGGGGGAGGGCGGAGGCCGAGGGGGCGAGCGGCAGGACCATCGCCACCGGCACCATCTCCTCGCCGGTCTCGCGGTCGACGTAGACCTGGCCCGGCTCCGCGTGGGCGATCGCCTCGCGGCCGGAGGCCGGGGCGCGCATGCGGTAGAGCTGACGGTCGTTGTTCATCGCCGCGAAGACTATTAGCTTGGCCTGCGGATGAGGGTTCTGATCTTCCACGGCTACATGCTGCGCGGCACCGGCAGCAACATCTACAACGTCAACCTGGCGCGGGCGCTGGCCGGGCTCGGCCACGAGGTCCACCTCCTCTGCCAGGACCGCGAGGTCCGGATCGAGGGGGTCGAGATCCACAACCCGGACATCGGCGGCCTGCTGCCGGTCTACGTCAAAGACCCCTACGAGGGGTTCGAGGTCAAGGCCTTCCCGGAGCTGAGCGAGGCCGAGCTCGCCCACTACATCGAGGCCAACGTCGCCGCCGTGCGCGAGGTCGCCGCCGCGGCCGGCGGCGTCGACGCCGCCCTCGCCAACCACCTGGTGATGGGGCCGGCGATCCTCGCCCGCGCCGGCGTCGCCCCCTACGCGGTGAAGATCCACGGCTCGGCGCTCGAGTACACGGTCAAGCCCAACCCCGACCGCTTCCTCCCCTACAGCTACGAGGGGCTGCGCCCGGCCGGCGGCGTCCTCGTCGGCTCCGCCCACACCGCCGAGTCGCTCTGGCGGGCGCTGCCGGAGATGCCGGAGCTGAGGCAGAAGACGCGCCTCGGCCCGCCGGGGGTGGATGTCCACGAGTTCCGCCCCGACGGCCCCCGCGAGCGCCTCGTCGCCTTCGTCGGCAAGCTGATCGTCTCCAAGGGGGTCGACCTGCTGCTGGCGGCCTGGCCGCTGGTCCACGCCGCCCACCCCGACGCCCGGCTCGAGATCGCCGGCTACGGCGAGTACGAGGCCGGGCTGCGGCGGCTGCTGGCGGCGCTCGAGCGGGGCGACCTCGACGACGCCCGCGAGGTCGCCGCCCTCGGCTGGGCCCTGGAGGGCGGCGAGCGGCGCCCGCTGCCGATCCTCTCCGCCTTCCTCGCCGACCCGCCCGCCGGCTACGCCGAGCGGGCGCGGGCGGCCGCCGGCTCGGCAGCGCTGATCGGCCGGCTCGAGCACGACGAGGTCGCGCGCTTCTTCCCGCGGGCCGAGGCCGCGGTGATGCCGAGCACCTTCCCCGAGGCCTTCGGGATGGTCGCGGTCGAGGCCGCCGCCTGCGGCGCGCTGCCGGTCTCGGCCGGCCACTCGGGGATGCTCGAGGTCAGCCGCCAGCTGGCTCCCGCGCTGCCGCCGGCGGTCGCCGAGCTGACCTCGTTCCCGGTTGCCGCCGGCGCCGTCGAGGCGATCGCCGCGCGCCGCGACGCCTGGCTGGCGCTGCCCGAGCCCGCGCGGGCCGCCGCCCGCCGCGAGCTGGTCGCGACCGTCGCCCGCCTCTGGAGCTGGGAGGGAGTGGCGGCCGGCGTGCTCGCCGCGGCGGCCGGCGAGCTCGGCTCCCTGCCCCGCCCCTAGTTGATTCCACGACGGGTGTGCCCCGTCGTGGAATCAACTATCTGGGAGCTAGTGCCAAGCGTCACCTGGGACCGCAAAGCCTCCCGCCGCAGCTTCAATAGAATGCCCGCCGCAGCATGTTCGGACGCCTGCCGATAGTGAAGATGATGGCCGTGACCGTCGCCCTCGCGGCGGCCATTTCCGCGGTGATGCTGTCGATCAACTGGAACGGCCAGGAGGCCTCGACGGCGGCTCCGAAGATCGACGATCTCCTCAACGTGATGATCGTCCTCTCGGCGCTGGTCTTCTCGCTCGTCATCGTGATGCTGGCCTACGCGCTGTGGAAATTCAAAGCCAAGCCGGGCGACGAGTCAGACGGCGAGCCGATCCACGGCAACACCCGGCTCGAGGTCGCCTGGACGCTGATCCCGACGATCATCGTCCTCTTCGCCGGCGGCTACAGCTGGAAGATCCTGCACGACATCGAAAAGACGACCAAGGACCCGCTCACGGTCGACGTCTTCTCGCAGCAGTACGCCTGGAGCTTCGGCTACCCGGGCAAAGGCAACGTCTGGTCGGAGGGCGAGCTGCACGTTCCCGTCAACCGCCAGGTCCACTTCAAGATGCACTCGCAGGACGTGATCCACTCCTTCTGGGTGCCCGAGTGGCGGATCAAGAAAGACAACGTGCCCGGGATCACGACGACGGCGATCGTCACCCCCGACAAGGTCGGCACCTACCAGCTGGTCTGCACCGAGCTCTGCGGCTACGGCCACGCCTCGATGCGGGCCAAGGTGGTCGTCGAGTCGCCGAAGAAGTTCCAGGAATGGGTCGCCGGCCTCGAACAGGAAGTGCCGGCGCCGCTGATGGAGTCGGTGATCCAGGACACGCAGACGAACCCCGTCGAAGAAGTCGGCGCCGGCGGGGCATAATGGAGGCGATCTGATGGTGGCAGCGATCAAGCGACCGGGCTGGATTCGAGGCGCGCTCTGCGCGATCGCCTTCGGCGCAATCGGCTTCGGGCTGGTGATCTCGCTGCGGGCGATCTCCGGCCTGCCGCTCTACCAGACCGAGCAGACCGGCTACCCGCACGTCATCGTGCCGCTGATCCTCGCCCCGCTCGGCTTCCTGCTCGGCTTCGGTGCCTTCGACTACTGGCTGCGTTGGGCCTTCGGCCTGCCGACGATCCCCGAGGACCACTCCCAGCACGGCGCCAAGAGCTGGAAGGACTACTTCCGCTTCAACACCGATCACAAGGTGATCGGCATCCAGTACATCTGCACCAACTTCTTCTTCTTCTTCGTCAGCGGCCTGATGGCGATGCTGATCCGGGCCGAGCTGGCGCAGCCGGGCACCCAGATCGTCGACCCCAGCACTTTCAACGGGCTCTTCTCCGCTCATGCCGCGATCATGATCTTCGTCTTCATCGTCCCGGTGTTCGCGGGCATTGCCAACTACGTGCTGCCGCTGATGCTGGGCGCGCCGGACATGGCCTTCCCGCGCCTCAACGCGCTCAGCTTCTGGATGCTGCCGATCGCCGGGATCCTCTTTACCGCCAGCTTCCTTGCCCCCGGCGGCGCCTTCGACGCCGGCTGGACCGGCTACGCGCCGCTCTCGACCGGGGCGCCGCTGGGCCAGTCGTTCTTCAACCTCGGCGTCCAGTTCGCCGGCGCCTCCTCGATCGCCACCGCGCTCAACTTCCTGGTCACGATCATCACCATGCGAGCGCCGGGCATGACCTTCTGGCGGATGCCGCTGCTGGTCTGGGCCAACCTCTCGACCTCGCTGCTGGTCGTCGCCGCGACCCCGTTCGTCGCCGGCGCCCAGTTCATGGTCCTCTTCGACCGCATCCTGCACACGAACTTCTTCCAGTTCGCCGCCGGCGGCGACGTCGTCAGCTACCAGCACATCTTCTGGTTCTACTCGCACCCGGCCGTCTACATCATGATGTTGCCCGGCTTCGGGATCATCTCCGAGGTCATATCGATCCACTCGCGCAAACCGATCTTCGGCTACCGCCTGATGGCGCTGGCGTTGATCGGGATCGTCGTCCTCAGCTACTCGGTCTGGGCGCACCACATGTTCGTCGCCGGGATGTTCTCCTGGCTGCGCGTGCCGATGATGCTGACCACGCTGCTGATCGCGGTGCCGACCGGGATCAAGATCTTCTCCTGGCTGGGGACGCTCTACTTCGGCAAGATCCACACGTATTCGACGGCGATGCTGTTCGCACTCGCCTTCATCGTCACCTTCACGGTCGGCGGCATCAGCGGCGTCATGCTCGGCATGGTCCCGCTCGACATCCACGTCTCCGACACCTACTTCGTCGTCGCCCACATCCACTTCGTGCTGTTCGGCGGCTCGGTCTTCACGATTTTCGCCGGGATCTACCACTGGTTCCCGAAGATCACCGGGCGGATGTACGACGAGAAACTCGGCCGCGTCCACTTCTGGGGCACCGTGATCGGCACCTGGGGCACCTTCATCCCGATGCACTGGGTGGGGATGGACGGGATGCCGCGTCGCGTCGCCGACTACGCGACCCAGTTCGGCGACTGGAACCTGCTGATCAGCGTCTGCGCCTTCTTCCTCGGCGCCGTCCAGCTGGTCTTCCTCTACAACATGGTCGTCAGCTGGCGCTTCGGGCCGCGGGCCTCGGCCAACCCGTGGCGCGGCAACTCGATCGAGTGGCAGGTCTCCTCGCCGCCGCCGATCTTCAACTTCGACGAGATCCCGCGCGTCGTCGGCGGTCCTTACGAGTTCGGGATCCCCGGCGCCCGTCACGCGATCATGGCCGGCGAGGGCGCCGAGGTGCCGGTCGCCAAGCCGAGCGTCGTGGGGTCGTCCTCATGACCGAGGCCGAGAAGCGGCCGCTGCTGGTCTTCCTCAACGAGGTTGCCGGCGGGCGCAAACTGCTGCAGGCGGTGCGCGAGCGCCAGGACCAGGTCTCGAAGGTGATCGTGGTCGCGCCGCAGAACCAGCCCTCGGCCGGCCAGCTGATCGACGCCGGCGAGCTGCGCGAGGCCGCCCGCGCCCGGGTCGAGGTGACGATGGCGGTGCTGGGCGAGTTCGGCATCGAGTCGGTCGGCGAGGTGATGGACCCCGAGTCCTCGCTGGCGATCGACGACGCCGTCCGCGCCCACGAACCGGGCGAGATGCTGCTCTCCTGCCTCTACGAGACCCGCTTCGGCTTCACCCGCAAAGACCTCGTCGAGTGGGCCCGCGAGCGGATCGAACCCGACGTCAAGCTGACCCACATCCCGGTCCGCATCGAAGACGACGCGATCCGCTGGGACCTGATCCACACCCTGGTCGTCGCGACCAAGACGGTTGCCGCCCCCGATCTCGTCAACCGGCTCAAAGAGCGCACCGCCGCCGGGCCGCACCGCTTCACGATCGTCTGCCCGCGGGCCGACGACGTCAGCGAGGCGGAGATCGTCACCGACCTGGCCTCGACCCTGGCCGAGCTCTACAGGGCCGAGATCGACGCCACCGGCCAGCCGATGAGCCCGGACCCGTTCCTGGCCGTCAAGAACGCGATCGAGCACTACCGGATCGACGAGGTCCTGATCTCGACCTTCGCCGGTGAGAGCTCGCACTGGCTCGAGCAGGACCTGGTCGGCCGCGTGCGCGAGATCACCGAGAAGCAGGTCCAGCACATCGAGGTCGGCCGTCCGCCGGTCGCCGTCGCGGCCGCCGTGGCCGAGGAGGGAGGGGCCTGATGGAGAGCGCCACCGTCGCCCTGGGCCAGGGGCACGCCGACGAGCACCACCACGGGCCGCCCACGGCCAACAGAAGCTCGCGGATCGACCCGCAGGTCCTCGGCATCCTCCTCTTCATCGTCTCCGAGGTGATGCTGTTCGGGGCCTTCTTCGCCTCGTACTTCTTTCTCCGGGTCGTCGTCAACCCGGCCAGTTGGCCCCCCGACCCCTACGAATTCCCGGTCGCGGTCGCCGGCGTCAACACGGCGATCCTGGTCTCCTCGAGCTTCACCATCCACTACGCCCTGGAGGCGATCCGCCGCGGCAACCGCGCCGGCCTCAAACTCGGCCTGGTCCTGACCTGGCTGCTGGGCGCGACCTTCCTCTTCATCCAGGTCAACGAGTACGTCCACATCGGCTTCAGCGCCCGCGACCTCGCCTTCGGCTCGATCTTCTACTCGCTCACGGGCCTGCACGGCGCCCACGTCTTCGCCGGCCTGATGCTGCTCACGTTCGCGACGATCCGCGCTTTCCGGGGCCACTTCGACAAAGACCCCGAGAAGCACCTCGGCGTCGAGGTGCCAGGGATCTACTGGCACTTTGTCGACATCATGTGGATCATCGTCTTCGTCACCGTGTATATCCTCTGAGACGGCTGCAAATCTGCGTCTGGGGGTGTCCTCAGTCGCTCGCCTTCGGGTCACGCACTTAAGTGCGCTCCCCTCGTCTCGCTCCCTGCGTCCTACCCAGACTTGATTTTCGCCGTCTCAGTACGGTGACCAGGTGACCAACTTCCCGATCTCCGAGCAGGCGGTGTTCAAGTGGGTCGTGATCGTGATGTTCGCGGCGATCTCGATCGTGGTGTTGACGCTGCTGACGCGGCCGCTGGTGGGGGCGCTGTGGGGGCTGGTGCTGGTGGTCGCCGCCTGCTGGCATGGGATCCGCTGGCTCCAGGCCAAGCGCCGCCAGGGTTGACACAGAGTTGGCTCGGAGTTGGCACCGTTTTCAGACAAAAGGTTGCGCGCCGTCAGCTAGTCTGCTTGCATGGCAGTGATGGCAAGGGCAAGCTGGACGGACGAGCGGCTCGAGGAATTCGGCACGCGGGTCGACGAACGGTTCGACCGTGCCGAAGCGCAATCCGCGGAACGCTTCGAGCGGGTCGACGAACGGTTCGAACGGGTCGATGAACGCTTCGACCGCGCCGAGGAGAAAGCCGAGGAACGCTTCATCACGATAGAGCGGCGCCTGGTCGAAGTCGATCGTCGGTTCGATCGGCTGGAAGCAAAGTTCGACGCACAGGGAGCGCGCCTCGATTCGTTTAACCGGACTCTGCTCACCGTGGTCATCGGGTTGACCACGGCGATGATCACCGGCTTCGTCGCCGCCTTCACCCTGATCGCGACGCAGCTCTGACCCGCAGGGCGCCGGTCAGGCGCAGGGTCAGCAGGGTGAGGGCGACGGGGACGGTCGCGGGGGTCTCGCTGATCACGAAGAACAGCAGGTCGAAGCCGACGCAGATCACCGCCGCGAGGGCGGCGCCGCGCAGCTGCAGGCGCCGGTCGCGCGCCAGCAAGGCGCCGAGCACGGCGGCGACGAAGAGGTCGCCGAAGCCCATCAGGGCCGAGCCGAAGTGGACGAACTGCAGCTGCGGCAGGTCGGCGGCGGGCGCGGCGGAGTTGATCACCGAGTTGGGCGACTGCAGCAGGTCATCGGCGATCAGATAGGCGTCGACGGTCGCCATCGCGTAGATGCCGAGCTCGAGCCAGAGCGCCGGCACGGCGGCGGCCAGCAGCCAGCCGAGGGTGAGGCAGGCGAGCGCGGAGAGCGCCAGCGCCGCGACGTTGCCGCCGAAGCTGCCCTGC
>CAZHLT010000011.1:0-5384 GCA_964533285.1 uncultured Conexibacteraceae bacterium | reverse complement strand
TTCCCGCCCCAAGCTCGCCGCCGGGCTGATCGGTGGCGTGCTCGTGTTGCTCGCCTTACCGGCGCTGTCGCTGAAGACTGGTCCGCCCAGCGCTACGCAGCTGCCCGAGTCCAACCAGGCGCGCCAGGACGCGCAGACCGTCGACCGGGCGATCGGCGCCGGTTGGGACGCGCCCTTCGTCCTCGTCGCCGCCTCCGAGCGCGGGCCGGTCACGACCGAGCGCCGGCTCGCCGCGCTGCGCCGCACCCAGCGGCAGGTCGCTCGCGACCCCGCCGTTCAGGCGGTCGTCGGACCTGGTCAGATCGAGCGCGAAGTCGCCCCGCTGCAGGAAGCCGGTAACGAACTGCTCGCCGAAGAAGGCGACGCCGACCCGCGGAAGCTGGCCCGCCTCGGTAACCGGCTCGACCGCGCCGCCGGCGGGGTGGGCCGCCTCCGCGGCGGGATCGACGAAGCCGCCCAGGGAGCCGGGCTGCTCGCCACTGGTTCGCGCCGTGCCGGCGAAGGCGCGCAGCAGATCTCCGGCGGCCTCGAGGAAGCGACCGCCGGCGCCGACGAAGCGGTCGCCGCGCTCGGCAAGCTGAGCCGCGGCTCCGGCCGCCTTGCCGCCGGCCAGGAACGGGCGGCGCTCGGCTCGCGCTCGGTCCGCGACGAAGTCGCTGCCCTGATGCCGCTGATCCGCCAGGGCGGCCTTGCCCGTGCCCGCCGCCTCCGCGCCGAGTTGCGCCAGGCAGCCGCCACCGACCCCAGCTTCGAGGACGCCGCCCGCGAAGCCGACCTGCTCGTCCGCAACCTGACCGAAGCCCGCAACCAGGCCCAGCGCGCCCGCAACCTCTCCAAGCGCCTGCACGAAGGCCAGCAGCAGCTCGCCAAGGGCGGCAGCGAACTGCACGCCGGCGCCGCCAGGCTCGACCGCGAAGCGCAGGCGCTCCCCGGCGGGCTCGACCAGCTCCGCGCCGGCGCCACCGAACTCGCCTCCGGCCTGGAAGCGCTGACCGGTGGCGCCGACGCCCTCTCCGGCAACCTCGCCAGCGGCGCCGACCGCAGCGCCCCGCTGCAGCACGGCCTCGACCGCGCCTCGGTCCGCGTCTCCGCTCAGGCCTCCCGCGCCTCCGACCGGGTCGGCGAACTGCGCCGCTCCTCGCCCCGCATCTTCGACTCCGGCTCCTTCGTCCTCTCGGCGCTGGAAGGGGCGCCGCCGGCCGAACGCCGCCGCGCCGGCCAGGTCGTCTCCCTCGCCCACGGCGGCCAGGGCGCGCAGATCCTCGTCATCCCCCGCTACACCTTCGACACCCCCGGCTCCGAAGCCCTCTACACCCGCCTGCGCGCCGACGGCGCCGCCCTCGCCCGCCGCTCGGACCTGCGAACCGGCGTCACCGGCGGCCCCGCCCAGCTCGCCGACTACACCGAGGCGGTCAACGCCCGCGTCCCCTGGGCGATCCTCGCGATCTCGCTCGCCACCTTCCTCGTCCTCGTCGCCGTCTTGCGCGCGATCCCGCTGGCGGCGATCGCCGTCGCCCTCAACCTGCTCACGGTCGGCGTCGCCTTCGGCGTCCTCACCCTGCTCTTCGACGTCCCCGCCGGCTGGCCGCTCGGCGGCCACAGCTACGTCGACGCGATCGGCGCCGCCGGCATCTTCGGCATCGTCTTCGGCCTCTCGATCGACTACGCGGTCTTCCTCCTCACCCGCATGCGCGAGGCCCGCGAGGCCGGCATGCCCAACGAGGAGGCGGTCTACTTCGGCCTGCGCCGCACCGCCGCCGTCATCACCGGCGCCGCCGCGATCATGGTCGCCGTCTTCGTCGCCTTCGCCGCGGCGCCGATCGCCACCGTCAGCCAGCTCGGCACCGGACTCACCGTCGCCGTCGTCCTCGACGCCACCGTCGTCCGCATCGTCCTGCTGCCCGCCCTGATGCTGCTGCTCGGCGACCGCGTCTGGTGGCTGCCGCGCCCGCTGCGTCGGATCCTCCCGGGAGGCGATCCGCGCCCCGCCGCCTGACGGTGGGCACCCCGAGACCTCGGGGTGCGCTGAAATACACTGCTTCGGTTGAGTATCTACCGTGACAAAGGACCCGTCTGATGCGGACGCCATCCCGGCAGCGCAGCATGCGCAGGACTCTCATCGAGCCTCCGGCTGGCGCAGACATGAAAGATCTTGCTCGCAGGGCGGAATACATAGGTAGCCCAGAGCACAAGACCCGGCCCTCGTTCGCCGGACCTTCACCGAAGCTCCGCTCGGACGCCAGCAAGTGCGATCCATCGCTCGGCGACCCCGCGAAACTCACCAAGTGGCTCCGCAAGGGCTTGAGGGAACGACACATCGGAGCTCCCTGGGAGGGCGGCTTTCCTCGGTACGTCTGGTATTCGGACCGAGGTCAGTGGTACGAGGGACGGCTTGTCAATCGCGATCAGGGGCAATACAAGGGCTATCCGGTTGCGCCGGACGAACTGCCTCAGGGTCTCTCGTGAGCACCGGTAAGACCACCGAGCTTCGGTTCACCATCGAATGGCAGCCCAGCGAGGACGTTCGCGCGCCGGAGCTGGCGGCCACCTGGGCGGATCTGCAGATTTGGGCGGGACCAGAGTGCATCACGACCGTTGAAGATCTGCAGACCTCCAGCGCGAGGCGCTCGATGTACTGCTCGTTGTATCCCCTGGCCGAGTGGATCGCCTTCAACTGGTGGTTCCTTCAGGCGAACCAGCGAACCGCCGCACTGGAAGTCCGTTCACTGTTTGACTGGTCGTTCGACCACGGCTCGGCTGGCAGCCTGCTTGACCATCATCTGCTGCGCAGCGCGGGCGACGGCTTCCTCTTCCCGCGGCTGGCGATCATCCCCGAAGGGGCGATCACGAGGCTCACCTGGTTCGCTGATCCCGAGCCGAGAGACGGCGCGTCGATTCGGTTCATGTCTTCCGGGGAGCACTTGGCTTCATCCGAAGAGGTCCGGCATGCCCTTGGCGAGTTCATCGAAGCTGTGATCACCCGGCTTCGAGAGCAGGAGATTCGCGACAGCGAGCTCGAGAGAGAGTGGGCAGCGGTTCGATCTGCTTCCCCAGACGAGCAGGAATTCTGCGCCGCGGCTGCGCGCCTTGGGCTTGATGCGTACGCGATCGATCCGAAGATCGCCGCCGTCATCGAGAAAGCCGATGAAATCCTGAGACCTTCGATCCGCGACGAATTCCTCGATGCGGCGGAGCCGTCGGTGGCGGCTCTGGCAAAGGGCCTGGTTTGGATCAAGCGCGGCTTGGGGCGCATAGATCGGGTGGACAATCCGCCCGGCGAGGATCTCGGGCGTCTGAAGCAACGGCTGAAAGGCAACCCTGCCGCCGGGGCAACTCCCTGGGCAAAGGGCTACGAACAAGCCAAGCTCGTCAGGTCGGCGCTTGGCGTCTCAGTCGGCCGTCCGCTCGGGCTGGAGGGATTCATGGCCAGGGGCAAGGCGACGACGCCGGGCCCCGCATTCCAGGGCCTGGGCGCACAATCTCGAAAAGGAATCGCAGCCGTCATTCTCAGCGGTGAGTTGAGGGTGGCCTCGGCTCGGTTCGCCGAGGCGAGGGCGCTGTGGCACTTCATGTTCCGTGCGGACGAAGGACCGTTTCTACTGACCTGGGCGCATGGGCAGACTCAGCGCGCCGAGCGCGCCTTCGCCGCGGAGCTGCTGGCTCCGGCCGCGGGCCTCCTGGAGCAGCTCGACCGAAAACCCACCATCGTCAGCGTCGACGAAACCGAAGCGCTGGCCGACCACTTTCGCGTTTCCCCCATGGTGGTCGAGCATCAGCTCGAAAACCAGTTGGGCGCGACCGTCGCGTAAACGTCGCGGTTCCGCGAGGCGGTGACGCCGCTCCGAGGCAGGGTCCATAGTGTTGTGAGAAGGTAGGCACTGGGAGGAAGGGAGATGCGGTTGATGTTCAGCTCGAAGTGGGGGATTTGCGCCGTGTTGGCGCTCGTGTTGCTGGCTGTCTCCGCGCCGCTGGCCAGCGGCGCCGAAGTCAGCGTCGACGAATACAGGCAGATGGCTGAGCCGATCTGCAAGGCAAACGTCGAAGCCAACAAGAGCATCTTCAAGGGTGTTCGCGGTCTGGTGAAGCAGGACAAGCTGAAGCCGGCATCGCGCCACTTCAAGCGCGCCGCCACCGCCTTCGGCAAGACGATCGGTCAGCTCGCCGCGATCCCGCCCGCGACCGGCTACGAGGCGAAGCTCGAAAAGTGGCTGGGGCTGCTGCGCAAGACGAAGGGGACGATCGCCAAGATCGGCACCGCCCTCGCCAAGGAAGACAAGCGCAAGGCCGAATCGTTCTCGGTCGAACTGCACCGGGTCTCCAACCAGGCCAACAACGCCGTCCTCGACTTCGGCTTCAACTACTGCCGCATCGAGCAATCCAGGTTCGGCTGAGGTGAAGGCGCTGCGGCTCGCCGTCCTCGCCGCCGCGCTGCTGCTCGGCGCGGCGGCCGCGGCGCGGGCCGAGCGCAACGTCCACGACGGGGTGGAAGGGAGCTTCGACGCGCGCCTCAACCCCGCCAGCCTGCCGCGCGAAGAACCGGCGCCGATCGCCGTCGCCGTCGCCGGCGACTTCCGCCCCGCCGACGGCGGCCTCGACCAGCTGAAGCAGCTGCGCCGGATCGACGTCGCGATCAACCGCGAAGGCCGGATCGACGACCGCGGCCTGCCGGTCTGCCGCTACAGGTGGATCCAGCCCTCCTCGCCGCGGCACGCCCGCCGCGTCTGTGGCGGCGCCCTCGTCGGCAAGGGTCACGTCCACGTCCAGGTCCGCCTCCCCGACCAGACCCCCTACGTCCTGCGGGCGCCGCTGCTCGCCTTCAACGGGCCCCGCCGCGACGGCCACCGCCTGATCCTCGCCCAGGCCTACCTCGACGAACCGCCCGCCTCCTTCGTCATCACCTTCGAGGTCCGCCACAAGCCCGGTCTCTTCGGCACCGTGCTCAGCACGACGCTGCCCCGCGCCGCCCGCAAGTGGGCCTGGCTCACCCACTTCGACCTCTCCCTGCACCGCACCTACAGCTACCGCGGCGAGCGCCGCTCCTACGTCTCCGCCGCCTGCGCCGCCCCCGCCGGCCTGCGCTCCGCCGTCTTCCCCTTCGCCCGCGCCACCTACTCCTTCGCCGGCGACGCCCACGTCAGCGTCGAGGCCAGCCGCGTCTGCCACGTGGCGGAATGAAGGCGGGATCGCGTTCGCGACATCGACCACACCCGGGTATGGTCGATGTCGCGAGCGCCGAGCCACCGTCTCAAGCCCCGCCGGCTGCAACCTCGGCGCAGAGATCGGCGACCCCGATCGCTGACGTCGCGGCGCCGACCGGGTAGCGCTCGCTGCCCGGATAGACGATGAAGCTGCGCTCCGGTTCGATGTCCGCCAGAGCGGAGTGC
>CAZHLT010000010.1:0-2037 GCA_964533285.1 uncultured Conexibacteraceae bacterium | reverse complement strand
GTCTCGTCGATCGTCTGCAGCGCTTTCTGGTCGGCTTCGAGCGAGCGGAAGGAGGCGATCATCTCGACCATCGAGCGGGCCGGGTCGATCCCGGATTCCTCCAGCGCCCCCGCCCGCACCTGACCCGAGGCGGCGCCGGCGGCGGTGCCGGTGAACATCGAGTCGCCCTGCTTCGCCGCGCCGGTGACGGCGAAGACGCCGACGTCGGCGGCGCGCACGCTGCCGTCCTGGCGCACCCGCACCGGCGCGCCGCCGGCGCCGAGGACTTGGTTGCCGAAGGCGTCGACCAGGGTGCCGGCGGAGACGCCAAACTGGCCGTTGCGCGTGTAGCGGACCCCGGCCGGCGTCTGCACGGCAAAGAAGCCTTCGCCTTCGATCGCGAAGTCGAGCGGCTCGCCGGTTTCGTGGATCGGGCCGGGCGTCAGGTCGGTGCGGATCTCGTCGATCCGCACGCCGAGCGTCTGGCTGCCGATCGGCTGGCCGCTGGCGGTGTTGCGCAGCAGCAGCTCGCCGAACCCGGCCTGGGCCGAGCGGTCGGCCTTGTAGCCGGGAGTCGTCGCGTTGGCCAGCTCGTTGGCGATCTGGTCCTGGCGGACCATCTCGGCCAGCATTCCCGAGGCGGCGATGTACATCCCACGATCCATTCGCCCAGGTATTCGGCCACCCCCACCGCAACTTGAGCCAAACCGGGCCACGCCGCCTGGCTGAGCGATTCGGGGGGCCATAGCCCCCTCAAGTGCTCAGTCAAGCGCCGTCAGGCGCTGACGCTGAACAGGCTCTCGTCGCGGCGCAGCGAGGAGCGCAGCCGCGTCTTCAGTTCGCCGTGGATCTGGCAGACGCGGCTCTCGGAGACGCCGATCTCCTCGCCGATCTCGCTCAGCGTCGCTTCCCGCGTGTAGAGCATCACCGCCACTTTGCGCTCGCGCTCGGAGAGGTGGGAGAAGGCGCGGCGGAAGCGCTCGCGGGCGATCGTCCGCGTCACCTCGGTCTCCGGATCGGTCTCGGGATCGGTCGAGCGGATCGTCTCGATCACCGCGACGTTGCCGTCCTCCTCGCTGCTGGCGAGGCTGTCGAGCGAGCCGAGGTCGGCGGTGGCGAGGTCACGGATGCGGTCGCGCAGCTCGCCTTCCTCGATCCCCAGCGCCCCGGCCAGCTCAGCCTGGTTGGGCTGGCGACCGGTGGCGGCGGCAAACGACTCGCGGGCGCGGTCGAGATCGCGCTCCCAGCGGCGCAGGCTGCGCGGCGCCCAGTCGGCGCGGCGCAGGCTGTCGAGGACGGCGCCCTGGATCCGGGTCCAGACGAACTGCTCCAGCGGCGCCCCCTTTTCCGGGTCGTAGCGGTCGAGCGCCCCGATCAGCCCCTCGATCCCGGTCGAGATCAGGTCGTCGACCTCGCACCAGGCGGGCAGCTCGCGCGCCTTGCGGTAGACGATGTGCCGAACCAGCGGCACGTAGGCCAGGACCAGCCGGTCGCGCAGCTGCGGATCGCCGCTCGCCCGGTAGCGGCGCCAGAGCGCCGCCGTGTCGTCACTCCTTTCCCTGATCGCTACCACCTCGCCTGCGCCTGCCATGTCGCCTCCGTTCCCTTGACGTCGTGTCGCCGGTGGTTTCGGTGGCCGCAGGGGGGGTCTCAATCGCCGGATTGAGGTATTTGTGTGGTCGGGGCGTCAGACGAACGTCCAATTGCTCCGTTCGCGGCGGCCGCGGTCGATCAGCGGGGGCGATGGCACTGCGGATCGCCGAGCCCGGCCAACCCCAGATCCCGGCGGAGCTGCGCCGCTACCGCGCCCGCCGCGACGCGATCGAGGCCGGCCTCGCCGCCGCCGCGACCGCCCAGCGCAAGCAGCTGCCGACGCTGTTCGCCCGCGTCGGCGAGGACGCTCTCGCCGGGCTGGCCGAGGACCCGAGCCAGCCGCTGCTGCTCGACTACGCCGGCGTCGCCCTCTACGAGCTGGGCGCGGTGGCGAGCGCCGCCGAGCTGTTCGCCGCCGCCCTCCGGCTCGATCCCGAGCTGCCCCATGCCGCCGCCAACCTCGCC
>CAZHLT010000009.1:0-9559 GCA_964533285.1 uncultured Conexibacteraceae bacterium | reverse complement strand
AGCTGCCGCCGCGCGGGCCGCTGCTGCTGCCCGGCGGGCGCCGGCTGCGCTACGTCGGCCTCGGCGGCGCGCCGGAGTACTTCATCGTCACCCGGCCCGGGGGCGGCGAATTCGGCGGCGCCGAGGCGCAGTTCGCGGTCGTCTTCACCTCGCTCCGCACGGCGCAGGGGATCGCCGGCGGCCCGCCCGCGGTGAACGACGCGGTGCTGCGGCTGCGGCCCGGCGGCAACCCCCGCCTCGTCCGCCGCCAGCTGCGCCGCGCCCTCGCCCGCGCCGGCCTCAGCGGCGAAGTGACGACCCTGGCCGAAGACACCGGCCACCGCGTCCTCTACAAGGACGCCAGCGGCGACCAGCAGATGTTCGACGTCTTCGCCTTCCTGATCCTGGCCGGCGCCGCCCTCGCCGCCTTCAACCTGGCGACGCGGATCGTCGAGGCCCAGCGACGCGAGATCGGGATCGGGATGGCGCTCGGCGTGCCCGCCCGCCAGCTGGCGATCCGGCCGCTGCTGCTCGGGGTGCAGATCGCGCTGGCGGGGACGGTGCTGGGGCTGGCGCTGGGCCTGATGATGGGCGAGCTCTTCCGCGGCGTGCTCGAGGACCTGCTGCCGCTGCCGGTGATGCGGACCCCGTTCGAGCCGGGCGTCTTCCTCCGCGCCGCCGCCGTCGGCTTCGTGCTGCCGATCCTCGCCACCGCGATCCCGGTCTGGCGCGGCCTGCGACAGACGCCGGTCGAGGCGATCCGGGTCGGCTTCCGCTCGGCCCGCGGCTGCGGCGTAGCCGGGCTCGCCCGGCGCCTGCGGCTGCCGGGCTCGAGCATCGCCCAGCTGCCGCTGCGCAACGCCTTGCGGGCGCCGCGGCGGACGCTGCTGACCGTGCTCGGGATCGGCGCCGTGCTCAGCGTCCTCGTCTCCTTCATGGGGATGATCGACTCCTTCAACGCGACGATCGACCGCAGCGAGGCGGAGATCGCGCACGGCAACCCCGACCGCATCGTCATCGCCCTCGACGGCTTCCATCGCGCCGCGGCGGTCGAGCGGCTGGTCGCCGACACGCCCGGGGTGGCGGCGACCGAACCGCAGCTGACGCTGCCGGCGAAGCTGGCGGCGCCCGGCGGCGAAGGCTTCGACGCGGGGCTGACGCTGCTCGACTTCGCCAGCCCGATCTGGTCGCCGACCGTGACCGCCGGCCGGGCGCCGCTGCCGGGCCGGGCCGAGATCCTGATCTCCGCAGGCGCGGCGCAGGACCTCGGGGTCGGGGTCGGCGACGAGGTCACCCTCACCTACCCGCGGCGCCAGGGGAACGGCTACGAGGACGCGACGGCGCGGGTCCGGGTCAGCGGCCTGCACCCCGATCCCTTCCGCACCGCCGCCTACATGGACCCCTCGGTCGCCGCCCTGGCCGGTTTCCCGCGGATCGCCAACCGCGTCTCGGCGACGCCGCTGCCGGGGGCAAGCGAGGACCGCATCGCCCGCGCGCTCTTCCACGCGCCGGCGATCGCCTCGGTCGAGCGCGCCACCGCCACCACCGAATTCGTCCGCGACCGGCTGGCGGACTTCGTCGGCGTCCTGCGGCTGATCGAGGGCTTTGCCCTCGCCCTGGCGCTGCTGATCGCCTTCAACTCCTCGGCGATCGGGATCGACGAGCGCCGCCGCGAGAACGCGACCATGCTCGCCTTCGGCGTCACCGCCGCGCGGGCGGTGTGGCTGGCGGTCGGCGAGAGCCTGATCGCCGGCGTCCTCGGCGCCATCGCCGGCCTCGCCGGCGGCTACCTGGTGACCAGCTGGGTCGTCAACCAGACCCTGCCCGAGACCCTGCCCGACCTCAGCCTGGCGATCGAGATCTCCCCCGCCTCGCTGCTGGTCGCCGCCGTCGTCGGCATCGCCTCCGTCGCCCTCGCCCCGCTCCTCAGCGCCCACCGGATCCGCCGCATGGACGTGCCCTCGACGCTGCGGGTGATGGAGTGAGGACGCGCCCCACTGCCGGGCGGGCACCCGGCGGAAACGCCGAATGCAGGGGGTCGGGTTTCCCCGATGTCGGCGGAGGAGTGGGTCGCTCGAGTGGTCGCATGCACACGAACACGATCCGCCTCGCCGTAGCGCTTCTCGTCCTCGCAGCCCCCCTTGCCGCCGCTCCGGCGCTCGCCGCGGCCGCGAACGTCAGCCCCGCCGCCACCTACACCGGCACGGCCGCGACCGGCGGCACGGTCGAATTCGACGTCTCCGCCGACGGCGGCGCCGTCACCCGCTTCGCCGTCGTCGGCGTGCCGACCTCGTGCGGCACCGTCGACTCGACCAGCGTCGGGACCATCGCGATCAGCGGCGATTCCTTCCAGTCGAGCTCGTCCTCGGGCTTCCGCTTCAGCGGCTCCTTCCCGGCGCCGCAGCAGGCTCGGGGCACGCTGTCGCTGAAGCTCATCTTCCCCAGCTGCACCAGCCAGGAGGTCGCCTGGACCGCGAGCACGCCGACGCCGCAGCCGCCACCTCCGGATGTGACCGCGCCGCAGACCAAGATCACCTCGGGCCCCTCGGGCAAGACGCACTCCCGCAAGGCGACCTTCCGCTTCACCTCCGGCGAGGCGGGATCGACCTTCCAGTGCAAGTTGGACGGCAAGCGCTGGCAGAGCTGCAGCTCGCCGAAGAAGTATTCGCACCTGGCGGTCGGCAAGCACACCTTCCGCGTCCGTGCCCGCGACGCGGCCGGCAACACCGACGCATCGCCGGCAAAGCGAAGCTGGCGGGTGGAGACCGGGTGAGCAGGGGCTGAGGGACTTCCCCTCTGCGGGGTCGGCCGTCCTCCGACCGCGGGCGAGCCTATTGTTGCCCGCCCTTGTACGACGCTTCTCAGCACCCGATCGGCGGCGGGGCGCGTGGCCGATCGCTTCCAGCTTGGCCCGATTCCCGACCGCTCCGCTCCTGGCAGGAGGAGGCGACCGAGGCCGTGCGGGCGCACGCGGCCACCAGCTTCCTGGCCTCGGCCACGCCGGCGGCCGGCAAGACCACCTTCGGCCTGCACATCGCCCACCGCATGCTGAGAGCGCAGTTCGTCTCGCGCGTCGTCGTGGCCGGCCCGACCACCCACATCTGCCGCCAGTGGGCCGCCGACGCGAGCCGCTACGGCATCGACCTCGAGCCGAACCGGCCAAACTCGGACGGGCCGGAGTCCGCCGACTTCCACGGCGTCGCCGTCACCTACCAGACGATCGCGGCCGGGCCGGACACCCACCGGCTGGCCGCCGGCCGCCGGCCGACCCTGCTGATCGCCGACGAGCCGCACCACATGGGCGATCTGGCCGCCTGGGGCGTGCAGACCCGCAGGGCCTTCGACGGCGCCCGCTTCCGGCTGCTGCTCTCGGGCACCCCCTTCCGCTCCGACAACTCGGCCATTCCCTGGGTCACCTACGACGAGGACGGCCTCAGCCGGGCCGACTACGTCTACGGCTATCCACAGGCGCTGGTCGACCGGGTGTGCCGCCCGATCACCTTCCTGCCCTATGACGGCGAGATGGAGTGGCTCTCGGACGGCCGGCTCCGCAGCGCCGACTTCGACCTCGCCTTGCCGGCGGCGGAGGCGGCCCGGCGCCTGCGGACGGCGCTCAGCCCGGAGGGCGAGTGGATGGGCGAGGTGCTGCGCGACGGCGACGGGAGGCTGAGCGAGGTGCGAGCCGACGGGCACCCCGACGCGGGCGGCCTCGTCATCGCCTCCGATCAGGATCACGCGCGGGCGATCGCCGCGCGGCTCGGCTCGATCTCGGGGGAGCGACCCGAGCTGGTGATGAGCGACGAGCCCGATGCCAGCCGGCGCATCGCCGATTTCGCCTCCTCCGATCGACGCTGGCTGGTCTCGGTCCTGATGGTCTCCGAGGGCGTCGACATCCCCCGCCTGCGGGTCGGCGTCTACGCGACGGCGTCCCGAACCGAGCTCTTCTTCCGCCAGGTCGTCGGTCGCTTCATCCGAGCCACCCCGCGCCCGCGCCGCCAGATGAGCTACCTCCTGATGCCGGCCGACCCGCGGCTGAAGGCGCTCGCCCGCGAGATCGAGCTGGAGCGCCGCCACGCGCTCGACCTCTCGCCGGGCGCCGAGGAGGACGAGGGCGAAGAGCTCGACGACCCCGCTCCGGAGCGACGCGAGCCGGGCGAAGGCTTCGCCGTCCTGAGCTCGGGCGACGCCGAGCTGGACGAGGCGATCATGAGCGAGACCACGCTCCAGCTCTTCCCGACCCATGACCCCGAGCCGGCGGCGAGGGAGGCGACCCTCGCCAGGCCCGCGGCCCCCTCGAAGGACCTCGAACCCGAGCGGGAGTCGGCCTACGCGACCCGAGAGCGGCTGCGGGGCGAGCGCCGACGCCTGGTCGCCGACGTCGCCCGTCGCACCGGCAAGTCGCACCGGGAGATCCAGGCCCGCATCAATCGCGACACCCGCACCCGCTCGGTCGCCAGCGCCACCATCGACCAGCTCGAGCGCGGCAACGCGCTGCTGCGCCGCGAGCTGTGGCGGTGAGAGCCAGCCCGGCACCCCCGCCTCTCGCGTAGCGCAGCGGGTCTCGTTCGAGACATGTCGACGCCAGGGAAGCCATATCCTGCGGCGCAGTGAGCGGATGGACCCGCCCACTGCTGGAAATCGGCGCTGGGCGTGAGCCGCGCGCCCCTGCCCAGCGCCCGGAGAGGGAGCGCGCGCAGAGGCGCATCAAGACGCCCAGCGCAGGCTGCAACGAGGGCCCAACGTCGCCGACGAGTTCACGGCGGCCCGGCGCATGCAGGCAGTGCTGGTCGCCACCTCACTTCCCTGCTCCGTCGATTGAGTCACCGAAATAGATCAATGCGAATGTCTGCATTCCTATTGAGTTTTTAATCAAGAACTGAGTACTTTCTAGGTTGCCGATCTGTGTAAGAATGCCGCTCACATCCGGTACGCTCGGATGCCCAAAGGCAAGCGAGCAGGGGACCAAACGAAATCATGAAAGACATGATCGGATGCTCGCTGGGGCTCTGATGACGGCGCGCCGAACCGACACCCCGGCGACGAAAGGGGCCCTGGCCGGCGGCCGGGTCACGGTTGGAGTGATCGGCGACTACCAGCACGACTTTCCACCCCACCCGGCGACCAACCTCGCCCTCGAACATGCCGCCGCGGCGCTGCCGATCGAGCTCGACGTCCGCTGGCTGAGCACCACCGCGCTCGTTGACCTCTCCCCCGCCGCGCTCGCCCGCCACGACGCCCTCTGGTGCGCGCCCGGAAGCCCCTATCGAAGCCTGGGAGGCGCCCTGCGGGCGATCCGGCTCGCGCGCGAGCTCGACCTGCCGCTCCTCGGCACCTGTGGAGGCTTTCAACACATGGTGCTCGAGTACGCGCGCAACGTCCTCGGCGTCGAGGACGCCCAGCATGCGGAGTACGACCCCTACGCTTCCAAGCTCTTCATCTCGGTGCTTCGGTGCTCGCTCGCGGGCCGAACCATGAGCGTACGCCTCACCGCCGACTCACTCGCCGGCAGGCTCTACGGCAAGCGCGAGGTCAGCGAGCAGTACTACTGTGACTTCGGACTGAATCCGGACCACCAGCGGGACTTGGAAAGCGCCGGGCTGCGGGTCGTCGGCACCGATCAGGACGGCGAGGCGCGGGTGATCGAGCTGCCGGAGCAGCGGTTCTACCTCGCGACCCTGTTCGTGCCTCAGCTGAGCTCCCGGCCCAACGCGCCACATCCGCTCGTCACCGCCCTGCTCGAAACGGCCGCGCAATCCCGGCAACCGGCGTCAGAGACCAGGCTCGGCGAGGCTCGTCACTGAGTCCTCTTTGTCCCGTAAATATTGAGTACTCATATACCTACGTATAGTGCCCGGGGCTCGCTGTGGAGGCTCACATGCTGATAGGTTCAGACAAAATATTTCGCATGAAGAGACTGTCCCGGACTTATCGTCAGACACCCTTGGCGCATCCTCGCGCTCTGGTTGGTCGCGCTGACAAAGAGGAGCCAGGGACGGGGCGGCAGCCGAGAACGCACTTCCGCTCACTCCCGCCGAAAACACACTTCTTCCCGCTATGCGGGCAAAAGTGCGTTCTCACCACGGGTGCGCTTGTAGTGATCGAGCCAGCCGAGCAGCGCCGCGGTCCGCTCGGTCGCTCGCGGTCAACGAGCGGGTGCCGGCGAGCCGAGCTCGACGCACTTGAGCTTCGGCCCTGCTGAGAGTCATGATTCCAGGATGCAGAGGCCGGAAAGCCGTCAGCATAGCCACGGCACGCGGCTCGAGCGTTCTCCTGGACCGCGTGGCTCGGCGCCGTGACAGGCGCCTACCGTAGGCATCTTCCCACCGGCAGACGCTACACAGCCGTACCTTCAACACCCGCTGGGAGGGGCGTCGGCGCGTACTGCAACCCGATCCGTGTAACCGGTGCCACACGAGCCGTCACACGGCCCAAGCCTCGGCCTCGAGGCGAGCGCAAAGTCGAGTGTGCATCGCTCGACGCGATCAACCTGAACACGGCCCCTGATCAAGACCGAGCGGGAGGTGCGAGTCGAGCAGATCAGATGCGTGCCCGAAGACCGGCTCGCTCGACGGCATGACCCGCGCCGACCAGGGCCGACCGAGGAGATGACATCAGGATGTCGGTCGAACGCCGTGATCGAAACCCCGCCCCTACCACTGACGAACAGCTCGACCTCCACCCTTTCGCGAGGCTTGAATGGCTTGCATCTCGTCTGGAACTCGATGGCATGCTTACCTTCTCCGAGCCAGACAGAGCCCCGGTAGCACGCGAGCCATTCCGCCTTCGCCGACCGGGCCTCCGCTCTCGGCCCAAGGCCTGACTCAGGCTTGGCCGACGGCACGTGGCCGGCGAAGACCGATGCAAGCAAGGCGATCAGCGCTAGAACCGTCGATGATCGGTAGTCATTCCCCGTGAACAAACTCCACCCGTCGCCGCTAGAAAGGGAGCAGCGGCGCGAAGGCTAACAGCCCGCTGTATGCGAGGGCTTCAACTCCGGTCTGCCGGTTCGCGGTAAACCCCACCTAGATCCCACCGCGGTTGCCCTCCGCGCCCACGGGTCTGATGACCGGACCCCGTTCATCGGTCCACCCCGAGTGAGAGTCCGGGGTTAACTGGGACGTCTGTGTTGCCGATTCGCTGCCAGCTGGCAGCGAATCGGGTGGGAGACATCATGCCAAGCGCCGAGTGGGGATGGTTGGCGTTGTAGTCGGCTCGCCAGTCGGCGGCCAAGACCTTGGCCTCGACCAGGGTGGTGAAAACCTCGACGTTCAGCAGTTCGTCTCGCAGGCGAGAGTTGAAGGACTCCACGTAGGGGTTCTGCCAGGGCGAGCCGGGCTCGATGTAGGCGGTGCCGGTGGATCCGAGCCGGCACCATTCGCGCAGCACTGCGGCGGTCAGCTCGGGGCCGTTGTCGCAGCGGATGTTGGCGGGGGCGCCGCGCTCGGCGGCGAGGCGCCCCAAGACCGTGACGGTCTGCTCGGCGTTGATCGTGCGATCGACCTCGATCGCCAGGGCCTCGCGGGTGAACTCGTCGACGACGTTGAGGAGCTTCAGCTCGCGGCCGTCGTCGGTGGCGTCGTGTTGGTAGTCCAGAGCCCAGACGTGGTTGGGGTGGCAGGCCTTGAGTCGCTCGGCCGGCACGGTGGAGTCACCGAGGCGGCGGCGCTTCTTGGCCTTGACAGGCACGCGAAGGCCCTCCTCGCGCCAGATCCGCTGCACCCGCTTGCGGTTCAGCGAGAAGCCTTCGGTGAGCAAGTGGCCGTGGGCACGGCGGTAGCCCCAGCGGGGCCGCTGTTCGGAGATCTTGCGCAACCGTCTGCGCAGCGCTTGGTCATCGGGCGCCACCTTTGGGCGATGGCGCTGCGTGGAGCGGTTCTGGCCGGCGAACCGGCACGCCCGACGCTCGGAGAGGCCGAGGCGGTCTTGCAGCATGCAGACCGCCTGGCGCCTCCGGGACGGGCTCAGAAGTTTCCCGCCGAGAGCTCCTTGTAGGCGAGGACTTCGAGCTCCTTGTCGGCGACCAGCCGCTTCAACTGGGCGTTCTCCTTCTCGAGCTCCTTCAGCCGCTTGACGTCTTCGGCCTTCATTCCGCCGTACTGGTTGCGCCAGCGGTGCAGGGTTTGCTCGGAGACCTCCAGGGCCTTCGCTGCCTCGCCGATCGTCTTTCCCTCCGAGAGCATCTGCTCTGCCACCCGCAGCTTGCGGATGATCTGCTCGGGGGAATGCCTTTGCCTCTTCACCTGCTTCGGTCCTCCTTTGCCCATTGTCGCGGGCGGGAAGGACTCTCAAACAGGGTGGACCGATTTCAGGGGGTCGGGCCACTGACTCATGCGGAAGGTGTGTCGCGGTGAAAGAGGAGCCCCTGATCGCGTCTCTATCCACCTAGGTAGCCGGAGTTCTATCTGCTGGCGCAGACCGCACGGCTCCCTCAGCCACAAGCCGCCCGAAGCTCGGCCTGGCGAACCGAACTACGTTGCCGGTACCTTCAGCTAGGCGCAGCCGCGCGGCCTACCGTGAGCCACCAGGCGGATTTCGGCGGACGTCGGACAGCCGTACCTCGTATCGCAGCGCGAGTGCTCAAATTCGGTGATCCCGATCTTGAAGCGGCATCGCGAGCTTGCCCTCACGTGCAGCACCTCGATCAGCCTGGTCGGGCCATCGAGCTTGGCACCGCAGCTGATCTGGCGGAAGTACCGCACGCACCTGCCAAAGCGGGACCCGACCGAGCGGCCGCGCAGAACAGGCCGGCGGCGAAAGGCGACGATGCCCCCTTCTCGAACCTTGCCCCCGACGAGGAGGACGCCCCCGATTATTGGACCCACGGAGTCCCCCCGGGCGGGGGCCTTGCAGTGGATCACTATCTTGATCGCCGTCGGGGCGACACCAGCCTGAATGCTGGCACTTGTACACGCGCCGTACTCCGCTCGGGGGGAGTGCTGGCCAGCGCGGTGATCGGCGTGGACGCCGTGTGCGGTCCCGACGAACGCAAGCAGAAGGATGAGAAGTGCCATGGTCCTCAGTTAACAAGCAGGCTGACGCTGAGTTCCGGAAGAATCCCGGCCGGAACCCGACATTCTCGCGAGGGAGCAACGGCACGACCCCGGTGTGCATGCAAAAGACGGGCCCCGATTCCCCAAGGCTCTTGCAGTGATTGCCATAGTGGTACGCGACCTCCCCCACCGCAGTCTTGGTTCCCGTGACCCAAGCCGGGCCCCCGCTGTCGCCCTTCTTCGCGGAAGCTCTTGACCGACTGGAAGTCGGGCTTCTCGGGAGCGGAAGGATCCGCCGGCGGGGACTGCGGGATCGTGAGGAAGAAGTGTTCGGCCGTGGAGTGGCCCAGGAAGTCGGTGACGACGGCTTCGGCGTCAAGGCGCCCGGCGGCGAATTCGGAGGGGTTCATCACCCAGGGCAGGCCTTCGGGCTGGTCGCAGTTGTGGGCCGGGGGGCTGGATTCGTCTTTGCAGGTCGCTTCGGCGGCTAGCGAGTCGCCGTTGACGATCACCCGCATCGAGGCGATCTCGTTGTTGGATTCGCCGGCCACCGTCAGGGTCTGGTCCTGGTCGACGGGGATCGCTTCTGC
>CAZHLT010000008.1:0-11325 GCA_964533285.1 uncultured Conexibacteraceae bacterium | reverse complement strand
CGGGAGAAGTAGATGTGCTCGAAGACGCAGGTCGAGCGCCGGTCGACCTTCACCACCTGCCGCGTCTCCAGCCCGCGCTCGGTCAGCGAGACCAGTTCGCCGGGGTGCACCTCGCGCAGCAGCTCGGCGCCGATGATGTCGAAGGCGCAGCTCTCCGAGGCGACGACGAAGCGGTCCTCGAGCCGGCCGAGGCTGAGCGGCCGGATCCCGTGCGGGTCGCGGAAGGCGACGACCGCGCGCTTGGTCATCACCACCGTCGAGTAGGCGCCCTCCAGGCGCGGCATCACGTCGCTGACCGCGTCCTCGATCATCCGCCCGCCGTGCGAGGAGAGCAGGGCGGCGATGATCTCCGAGTCGGAGGTGCCGCGGAAGTCGATCCCGCGCTCCTTCAGCTCGGTCCAGAGCTCGACCGCGTTGGTCAGGTTGCCGTTGTGGGCCAGTGCCAGCTCGCGGCCGTCGTCGCGCCAGATCGGCTGCGCGTTCTCCCAGGAGCCGCCGCCGGTGGTCGAGTAGCGGACGTGGCCGATCGCCATGTCGCCCTGCAGCGCCAGCAGCTTCTCCTCATCGAAGACCTGGGAGACGAGGCCGGAGTCGCGCAGCGTCGTGATGTGGCCGCCCTCGCAGGTGGCGATCCCGGCCGACTCCTGGCCGCGGTGCTGCAGCGCGTAGAGGCCGAAGTAGGCGAGGCGGGAGACGTCGTGGCCGGGTGCGTATACGCCGAAGACGCCGCACTCGTCACGCGGCCCGTCGCGCTCTTCGATGAGCCGCCGATCGGTAGTCAAGACGCGCTTTTCCTCGCTGCTCGGAAGGACGGAAGCGCAGGCGGACTGCCTACGCCCGCAGGTTAGCAGCGGGTGAAGATCGCCCCCGCGACCCGGATCCCCCCAGTTTGCGGGGGTTCGGCTGCCGCCGCCGGTCGCCGACGGCGCCTACCTGCTCTCGGCTCTCGTCGCTCTGGTCGCTGGCGCCGCGCCAGGCGGTTGCCGCTACGCCGCTGCGCCCGGCGGAGTGAGGGCCGGCAAGCCGTCGATGCTCTCGGCGTTGCGCTCGGCGACGTAGGCTTCGAGCTCGGCGCCGCCGCCGATCCTCATCTTCTTCTGCGCCCAGGCCTCCATGTGCTCGCGCTCGCCCTCGTAGGCCATCAGCGGCACGCCGTAGCCGCAGGAGTCGGCGACGCGGTCGACGTCGATCAGGATGATCGAGCGTTGCGCCTCGGTCACCGGGTGCGGATCGGCGAAGCCGCAGCGCTCGGACAGCTCGGCGAAGCGCGGGTCGCCGGTGGGGACGATCTCGCCGCGGCCGTGCAGGCGCAGGATCCGCGGTGGCCCGGCGAAGGCGCAGAGCATGACGACGATGCGCCCGTTCTCGCGCAGGTGGGCGACGGTCTCGGCCCCGGAGCCGATCATGTCGAGGTAGGCGACGGTGTGCTCGTCGAGCACCCGCAGGGTCTCGATCGGCCCCTTCGGCGAGACGTTGACGTGGCCGTCGCCAGCCAGCGGCGCGGTGCCGACGAAGAACAGCGCCTGTCGCCCGATCCACTCCCGCAGGTGCTCGTCGATGCCCGCGAAGACCTTGGCCATCGCCGACGACGTTAGCAGTGGGCACGGGGCCGGATAGGTCGGAAATCGAATCCGACGTTCACCACACTGAAAGGGGGTCGATGTCGGATTCGACTCGGCGCGGAAGCGTCCGCGGCTACTCGACCAGCGCTTCGGCCCGCCGGTCGAGCGAGCGCCAGGCGGAGGCCGCGCTCTCGAGGCCGACGACGAGGCTGCGGTCGCCGGCGGCGATCTCGATCGTGGTGCCGCCGACCGCGCCGATCACGACCGCGCCGAGCTCCTCCAGGGCGGCGCGCTCGCCGCTGAGGAGGAAGCCGCCGGGGCCCTCGCCGAACAGCGCCTCGTCCGGTGAGCAGCCGCGGTCGCGCAGCGGCTGCAGGTCGACGCGGCAGCCGATGCCGCCGCCGATCGCCGCCTCGGCCAGGGCGCAGGCGAGGCCGCCGTCGCTGACGTCGTGGGCGCTGGCGAGGCGACCGGCGCGGACCGCGTCGCGCAGCTGGGCGCAGGCGTTGGCGACCTTGGCGACGTCCGGCTGCGGCAGCCCCATCGCCAGCTCGCCGCGCTGCTTGGCCAGCTCGCTGCCGGCGAGGGTGGGGGAGAAGGGGCCGAAGATCGCGATCGCGTCGCCGCCGGCGGCGAAGGTGCTGCCGGCGGCGCGCGCCGCGTCGGGCAGCTCGCCGACGATCGCCACCACCGGGGTCGGGTAGATCGGGCCGTCGGGCCCCTCGTTGTAGAGCGAGACGTTGCCGCCGACGACGGGGACGCCGAGCGCCGTGCAGGCGTCGGCGAGGCCGCTGACGGCGCGGTCGAGTTGCCAGGCGGGGACCGGCTTCTCCGGGTTGCCGAAGTTGAGGCAGTTGGTCAGGCCGAGCGGCTCGGCGCCGACGCAGGCCAGGTTCTGGACGCACTCGAGGACCGCCTCGACGGTGCCGGCGTAGGGGTCGCAGGCGACGCGGCGGCCGTTGCCGTCGATCGAGACGGCGATCGCGTTGCCGGCCTCGGGCAGCTGCAGGACGGCGGCGTCGGCGCTCTCGGGCCGGCGCACCGTGCGCGAGCCGACGATCGAGTCGTACTGCTCGAAGGCCCAGCGCTTGGAGGCGATGTTGGGCGCGGCAAGCAGCGCCAGCAGCTCGTCCTCGCTGCTCGTCCCCGGCGCCAGTGTCGCCCGGTTGCCGTAGATCCAGCCCGCCGGCGCCGCCGGCTCGAGGTCGTAGAGCGGGCAGCCGTCGACCAGCGCCGCGACCGGCATCTCGCCGACCACCTCGGCGCCGCGCAGGATGCGGATCGTGCCGCCCTCGGTGACGACGCCGATCTCGGCCGACCCGGTCTGCCACTTCTCGCAGATCGCTCGCACCTCCTCGACCCGCGCCGGCTCGACCACGCCGAGCATGCGCTCCTGCGACTCGGAGACCATGATTTCGAACGGCTCCATGTCGGCCTCGCGCAGCGGCACCTTGGCGACGTCGATGTCGATGCCGACGCCCCCGGCCGAAGCCATCTCGCCGGCCGAGGAGGTGAGCCCGGCGGCGCCGAGGTCCTGCAGCGAGACCAGCAGCCCCTTCCCCAGCAGCTCGAGGCAGCACTCCAGCAGCTTCGACTCCTCGAACGGGTCGCCGATCTGGACCGTCGGCCGCTTCGCCTCGTCGCCCTCGCCGAGCTCGGCCGAGGCCAGCACCGAGGCGCCGCCGATCCCGTCGCGCCCGGTCGAGGCGCCCATCAGGACGATCGCGTTGCCGACCCCGGCCGCCGCCGCCCGCACCATGTCCTCGCTCTTGGCGAGCCCGATGCACATCGCGTTGACCAGGCAGTTGTGCTCGTAGGGCGCCTCGAAGTAGATCTCGCCGCCGACCGTCGCCACCCCGATCGAGTTGCCGTAGTGGCCGATCCCGCGCACGGCGCCGTCGAGCAGGTGGCGCGAGCGGACCGAGTCGAGCTCGCCGAAGCGGAGGCTGTCGAGGATCGCGATCGGCCGCGCCCCGATCGCAAAGACGTCGCGGAGGATGCCGCCGACCCCGGTCGCCGCCCCCTCGAACGGTTCGACCGCGCTCGGGTGGTTGTGGGACTCGACCTTGAAGGCGACCGCGTGGCCGTTGCCGACGTCGACGGCGCCGGCGTTCTCGCCCGGCCCCATCACCACCCGCGGCCCCTCGGTCGGCAGCCGCCGCAGCAGCTTGCGCGAGTGCTTGTAGGCGCAGTGCTCGGACCACAGCAGGCTGAACATCGCCAGCTCGACGTCGCCCGGCTCGCGCCCCAGCTGCTCGACGATCAGCCCGTACTCGTGGTCGGTCAGCCCCAGCTCCCGGTGTTTCGGCTTCGCCGCGCTCACGCCGCGAACCTCTCCAGGGCGCGGAAGACCTCGAGCCCGTCGGTCGAGCCGGTCAGCGGGTCGACCGCGTGCTCGGGGTGGGGCATCAGGCCGACGACGTTGCCGGCCTCGTTGCGGACGCCGGCGATGTCGCGCAGCGAGCCGTTGGGGTTGTTGCCGGGCGCGTAGCGGTAGGCGATCTGGCCGCCCGCCTCGAGCGCGTCGAGCGTCTCCTCCGGCGCGTAGTAGCGCCCTTCGCCGTGCTTGGCCGGGATCGAGAGCCTCGCCCCGTCCTCGTCGAGGAGGTCGAGCTGGCGGCAGACGAAGCGCAGGTTCTCGTTGCGCAGCAGCGCTCCCGGCAGCAGCCCCGCCTCGCACAGCACCTGGAAGCCGTTGCAGATCCCCAGCACCGGCCGGCCCGCGGCGGCGTGCTCGGCGACCGCCGCCATCGCCGGCGAGAAGCGGGCGATGGCGCCGGCCCGCAGGTAGTCGCCGTAGGAGAAGCCGCCGGGGACGACGACGCCGTCGACGCCGCCGAGGTCGCGGTCCTCGTGCCAGATCAGCCGCGCCTCGTCGCCGGCGATCCGGCAGGCAGCCAGCGCGTCCCGCTCGTCGCAGGAGCCCGGGAACTGGAGGACGCCCCAGATCACGGCGAGTCGAGCTGCTCTATCTCGTAGTCCTCGATCAGCGGATTGGCGAGCAGCTTCTCGCAGAGCTCCGCCAGCCGCTCGGGGTCCTCGGCCTCGAGCTCGACCATGCGGCCGACGCGGACGTGCTCGACCCCCTCGAACCCGAGCGCCGGCAGCGCCCGCTCGACCGCCTTGCCCTGGGGGTCGAGGATCCCCTCCTTGGGGCGGATCAGGACCCGGGCCTTCAGAACCGCTCCCCGGTGATCCGTTCGTAGGCCTCGACGTATTTGCCGCGGGTCTGCTCGACCACGTCCGGCGGCAGCTCCGGCGCCGGCGGCTTCTTGTCCCAGCCCTGGGCGCTGGCCCAGTCGCGCACGAACTGCTTGTCGAAGGAGGGCGGCGTCCTGCCGGGCTCGTAGCTGTCGGCGGGCCAGAAGCGGGAGGAGTCCGGGGTCAGCACCTCGTCGCCGAGGACGATCTCGGCGCCGGCGTGGCGGCCGAACTCGAACTTGGTGTCGGCGAGGATGATCCCGCGCTCGGCGGCGTGCTCGGCGCCGCGCCGGTAGACCTCGATCGAGACCCGGCTCAGCTCTTCCAGCAGCGCCCGGTCGCCGACGATCTCGGCGGCGCGGTCGAAGGAGACGTTCTCGTCGTGGTCGCCGATCTCGGCCTTGGTCGAGGGGGTGAAGATCGGCTCCGGCAGCTTGTCGGACTCGACCAGGCCGGCGGGCAGCTCGATCCCGCAGACCGCGCCCGACTCCTTGTATTCCTTCCAGCCCGAGCCGGAGAGGTAGCCGCGGACCACGCACTCGACCGGGTACATCTCCAGCCGCCGCACCCGCATCGCCCGTTCGGCGACCTCCTCGGGGACGTCCTCGGAGATGAAATGGTTGGGGACGATGTCCCCGGTCAGCCCGAACCAGAAGACCGACATCCGGTTCAGCACCTTGCCCTTGTCGGGGATCGGCGTCGGCATCACCACGTCGTAGGTCGAGACCCGGTCGGAGGCGACCATCAGCAGGTCGTCGTCCCACTCGTAGATCTCGCGCACCTTGCCGGTGGAAAGCAGCTTCAGATCGGCGAGAGTCGTCATTAAGGCGATGCTAACCATCCCGGCAGCGGACCACCTCGCGGCCGATTTGGTGAGATCCTCTCGACCATGGCCCTGCCGCCGGAACCGCGCCAGAGCGCGCTGATGCAGACGCTGCGCTGGAGCTTCCGGCCGCTTGCCTTCATGGCCGAGAACCGCCGCCGCCTCGGCGACTCCTTCAGCGTCCGCTTCGTCGGCTTCGAGCGGCCGATGGTGCTGGTCTCCGACCCGAGCGCGATCAAGGCCCTCTACACGGAGCGCGACATCGGCCTGCCGCCCGGGCGCAACATCATCCTCGAACCGATTCTCGGCCCGAAATCGTTGCTGATCCTGGAAGGCGCCGAGCACCTCAGCCGCCGCAAGCTGATGCTGCCGCCGTTCCACGGCGAGCGGATGCGCTCCTACGAGCCGGTGCTGACCGAGATCGTCGACGCCGAGATCGACTCCTGGCCGCTGGACCGCGAGTTCCCGATCCACCCGCGGATGCAGGCGGTGACCCTGGAGGCGATCCTGCGCGTCGTCTTCGGCGTTGCCGAGGGGCCGCGGCTGGAGCGGCTGCGGGGGATGCTCGGCGAGGTGCTGACCGAAACCGCCTCGCCGCGCCAGCAGATCGTCGGCCTCGCCACCCGGCGCTTCGGCGGCCGCGGGCCGTGGGCGCGGTTCGAGGGCAAGCTGCGCGAAGTCGACGAGCTGCTCTACGCCGAGATCGCCGAGCACCGCCTGCGCCCCGACCTCGAGCAGCGCTCGGACATCCTCTCGCTGCTGATGGTCGCGCGGTTCGAGGATGGCTCGAGCGCGGAAGGAGTGAGCGAGATCTCCGGGGATGATGAGCGCGAACGACTGAAGCGCGAGATTGGTCATGGGATGGATGACGCCGAGCTGCGCGACCACCTGATGACGCTGCTGCTGGCCGGGCACGAGACGACGGCGACGGCGCTGGCCTGGACTTTCGACCTGCTGCTGCGCCACCCGGCGGCGCTGGCGCGGCTGCGCGAGTCGCTGGCCGCCGGCGAGGAGGACTACCTGCGGGCGACGATCACCGAGTCGCTGCGGCTGCGCCCGGTCGTGCCGCTGGCCGGCCGGCGCCTGCACAAGGAGCTGGTCGCCGATGGGCTGACGCTGCCGCCGGGGACCGATGTGACGCCGGCGATCTGGCTCACCCACACCCGCGCCGACCTCTACGAGGACCCCTTCGCCTTCCGCCCCGAGCGCTTCCTCGACGCCGGGCCGGAGACCTACGGCTGGATCCCCTTCGGCGGCGGCATGCGCCGCTGCCTCGGCGCCGCCTTCGCCGAGTTCGAGATGCGGATCGTGCTGCGCGAGGTGCTGGGCCGCTGCGAGCTGCGCAAGGCAAGCCCCGAGCCCGAGCGGACCGGCCGCCGCAACATCACCCTCTCGCCGCAGGCCGGCACCCCGGTCGTCATCGAGTCCCGCCGCGAGGCGCCGGCGCCCGCCGCCGTCACGGCCTGAGCCGGTCGTCACGGTTCGGGCACACACTCGACACTGAAGATTTCGATTCCGCGCGCCACATTGCGAAACTTTTTGTCTACCGTTGTGCCACGATGGAGGCGATGGCACAGCAGCAGCCGCAGGAAGACCGCATCGACGCCTTGAGGGAACGGATCGACCTTGGCTTCAAGCATGTCGACGCGCAGTTCCGGCACGTCGACGCGCAGTTCCGGCACGTCGACGCCCGGTTCCAGGAAGTCGACGCCCGTCTGAAGGAATCGAGCGCGGTGGTCGACGCCCGTCTGAAGGATTCGAGCACGGCGGTCGACGCTCGTCTGAAGGAATCGAGCGCGGCGGTCGACGCTCGTCTGAAGGATTCGAGCACGGCGGTCGACGCTCGGTTCGCGGAATCGAATTCGCGCTTCGGCGAGCTCAACGCTCACTTCGATGCTCTGGAGGGTCGGCTGGACCGCCTACAGCGGGACATCCTCTTCGTGACCATCGGCGTCTTCGGGACGTTCGTCACTTCCCTCATCACCCTCATCACCCACTGACCAGGGCGGTGGGCGAGGAATCGCCGACGGCTCAGCCGGCGGACTTGGCGGGCGAGTTGGGGTGCTCCTTCGCCCAGCGCGCGATCGCGCCGGAGCCGGAGATCACCTCGCCGTCGTCGAGGACGAGGATCGGCACCTCGTTGGTGCCGCTCAGCTCGCGCACCTCGGTGCGGTCGACCTCGCGGCTGCGCCAGGTCCAGGGCATCAGCCGGTAGCCGCCGACGATCTTCAGCTCGTACTCGTAGCCCGCGTCGTCGAGCGCCTTCCCCGCCTTGCCGCAGGGGTGGAGCGCCGGGACGTGCGTTTTCTGACCGCAGGTGTAGAGGATCACGCGGAAAGCCTAGATGATGGATCCCAGGGCGGAGCGTGACCGGGCGCACGAAGCGAGAACGCACTTGCGCTCGCATACCGAGCACAAGTGCGTTTTCACCGTGGTCTCCTCCGCGGTGGGTGCGGGGTCGCGCCGGACGCGCTCAGCCGCGCAGCGCTTCCACCCGCGCGAAGATCTCCGGCAGGTGGGTGAGGTAGGCGCCGTAATCGAAGACGGCGTCGAGGTCGAGCTGCGGCGCCGCCTCGGCCAGCAGGTCGCGGAACTCGGTGCCGGTGTCCCAGGCGCGCTGGGCGTTCTCCTGGACGACGCGGTAGGCGTCGTCGCGGCTCATCCCCGACTCGACCAGCGCCGTCAGCGCCCGCTGGCTGAAGAGGGCGCCGTGGGTCAGCTCGAGGTTGGCGCGCATGCGGTCGGCGCGGATCGTCATCCCGGCGGCGATCTTCGTCGCCAGGTCCTGCATGTAGTCGAGCAGGATCGTCGCGTCGGGGAGGACGACGCGCTCGGCGCCGGAGTGGGAGATGTCGCGCTCGTGCCAGAGGGCGACGTTCTCGAACCCGGTCTGGGCGTAGCCGCGCAGGACGCGGGCGAGGCCGGTGATCCGCTCGGTGCGGATCGGGTTGCGCTTGTGCGGCATCGCCGAGGAGCCCTTCTGGCCGGCGGCGAACGGCTCTTCGACCTCGCGCAGCTCGGTTTTCTGCAGGTTGCGGACCTCGGTCGCGAAACGCTCGAGGCCGGCGCCGGCGATCGCGATCGCCGCCAGCAGCTCGGCGTGGCGGGCGCGCGGGATCACCTGGGTGGCGACGTCCTTGCGGCCGTGGCCGAGCCGCTCCATCACCCGCGCCTCGACCGCCGGCGGCACCGAAGCGTAGGTGCCGACCGCGCCCGAGAGCTTGCCGTGGGCGAGCTGGGCGAAGGCGGTCTCGAGCCGGCGCAGGTTGCGGTCCGCCTCGAAGGCGAAGCCGGCCAGCCGCAGCCCGAAGGTCGTCGGCTCGGCGTGGACTCCGTGGGTGCGGCCGACGCAGAGCGTGTCGCGCTGCTCGAGCGCCCGCTCGACCAGGGCGTCGCGGTAGGCGCGGGCGCCGGCGACGAGGATCTCGCCGGCGCGGCGCAGCTGCAGCGCCAGCGCCGTGTCGAGCACGTCGGAGGAGGTGAGGCCGTAGTGGATCCAGCGCCCCGCCTCGTCGCCGACCGAGGCGGCGACGACGTCGACGAAGGCGGCGACGTCGTGGTCGGTGACGCGCTCGCGCTCTTCCACCGCCTCGACCGTGAAGGCGGCGCGCTCGCGCGCCTGCGCCGCCGCCGCGGCGGGCACCACGCCCTCCGCGGCCCAGGTCTCGGTCGCCGCCAGCTCGACCTCGAGCCAGGTCTCCATCTTCGCCTGCGGTGTCCAGACGGACCCGATCTCGGGGCGGGTGTAGCGCGGGATCACGGCGCCGAGCCTAGGCGTTGATGATTCGGGCGGCCAGCACGCCGGCGTTTTTGGCGCCGTCGATCGCGACGCAGGCGACCGGGATCCCCGGCGGCATCTGCACCGCCGAGAGCAGCGCGTCGAGCCCGCCGAGGCTCTTGCCGAGAATCGGCACGCCGATCACCGGCAGGTCGGTGTGGGCGGCGGCGACGCCGGGCAGCGCCGCCGACATCCCGGCGCCGGCGATGATCACCCGCAGGCCGCGCATACGCGCGTTCTGGCAGTACTCGCGGACCAGCTCGGGGTCGCGGTGGGCGCTCATCACCCGCACCTCGTAGCGGATGCCGGCTTCCTCCAGCGCCTGGCCGGCGGGCTGCATCTTCGGCTTGTCGTTCTTCGAGCCCATGATGATCCCGACGTGGGGCTCGTCGACGTCGATTTCCTCGAAGGCCTCCTCGACCGCCGGCATCGTCACCGGCATCGGGCCAGGATCGGCCGGTCCGGGGGCGCCGGTCGGCTGGGGCTCCTCTGAGATCTCGCTCATCTCGTTCCTCTCTGGTGTCGTCAGCTGGGGACCCGCTCGACGGCGCGGGCGGCGATGTCGGTGCGGATTTGCATTCCCGCGAAGGAGATCCGGCTGGCGGCATCGTATGCGCGATCGCGCGCCGCGGCCGGGGTCGCCCCGAGTCCGGTCACATTCAGTACCCGGCCGCCGGCGGTAACTATCTCGCCGTCGCGGGCGGCGGTGCCGGCGTGGGTCACCTCGGCGAGCTCGGCGGCGGCCGCCAGGCCGCTGATCACGTCGCCCTTGGAGGAGCTCTCCGGGTAGCCGGCAGAGGCGAGGACCAGGGTCACCGCCCACTCCTCGGCGAACTCGGCGCTCGCCCCGGCGAGCCCGCCCGGCTCGCGGGCGGCGCGGAAGAGGTCGACCAGGTCCGAGCGCAGCCGCGGCAGCACCGCCTGCGTCTCGGGATCGCCGAAGCGGACGTTGAACTCGAGCACCTTGGGGCCGGCGGCGCCGATCATCAGGCCGGCGTAGAGGACGCCGTGGAAGGGCACGCCGCGGGCCGCCATCGCCGCCACCACCGGGCGGTGGACGCGGTCGACGATCTCCTCGACCTCGACCGGGCCGAAGCCCGGCACCGGCGAGTAGCTGCCCATGCCGCCGGTGTTCGGGCCGCGGTCGCCGTCGAAGATCCGCTTGTAGTCCTGGGCCGGCGCCAGCGGCACCACGTTCTCGCCGTCGCACAGCGCCAGCAGCGAGAGCTCCTCGCCCTCGAGGAACTCCTCGAGCACGACCGTGGTCCGGCCGAAGCGCCGCTCGGTGAAGAAGACGTCGACCGCGGCGCGGGCCTCGGCCTCCTCGGTGCAGATGATCACGCCCTTGCCCGCTGCCAGCCCGTCGGCCTTCAGCACCGTCGGGTAGGTCGCGGCGGCGAGCCGCTCCAGCGCCTCCTCGCGGCTGTGCAGCAGCGCGTACTCGGCGGTCGGCACGCCGGCCTCGCGCATCAGCTCCTTGGCGAACGCCTTCGAGCCCTCCAGCTCCGCCGCGGCGCGGCTCGGGCCGAAGGCCGGGATGCCGGCGTCCTCGAGCGCGTCGACGGCGCCGGCGACCAGCCCCGCCTCGGGCCCGATCGCGACCAGGTCGGCGCCCTGCTCGCGGGCCAGCGCGACGATCGCCGCGGCGTCGTCGGCGGCGACCTGGGGAAAGCACGCGGCGTCGGCGGCGATCCCGGCGTTGCCCGGCGCGCAGAGCACCTGCGGCGCGTGGGCCGAGCGCCGCAGCGCCCGCACGATCGCGTGCTCGCGACCCCCTCCGCCGACGACGAGGACCCTCAAGCCGGGCTCAGAGGCTCGCCGCCAGCTCGCTCGCCGGCATCGCGGTCAGGGTCTGGCTGGTCATCGTCCCCCGCGAGCCGAGCTCGACCGAGACCTTGGCCATCGTCTGCTCGTCGGGGGCCTCGATCACGGTGACGAAGTCGTACTGCCCCAGCGTCGCG
>CAZHLT010000007.1:0-4921 GCA_964533285.1 uncultured Conexibacteraceae bacterium | reverse complement strand
GGCGAGATGGAGCAGGTCGCGGCGACGGTCGCCGAGAGCCTCGGCGCGCGGCCGCCGCTGACCGTCGCCCAGGGGCGGCACCTGGCCTGCTGGGCGGGCCGGCGCGAGCCGCCGCACCTCGCCGACCTGCGCGTGCCGCGCGGCGCCGGCCGCGGGATCTCGGTGGCGGCGGGGACGCCAGCAGCCGGAGTCGAGGGCTTCGTGCTGAGCCACCGCGAGGCGCTGGCGGCGCGGCGGGTGGCGCAGCTGCGCGGCGACCGCGCGGCGCGGATCGCCTTCCCCGACGTCGCCCTCGAGGCGCTGATGGTCGGCGACCCGGAGGCGGCGCGCCGCTTCGCCGAGCGCGAGCTGGGCCCGCTCGCCGCCGGCGATGACGCAACGATGCGGCTCGCCTCGACCCTCGCCGTCTTCCTCGACGAGGGCGCCAGCTTCGTCCGCGCCGCCCGCCGCCTCGGCGTTCACACCAACACCGTCACCTACCGGGTGCGGCGGGCCGAGGAGCTGCTCGGCCACCGGGTCGGCGAGCGCCAGCTGGAGCTGCGCACGGCGCTGCGCCTGGCGCGGCTGATCCCAGCGGAACCGCTGGTGTGAAAACTCTGACGCGATTTCGCGCCCAGAGTTGATCCATCGGCCCTCGCGCGTCGAAGCAGGGGCAATGGACCCGCGGGGAGCGCTCGACCATCCCATGCGCCGGCAGATCCTGCGGGCGCTGATCGCCAGCGACGAGGCGCTGACCGCGCCGGAACTGGTCGCCGCCGCCAGCCCCGGCGCCAGCGTCAGCGCGGTCACCTACCACGCGCGGGTCCTCGAGTCCGCCGGCGCCGTCGGGCGCACCCGAGCCGGTGGCGCCGAGGCGGACCGCTCCCGCGCCGCCGCGCTCGACCCCTAAACCCTCGCCCTGCTCGAATCGACCCGCGAAAGCGACTCCACCGCCTGACCCCTTGACCTTTGTCACCCACTGGGTGACGAAGGTCAAGGGGTACGGGGGCGTTCGTCAGTCGTCGGTCGTCGGACTCGTCAGTCGGCGAGGCGGACCAGGAGCTTGCCTACGTTTTGGCCGCTGAAGAGCTGGCCCAGGGCTTCGGGGGCGGCTTCGAGGCCGCCCTCGACGATCGTCTCGTCGTAGTGGAGCTTGCCTTCGCCGAGCAGGTCGGCGAGGTAGCCGATCGCCTCCTGGAAGCGGTGGCCCCAGTCGAGGACGAGGAAGCCCCTGATCGTCGCCCGCTGCATGATCAGCTGGCCGACGTTGCGCAGGCCGCCGCTGTGCTCGCCGCCCTCGTTATAGGTGTTGTACTCGGCGATCATCCCGCAGAGGGAGACGCGGGCGCCGATGTTGAGGCGCATCAGGACGTGGTCCATGATCGGCCCGCCGACGTTCTCGAAGTCGACGTCGATCCCGTCCGGGGTGGCGGCGTCGAGCTGCGCCCGCCAGTCGCCGGCGCGGTGGTCGACGCAGACGTCGTAGCCGAGCCGCTCGACCGCGTGGCGGCACTTCTCCGGCCCGCCGGCGACGCCGACGACGCGGCCGGCACCGCGCTGCTTGGCGATCTGGCCGGCGATCGAGCCGACCGCGCCGCAGGCGGCGGAGATGACGATCGTCTCCCCCTCCTTCAGCTCGGCCAGGTCGACCCCGATGTAGGCGGTCACCCCGGTGTGGCCGAGGGCGCCGAGGAAGGCCGGCTCGGGCGCCGGCAGCGGGTCGGGCAGCACGGTCAGCGGCGCCTCCAGCTGCGAGTCGTCGGCCAGGACCAGCTCCTGCCAGCCGGTGAAGCCGCTGACCGTGGCGCCGACCGGCATGTCCTCGCGGCGCGAGGCGACCACCTCGCCGAGGCCGAGCCCGCGCATCACCGCCCCGAGCGGCACCGGCGGCATGTAGCCGCGGATGTCGCTCATCCAGATCCGGTTGGTCGGGTCGAGCGAGAGCAGCTTGGTCCGGACCAGGGCCTGGCCCTCGCGCAGGCCCGGCACCTCCTCCTCGACCAGCTCGAGGTCGCCCTCGGCCAGCTCCCCCCGCGGCCGGCGCCGCAGCCGGTAGGCGCGGTTGACGTAGCCCTCGGACATGCCCTCTCCTCTCGCTCGACCCCTGCCGGAGCCCGACCCTAGACCACCGGCTCTCTAGCTCGCCAGCGCCTGCGTCTGCTCGGCGTCGGGGTTGTTCTTCGCCCAGACGTCGTCGTCGTAGTAGCGCAGGTCGAACTTGGCGGAGTGGAACGCCTTCGCCGCGGCGTTGACCTCGTCCTGGGTCAGCTTGCCCTGGGTCGTCGTCCACTTCGCGGTTTTCGCCGGCAGCGAGGTGCTGCCCGGGCCGATCGGGCCGACGCCCGCGGTCCAGTTGTCGTCCTCGAGCACCGAGTAGGGGATCGAGGTCCACATCTCGGTGTTCTCGCGCGAGTAGCGCTCCATCCGGTGCGGGCCGCGGTCCTGCGAGCTGAGCGAGACCAGCCCGACCAGCTCGGCGATCGCCGAGTTGCCGTACTCGTCGTTCATCAGCGGCCGGAACAGCTGGGTGCGGTCGTCGACCAGGAACCAGTCGTCCTGCTCGTAGACGCCGGCGAAGTGGGCGACGTCCTTGAGGATCGCGAAGTAGACCAGCAGGCCGGCGTCGATCATCTGTTCGCGCGTCCAGCCGGCCATCGTCTGCCACATCTCGGCGGTCGCCGCTTCCATCTTCTCGCGCTGGTCGTCGAGGTAGTCGGCGAGGTCCGAGGCGCTGTCCATGTGGACCGGGATGTACCCGTCGGAGAGCCAGTCGGAGGTGTAGAGGCCGATCGCGACGAGGTTGTCGTTGCTGTATGACGGTTTCGCCTCGAAGCTGCCCCAGTCGTCGACCATGTAGAAGTCGGTGTCCTTCATGATCACCGGGATCGTCAGGTTGTTGAACTCGATCCCGCCGCTGACGCCGTCCATCCACGGGTAGTCGCACTCGGAGAGGTCGACCGCGTCGCGGACCAGCATCTGGTTGCCGTCACGGGTCCGGTAGGGGCCGTGGTTGCAGAAGCTGAGCCGGCACTCGCAGTGGCTGAGGAACCCGTAGGCCGAGATCGCCGCCATGAAGCGGGTGAAGGCGGTGTGCAGCTTGTCGCCGGGGGTGACCCCGATCGCGCCGTCTTCGAAGAACCGCGTCTGGCGGGCGGTGTGGATCTGGTCTTTGTGGTTGCCGTCGCTCGGCATGATGTGGTTCTCCGAGCGGTGGTAGGCCAGGTTCAGCCGGCGGCAGAAGTCGAGCACGTCGATCACGTCTTCGACCGCGTCGGTCGGCTTCAGCAGGCCCATGTCGATGTGCCACTGGCGGCCGCCGAGGTAGAACTGCGGCCCGACCCCCATCGAGATCGTGTTGACGTAGGTGCCGACCTGGCGGGCGCGGTCGCCGATCTCCTCCGCCGGCATCGCCGCGTCCACCTTGCGGAGGATTTCCGGGTAGCGGTACCAGGCGTTGTAGTAGGACATCGTGATGTACGGGTTGACCGGGAACAGTTTCGACTCCTGCACCGTCCGGGTCGTGCACTGGAAGTAGAAGCTGTCGGCCCACTTCTGGATGAAGCTGTTGGCCTCCAGCAGGTCGACGTAGCTGCGTTTCACTGGCATTTCAGATCCTCCTAGGAGACCTTGATGATGCGGGCGCGGTGCTCGGACGCGGCCTCGGCGTCGGCGTAGGCGTCGGCGGCCGGCTTCGAGTACTCGACCGTGACTTCGTCGCCGTCGGCGAGCCCGTCGAGCTCGGCGTTCATCAGGCAGGGGACGTTGTACTCGCGGGTCAGGATCCCGAGGTGCGAGCGCACCGTGCCGCCCATGCAGACGACGGCGGTGAAGTCGCCGAGGATCGGCGCCGTCAGGGTGCCGCCGGAGTCGTCGATGATCGCCACCGTGTTCTCCGGCACGCCGCCGGTCAGCATCTCCATCACCCGGTCGACGTCGGAGATGTAGCGGGCGATGCCGGTGACGTCGGCGGGCGCCTTGAAGACGTTGTCGCCGGTGCCGACGATCGGCCGGCCCTGCTCGTCGCTCTCCTGCTCGCCGGAGTCGGCGATGCCGGCCAGCGGTTTGTATTTGTCGGGCTCCTCCTTGAGCGAGATCGTCGCCGAGACGTCGAACTTGTAGCCCTCGGCGAGCAGGTCGGCCTCGATCTGCTCCAGCTCCTCCCGGGTCGGCATCAGGACGCCGGATTCGACCGCCTCCTCCCAGCTCTTGCTGCTGGCGGCGAACTTCTCCGCGGCCAGCGCGCGCACGGCGCTGTGGTACCGCTCGACCAGCGGCGTCGCCGACTCGCGCGGCCACTGATCGGGATATGGCCTCGCGGCGCTCTCAGTAGTCGTCTCGCTCACGTCTATCTCTCCTTCTCCTCCTCGAGATTCGCCTTCTCCTGGGCCAGCCGCAGCAGCAGCGCCGCCTCGTGCTGTCCCGGGAGCCTCTGCACGGTTCCCACACCTGCCTCGATCAGCGCCCGCGCTCCCTCGGCGGTGGCGAGGACCGACCCCCGCGCCGCCGCGGCGCCTCTCAAGCTCTCGACCAGCGCGCCGACGTCGGGCGCGCTCTCGTCCAGGGCGGCGCCGCCGGCGTCGAGGTCGACGGCGCCGGGCGCCTCGTCGACGACCCGCGCCGGGCTCGCCTCGCGCGCCCACTCGACCAGGGTCGCGAGGCCGGGCACGCTCGCCGGGTCGACGTCTTCGGTCGGCAGGATCCCGGCGTAGACGACGCCGGCCGAGCCGTCGACGGTCAGCTCGCGGCCCTCCAGACCGGCGGTCACGCCCTCGCCGACGCCGACCACGCTGGGCCGGCCGAGGGCGCGGGTGACGACGGCGGCGTGCGAGGTCGAGCCGCCGCGCTCGGTGACCACGGCGCGGGCGGCGATCATCCCGCTGACGTCCTCGGGGCTGGTCGTCGGCCGGGTGAGGACGGTGTCGCCGGCGGCCGCCGCGGCGGC
>CAZHLT010000006.1:0-30551 GCA_964533285.1 uncultured Conexibacteraceae bacterium | reverse complement strand
GGCAGACCTCCCGCTCCCCCTCCTTGGGAGAGGTGAGGGCCATCGCCCTGGGCGTGCCATCGGGCGCCATCAGGGTATGCAGGCGAAAGCCCCAAAACCAGCGGCTGTGGGAGCGGCAGTAGCCGTAGTCGGCCGCGTCTGCAATCACCTCGCCGGGATCGACGAGCTCTGGCTCGCGCTCGGCGAGGAGCGCGACTACGACGCCGCGGCGAAGTTGGGTCCTGCCTATCGAGCCGATCTGCGCCTGCTCGAGGACCTCGGTTGGGCTCCGGAGGAGTCCGGCGGGAGCTTCGCCCTGACGATGACCGCCGGTGAGCTGGTGCCGCTGCTGCAGCGGCTGCGCGAGGAAGCGAGGAGCCTCAGCCCGCTGGCTGGCCAAACTTGGGGCTGAATGGCTGATGATCTGATTGGCAGACCGTGCCCTTCGGCGGGGTCGCCAGACGAATCAGGTATTCGGCGACGTTTCGCTCGACGCAGGCGCTTGGGTCAGGGTCCGTGGTGTGGCCGTAACCTTCGTGGGTGAGGAGGACCGCGTTCCCGAGCGTCTTTGAGACCACGACCGAGGACCGGTAGGAGGTGCGCGGGTCGTAGCGGGTGCCAATCACCAAGACCGGGTTCAGGGTGACGGCGTTCCACGGGCCGGTGTAGCGGTGGACGGCCGGGACCGTCCAGGCCGAGCAGGGCGCCCAGAGGAGCCAGCCGACGAACGGACCGTTGAAGCTATTGGCCTTGGTGAGCGTCCTCAGTACCTGCGGCCAAGCGCTCGGACCGAGCTTCGGCGGGACCGGCTTGTCGGCGCACTGGAGTCCGACAGCGGAGTTGAGTGAGCTCTCGAGCAGCCCCCCGGTGGCCTGGACCTGCCGCGCGATCGTCGAGCCGTCGCCGCGGGCCGCTTCGTCGAGCTCGCCAGCCCAGTCTGGCCATCCGATCGGATCGACCTGTTTGATGAAGATGCTGACCAGGAGGTCGCTGTAGGTGAGCTCAGGCGGGTCGGCCTTGGGGGCCGGGATCGGTTCCCGTTTGAGCTGCGCCACCAGACGCGAGAAGCGCTTCTGTGGGGAGCCGCCCTTGGCGAGGGCGCACCGCTTTGGGCCGGCCTTCCCGCAGAGCTGGAGGAATTTCTGGATTACCTGGTCGGCATCGCCGTTCCCCATCGCTGCAACCACCGATCTGGTGTACTTGAACGGGTCGATGTTGCCGTCGAGGATCATCGCCCGGACCTTGTCGGGGAAGAGGTTGGCGTAGGTCTGGCCGATGAAGGTGCCGTAGGAGATCCCGCGGTAGTTCAGCTGCGGTTCGCCGAGCGCTTCGCGCAGGTAATCGAGGTCGCGCACCGTGTCGGCGGTCGAGTCGTAGCGCAGCAGGTCCCGGTTGCGCTTCGTGCAGCGCTTGGCGAAGGCGACCGCCTGCGGCATCCGGTGCTTCCATTCGGCGCGGGTAACGGGAGCCGAGAACGGACCCCAGAATTTCGCTTCTTCCTTCTGGTTGGCAAAGCACGAGATATGGGTGCTTTCGCCCGTGCCGCGCGGATCCCAGCCGATGATGTCGAAGCGACCGCGGCCGAGCTGGTCGAGGCTCTTGCCGGTGCTCTTGACCGTCGCGACCCCGGCTACCCCAGGGCCGCCGAAGTTGACGAACAGCGAGCCGACCCGCTGCGCTGGCTTGCTCGCCGGGCGGCGGATCACCGCGAGTGAGATCCTCTCGCCACTCGGATTCGACCAGTCGAGCGGCACCGAGACCCGAGCGCATTCGAGCCCCTTTTCGGCTTCCTCGCAAGGCTTCCAGACGATTGACGCCGCCGAAGCCGGGACGGCCCAGATACACAACACCGCGGCCAGGACGGCAGCGAGAGCCACTACTCGGCGCCACGAAGGCGCGGGAAGGACGAGCGCGGACACTGCGCCGACCCTATGTCTGCGGCAGCGCAAATGCAAACGGATTCCGTTCCAATGTACCGATGCTCCCGCCACGTGCGGCCAACACTCGGGCTTCGACGTCGCGCATCGTGATCGTCGGCCGGAAGCTAGCCGGCTGCGCACTCGTCGAAGTCGGTGCGACTGGGGTCGTGCTCAGCGCCATCAGCTCCTCCGCTGAACGACCACGGCGAATCTGGATCCTCGTGGCTCCCGTCCGCGCGCGCCGCGCGGCGGCGGCAGCCGGAAGACCACTCCTCGAACCACCTCAGTCAGCTGGATCGGGCGCGAGGTCGGCCATCTGCTCGCGGACGATGCGCATCCCTTCTCGATCGCCATCATCGGCCACGAGCCGAGCGACCTCCTCTGCGTTTCGCGGAGCGGCACGGCGACGTGACCGCCTCCCGCAAAGCCGTCCGAACCCGCTTCGGAGTCACTCATCTCGCCGCTGTCACGAACGATTGCCTGGAAGCGGGGCTTTTCATGCTTGGGGAGCGCGCGTGACGGGCGGCGCGGGTGCCAACGGGTACCAATTCTTTTGAAAGGGAATGGGCGCCCGCGGCTTGCTCTGGAGCCGCGCCGCTGCCTCGTGAGTGCCGGGGCGCAGCCCTCACGGCTCGAACTGCGCCGCGACGCGCGCAAACAGGCGATCCTGCGGGCGGCCGGCGCGGAGCTGGCGCGCGCCGGCTTCAGCCGTGCCAGCCTCGACGACATCGCCGAGCATGTGCACGTCACCAAGGCGACGCTCTATCACTACTTCGAAAACAAGGAGGCGCTCTATCAGGCCTGGATGAACCAGGTCTCGGCGGAAGTCACTGAGCGCTTCGAGACCGTTCTCAGCACCTCGGGCAAACCCAGCGAGCGCCTGTGGAAGCTCACCAACATCGAGGTTCTGTTGCTGACGACCGAGTTTCCCGACTACGCCCGCCTGTTTATGGCCGGCCTCGATTGGCCGGACGCCTTTCAGGAGCAGATCCGGGAGCTGCGGCGAAAGCACGAGAACTACTTTCGGTCGGTCATCGACGAAGGCGTTGCCCAGGGGGAATTCGAGGTGGTCGACGAGACCGCGGCACGCTACTGCCTGCAAGGCGCACTCGCCTACGTTCCGGAGTGGTACCTGAGTGGGGGCCGCTTGAGCCCGGAGGACTTCGCCGCGCGGGTCGCCGACACGGTTCTCCGGATGTTCGTCCGCTGACAACATACGGCTAGAGGTCGAGCGCAGCGGTGCGATCCGCAAGGTGACGCTGACCCTGGGTGAAGCGCCGTAGAAGCGCGCGTCGCTACTGTGGTCTGAGCGCATTCGAAAGGAGTGGAGATGGAGGAAAGCACCGCAAGCAAGGGCATCTACGACAGCGCCAACGCCGAGGCTCGCGAGCGCGTGGTCGCCTTGCTTATCAAGGCCTATTGGATGGAGATCGAGACCGTGATGAGCTACATCTCGGCCTCGGTCAACCTCGACGGCGTTCGTGCCCAGGAGATCAAGGAGTCGCTGGCCGAAGACATCCAGGAGGAGCTCGGCCACGCCCAGCAGTTCGCCGACCGGATCAAGGAGCTCTACGGCGTCGTTCCCGGCTCGCAGGACTTCGTCGCCGAGCAGAGCTTCCTGCAGCCGCCGGCCGAGCAGACCGACGTGATCCACGTCATCCGTGGCGTGATCGAGGCCGAGACCGGCGCGATCGAGCACTACACCCGGATCGTCGAGGAGGCCGACGGCGTCGACCCGGTCACCCAGGACATGGTGATTGCGATCCTCCGCGACGAGCAGGGCCACCGCCGCCTCTTCGAGGGTTTCATGCGCGAGTACGAGGCGGAGGGCAGGGCATGAGACTCCCGGGTCGAGGCAGGGAAAAGCCCCCGACCGCGTTGCAGCGGCTCGACGGCCGGCGGCGCGAGACCATCCTGCTGGCCACCGCCGCCGGGGCGCTGATCATCGGGACGGGCGCCTGGCGCAAGCTGCGGGCGTCCGACCGCCCCGCCGCCGAGCCGTCCCCTCCTGCGGCCAGCGCCCCCGCCGAGCCGGCGGCGAAGCCCGAGCAGATCGGCGACCCCGGGGCCCGGGGCGACTGACAGTGCGCATCGAGCTGAGCTCGGCCTTGGCTCGCTGGCGGCGAGCAGACCGCGACTGAACGCAGGCAGGAGATCGCGGGGCACCGGTGGGCGGCACATCCTCGGCATTGGCGCCCCGCCCAAACCGCGTGACTTCAGGCGCTTCGACGCAGGCGCTTCGACGGGATCTCCGCGACGGACCCGTTTGCCGACCCCGTCGGCTGATCCTTCACGTCCCCCAATCCGAGGCAGGGGCGCCCCTCATGGTTCGAGCCGGCGGACTTCGTGCGAATCCACAGACTCTCCGCGAGGCGCGGCTTTCCGCGGAGCCGCCGTCACCCAGCGACCCGAATGGCAGGGAAGGGGGTCGCGAGTTCGAGAAGCGCAATTCGCAAGCGCCGGGAAAGAGAAGTGGCGGGCTCGAGTCCATTCCGGGCTGCTTTTGGCGCCGGCCAGCGTTGGGACCCGATTCGCTGCCTTCGCAGGGTCGTGTCCGGCCCCCGTCGTCTTTCTTCGGCCGATCGTGCCGGTGCTCGTTCAGTAGGCGCCGCGAAGGAGCGCGAGCACCTCCTCCGTGCCTTCGATCTTGCGTGGGTTGGTCAGGCTCATGAAGTCCTCTGTCGCGTCCTCGGCGATCGCGACCAGGTCGGCGTCGGAGACACCCCACTCGCGCAGCCTCGTCTCCACTCCGAGCGCGGAGACGATCTCGCGCAGCTTGGCGCCGGCCGCTGCGGCCGCGGTGTCGTCGTCGATGCCGTTGACGTCGATCTGCATCGCTTCGGCAACGAGCCGCTGGCGGTGGGCGCCGACGGGGCGGTTGAACTCCATCACCCGCGGCAGGACGATGCACGAGGTGACGCCGTGGGGCACGTCGCAACGGGCGCCCAGCTGGTGTCCCAGTGCGTGGCTGAGCCCGAGCGGAACGCTTGACAGCGAAGCGATCGACATCCAGGCGGCAACCTGGCAGAGTCCGCGAAGGTCGACGTCACCGGGGTCCTCGGCAGCGACGACCAGGGCGCCCGCGAGCATCTCGATCGCCCGTAATGCGAGCGCATCGGCAAAAGGCTGGGGCCGGGATGAGCAAACGGTCTCGACGGCGTGGTCGAACGCCTTCAGCCCGGTCGATCCCCAGAGGAGTTTCGGCGTCGCCACCGCCAGCTCCGGGTCGAGGAAGACGCACCGCGGCGTCATCCCCGGCGCTCCGTAGGCGTGCTTGATCCCCTTCCCGGTGTCGGTGGCTCCCGCCCAGCGGGTGAACTCGCCGGCAGAGAGGGTGGTCGAGATCGCGATGTGGGGGATCGTCACATCGGGGAGATCGGGGGCCTGGATCTCGCCGCCGACCTCGCGCACGTGAAGCGCGCCCATCTGCCCCGGTTCGTCGACTCCGGCGGCGAGGCAGAGCGCGACGAGCTTGGCGGTGTCGATTGGGCTCCCGCCTCCGAAGCTGACCAGGCAGTCCGCCTCGCACTCGCGTGCCGCGGCCGCCGCCGCGACGACCGCCTCCCGGGGAGCGTGCTGGCGCGTGTCGCCGAAGGCGCCGACGAACCGGTCGCCCAGCAGGTCCGCGAGGCGATTCACGAGGTCGGTCCTCGTGGCGAGGGTGGTTCCGGTGACGAGGAGCACGCGCCTGCCGCCGAGCCGGTCGACCTCCGCGGCCAGCCCCGCGACGGAGCCGGGTCCGAACTTGACCTGCTCCGTCGGCGCGAACCCGTACTCGCCCGATGGGGCCCTGCCATCGGGATCGAGGCCGAAAACGGGGGATTGATTCTTCAACGACAACGTTGACAACAGTACGCCAGAAGTCCCGTTTGTCAACGCAGCCATCTACCTTCGGGGGCGCCCCGCCGCTGGCGCAGCGGCTGCCGGCTCGAATCCGCCGAACGGCCTCGAACCCTCACGTAGAGCCGTGAGAGCGCCACCGAACAGAGCTCCGGACGGCGATCCAGCGCCGCTCCACCTTGTCAACGCATAGGTTGACACCATGCGGGAGGTGGTCTACGGTGGCGTTGATGGGGGTTGCAGAAGGAGCCATCAAGCGTGCTGGCGAGCTCGCCGGGAAGGCGACGCCTGCCGTGCCGGGCACCCCGCGTCCGGCCAAGGAGATCAGGGTCACGGGCCTGACCAAGTCCTTCGGCAGCAACCAGGTGCTGCGGGGCTTGGATCTGACGATTCCGCCTGGCGACTTCGTCGGCCTGATGGGTCCGAACGGCGCCGGCAAGTCGACCCTGATCAAGATCCTCGATGGGGTCTACAAGCGCAGCGGCGGTGAGATCGCCTATGGCGAGGAACCGGTCGCCGACCTGGGCTCGCGCCGGGACGTCGGCTTCGTCCACCAGGACCTCGGCCTGATCGACGACCTCAGCCTCTCCGACAACCTCCGGCTCGGAGCGCCGCCGATGCGCAGATTCGGCCCGCTGCTCGACCACGTCCGTGAGCGGGAGGCGGCGGAGCGCGCCCTTTCCGAGGTTGGCCTCGAGGTCTCACCCGACACCCTGGTCGGCGCCCTCTCGCCCGCCGAGAAGACCCTGGTCGCGATCGCCCGCACCCTGGATCAAGGGGCCCGTGTCCTCTTCGTCGACGAGGCGACCTCGACCTTGCCCCCGCCCGACGCCGCACGCCTGATCGCCGCGCTGAGGCAGACCGCTTCGCGCGGGGCGACCGTGATCATGGTCAGCCACAAGCTTTCCGAGATCCTCGACGCGACCAGTCGAATCGTCCTCCTCCTCGACGGGAAGATCGTCGCCGATTCGCCTGCCGCCGAGCTCGATCGTCCGGCCCTGGTTTCGATGCTCGTCCGCCACGAGCAGCAGAAGGCGACCGAGGAAGGGGGGGTCGCCGCGCGGCGTCAGGTGACCGAGGGCGCGGGCGACGAGCTCCTGCGCATGGACGGAGTCTGGGGCGGGTTGATCCGCGGTGTCGATCTGAGCCTGCGCTCCGGACAGGTCCTGGGCCTCACCGGGCTGCCCGGGTCCGGGCTGCACGACCTCGCTCACCTCGCCCACGGCACCAGGCGTCCGACCGCGGGCGAGGTCGTGCGCGCCAAGGGCGTGGTCTCCGGCCTGGTCCCTCCGCACCGGGAGACCGAAGGGGGATTCCTGGATCAGTCGACGCTCGACAACCTGGCCATCTCCGCGCTCTCGCGCTGGCGCTCTCCCACGTGCCTCCTCGCCGGATCGGGTCTGCGTCGCGCGGGCGCGGAGATGATCGAGCGCCTCGCAATCAGCCCGTCCGACCCGCTGACGGCCTTCGGGACGCTCTCGGGCGGGAACAAGCAGAAGACGATCTTCGGGCGCGTGCTGATGAAGCGCCCCAGGGTGTACGTCCTCTGCGAGCCCACCCGCGGCGTCGACGTCGCGACCCGGATCGAGATCTACCAGCTGATCGAGGAGCTTGCGGAGGGGGGCGCCGGCGTCCTCGTCGTCAGCTCCGATTCCGAGGACCTTTTCGCCGTCTGCGATCGCATCGCCGTCGTCAACGGCGGCCAGTTGAGCGCCTTCCTGACGGCGGCAGAGACGAACCCCGACGACCTGGAGGCCTTCATCTGATGAGTTCGACGCCGACCGTAGCCGCGCCGGTCACCCCGCCCGAGAGCTCGCCCGTTCGCACCCCCTCGAAGCTGAGTCAGGCGCTGAGCTCGAAACTCGTCCAGGGGTCGGTCTCCTTCCTCGCCTTCCTGCTCGTCTTCCTGATCTACACGATCTGGCTCGGCGACAAGTTCACCAACACCGACGCCCGCGCCCTCAACATCCACCAGTACACGCCGGTCCTGCTGCTCGGGCTTGCCGTGCTGGTGACGCTGGTCGCCGGCCAGTTCGACCTCTCGGTGGCCTCGATGGCGACGCTGACCAACTTCCTCGTCGTCGGCCTGAAGCTCAACCAGGACTGGCCGTTCCTGCTCGTGATCCTCGCCTGCCTCGCCGCCGGCGCGATCGGCGGAGCGGTCAATGGCTTCCTCGTCGTCAACCTGCGGATGAACACCTTCATCGCCACGCTGGGGACCGGCGGGGTGATGCTCGGCCTCTCATCCGTGTACTCGGGCGGCGCCAATCTGACCGGTGGGACCGGCAGTGGAACCTTGCCCAGCTGGTTCTCCGGAAGCGGCTCCCTGGGGGACGTCGGGACTCACTTCCCGGCCGTCGTCCTCTGGCTCGGCTTGGCGGCTGCGGCGGTGCTCGGGTTCCTGGCGCTGCGCCGGCTGAAGCCGCAGGCGAGCGAGGCGCGACGCTGGGACGTCTACGCGGCGCTCGTGATCGGCCTTGCCGCCGTCGTCCTCTTCGCTCTCGGCCTCGCAGACTGGGTCGACGCGACCAGCTGGACCGTCGGGGTGCTGCTGATCGTGGCCCTGCTGCTCTGGCTGCTGCTCGACCACACCACCTTCGGTCGCTACCTGCGGGCCACCGGGAGCAACCCCGTGGCGGCAAGCCTCTCCGGGATCAAGCCGGGCAAGGAGACCTTCAAGGCCTTCGTCCTCGGTGGCCTGCTCGCCGCTCTGGCCGGGATCATTCTCGGCGCCAGCCAGGGCACCGCGTCACCCGGGGCGGCTGTGCCCTTCCTGCTGCCGGCCTTCGCCGCCGCCTTTCTCTCCACGGTGATCCTCTCGACCGGGAGGTTCCACGTGTGGGGGACGTTGATCGGCGGCACCTTCCTCGTCTGGGTCAGCCAGGGGCTGATCGTCGGCGGGCTTCCGTTCACCTGGACGGAAGTCGTCAACGGCGTGGTTCTGATCATCGCGGTCGCCTTCTCGAGCGTCTTCGGACGCAGGCTGACCTGACCCAAGTCGTACCCAAGTGACCGACAGTTCAAAGGAGGAGAAATGAGAAACTCGTGGCGCGGCCTGTTGGCGCTTGCGCTTCTGATCGGCATCGTCGCCGTGGCCGCCGGTTGCGGTTCCAGCGACGGCTCCAGCGGCACCACGGCTTCCACCGAAGCCAGCTCCGGCGGGACCGAAGAAGGCGGCTCGAGCAAACAGCAGGAAGCGAAGGAATTCGTCGCCGAACACAGCGACATGGACACCCTCGACTGGCCGACGCCGCCCGACGAACCGTATGACCCTGGCAAGGGCAAGCTCGGGATCGTGATGTGCGGGGTCGCATCGGGGTGTGTCGAAATGGGCAAAGAAGCGGTGAAAGCCGCGAAGGCCGCAGGCTGGGAATCAACCGAACCCCTCGACGGGCAGTTCACCCCCTCGGTCCAGAGCGGGCTGGTTCAGCAGATGGTGACCGAAAAAGTCGACGCGATCTTCCTCGTCTCGATCCAGCCGGAAGCGATCGCATCCGCGGTGAACGCGGCGATCAAGGCCGGAATCCCGGTGACCTGCGCCTACTGTCAGGAAGGTCCCGAATTCAAATCCTTCGGCGGGCCGGTGGCGATGGTCACCCAGGACGGGGTCCGGGACGGCGAATACCTGGGGATCTACGTGGCCGCGAATGCCGAAGGCAAGACGCGGGTCGATCTCGCCGGTGACGACCCCGCCTTCGCGATCCTCCCCGAACGGACCGAAGGGGTCGAAAAGGCGCTGGCCGAATACTGCCCGGAATGTGAACTGAAGGTGACGAGAGTGTCCGGGGCGGAACTGGCTGAACCGGGCCCGCCGGCGTTCTCGGCGCTGCTCTCCAGCAATCCTCCCGGATCGCTGGAATGGCTGCTCGGCGGGACCTCCGACCCGTTCGGCGAACCGATGCTGAAAACGGCTGAACAGCAGGGCCGCACCGACATCAAATTCGTCGGCATGGACTCCGGCCCCGCCGTGCTCGAAAACCTCGCCGAAGGCGGCATCGTCGTCGTCGACACCTTCGGCCCCTACCGCTACGCGGCCTGGGCTGCGGTCGAGCAGGGGATCCGCCAGTCCGTCGGCCTCGATCCCTGGAAGGCGGATGAGCTCCCGATCGCCTACATCACCAAAGACAACGTCCAGGAAGCGATGTCCGACCTACCGCAGTACTACACGCCGCCGTCCTTCGACTACGAAGGGCTCTTCGGAGAACTGTGGAGCGGCAAGTAGGGACGAGCGTCCCCTCCTGAGTGTCCCGCCCGCCGTGTGTGGCCCGCGTGAGTTCCACGCGGGCCACACCTTTTTGGCGACCAGTCGGGCCGGGTAAATTGTCAACGCATGAGTTGAAAATATGCTACGGTGACGGCGATGGGAGCTGAGGTCCCCGCCGGGGTAGCTGGGAAGGTCTGCGTCGTGACCGGTGCCGCAAATGGCATCGGACGCGCGATTGCCCACGAGCTCGCGGCGCGGGGGGCGAATGTGGCCGCCACCGACGTGGAGCGCGACGGCCTCGAGGAGGCGGTCGCGGCGATCAACGGCGGCATCGGATCCGCGGAGGCGATCGTCTGCGACCTGACCGACGATGCCGCGGTCGAGGATTTGATGGGCACCGCGGCGGAGCGCTTCGGCGGGATCGACGTCCTCGTCAACAACGCCGGCATCACCGAGTCGGTGATTCACGGCCCGTGTACCGTCGAGACGATCCCAACCGAGGTCTGGGACCGGATCTTCGCCGTCAACATCCGCGCCGTCTGGATCGCCACCAAAGCGGCGATCCCCCACCTGCGCAAATCGGCTCGGGGCCCGGCGATCGTCAACACCGCCTCGGTTGCCGGCCTGCTCGGTTACCCGAACTCCCCGGCCTACTGCGCCTCCAAGGCCGCGGTGATCAACTTCACCCGGGTCACCGCCGTCGACCTCGCGGCCGACGGGATCCGCTGCAACTGCTTCTGCCCCGGCTCGACCCGGACGGCGATGCTGGACGACTTCGTCACCGCCGCCGGCGGCGATGAGGCGGCGCTCAGCTCGCTCACCGGCTCGCAGCTGATCGGGCGGCCGGGGGAGCCGGAGGAGATGGGGCGGCTCGTCTGCTTCCTCGCCTCCGAGGAGTCCTCCTTCATCAACGGCGCCGTCGTCCCGATCGACGGCGGCAAGTCGGCATGGCGTGGTTTTCGTACTACTAGCGAGGTGTGAGATGTGGAGCTTTCCAAGACCAAAAGAGAAGACCCTCTCGGTCGAGCGCGAGCCGGTCGCCGGCACGTGTGAGGAGTGTGGGGCCGACGACCTCGCTGCCTACCCGGTGGTGAGCGAAGGCGGTTGGTGGGAGGTCGTGAAGTGCCAGACCTGCCTCGCCTCGGTGGAGCGCAAGCGCGGGCCGATGCTGGGCAGCTACGAACCCTTCGGCCCGGTCGCGGGCTGAGACGTACGGACGGACCTGGAGGAGAGAGATGATCGGTGTAGACGTTGGTGGGACCTTCACGGACGTGGTCGCGATTCGTGACGGCAAGATCGAGGTGACGAAGGTGTCGACCGACGTCGTCCAGCCGCAGTCGGCGGTGCTCGAAGGCGCGGCCCGGCTCGGCGTGTCCGACATGCCCGTCTTCAACCACGCGAGCACCCACGGCCTCAACGCGGTGATCACGCGCAACCTGCCGAAGGTCGGGTTCCTCACGACCGAGGGCCACCGCGACATGCTCGACGCGGGGCGCTGCATACGCCCCCGTGCGGGGCTCACGGATCCCGCTTGGCACCGTGGCTTCAGCGACGTCTCACGCCCCCTCGTCCCGCGCTACCTGCGGCTCGGGGTGCGCGAGCGGATCCTCTCCAGCGGCGAGGTGCTGGTGGCGCTCGACGAGGAGCAGGCGCGGGCGCAGGTCGAGTTGCTGGCCCGCTGCGGCGTCGCCGGAGTCGCGATCTGCACCCTCAACGCCTACATCAACCCCGAGCACGAGCGGGCCCTGCGGCGCATCGTCAACGAGGTGATGGGCGATGAAGTGACGGTCTCGATCTCCTCCGAGGTCTCGCCCTTGGCGAAGGAGTACACGCGGGCCTCGACGACGATCGTCGACGTCTTCATGCAGTTCATCTACGGCGAGTACGCGGCCGGGCTCGACAGCGGGCTGGCCGACCTCGGGTTCAACGGAGAGCTCAACTTCGCCGACTGCGCGGCGACGCTGATGTCGAAGGACCATGCGCTGACCGAGCCTTACCGGATCGTCTTCGCGGGCCCCGCGGCGGGCACCGTGTCCTGCCAGCACTTCGGCTCGCTGATCGGCGTCGAGGACATCCTCTGCTGCGACGTCGGCGGAACGTCGACCGACATCTCGATCGTCAGCGCGGGGGAGGTGCGGGTCAACGACACCTTCGAGCTCGAACACGACCTCGTCATCAACGCCCTCTCCACCGAGGTCTCGAGCGTCGGTGCCGGCGGCGGCTCGATCGTCTCGGTCTCCTCCGCGGGCGACATCGCGGTCGGCCCCGAGAGCGCCGGCGCCGATCCCGGCCCGGCCTGCTACGGCCGCGGCGGGACGGTGCCGGCCCTGACCGATGCCTGCCTGCTGATGGGCATCCTCGACCCGGGCGGGTTCGCCGGCGGCGAGCTGCAGCTGGATCCGGAGCTTGCGCGCGAGGCCTTCGAACGGCTGGATGCACCCGTCGACCTCGGCTCCCGGATCGGGATGGCCTACCGGGTCGCGGTCAACAACATCGCCGAGGAGATCACCAACATCGCGATCCGCCACGGTCTCGACACCCGCGACTTCAGCGTCCAGGCCTACGGCGCGGCCGGCCCGATGCTGCTGCCGGCGGCCCTCGACCTGTTGCGCTCGAAGCAGGTGCTGGTCCCGCCGCACCCGGGCCTCTTCTCGGCTCTCGGGTTGCTCAGCACCGACCTCGTCTACTCGGACAGCCACTGCGCCTATCGCGTGCTCGGGGAGGGCGTGGCCGAGGAGATCGACGGGATCTTCGAGCGGATGGAGGCGGAACTCGCGCAGCGGATCGGCCCGGCGGCCGAGCAGGGGACGATGCGGCGCAGCTTCGACGGCCGGCTCGCCGGCCAGAGCTGGGAGATGCCGTTCGTCCAGGCGCCGGAGGGTGAGATCGACGATGCCGCGGTCGAGCAGATGGTCGCTTCCTTCCACGACGAGTACGAGACGCGCTGGGGGCAACGGTTCGATTACCTGCCGGTCCAGGGCGCCGTCTACCGAGTCGAGCTCGTCGTTCCCGCCGAGAAGGTCTCCTACCCGACCCTCGAGCCACGGACCTCGGGCGCTCCCGAGCCCCGCGGCCGGACCGAGCTCCGCTACCTCGAGGAGGAGCCGCTCGACACCGCCGTCTACGGGCGCGACGACCTGCTCGCCGGCGACGTGATCGAGGGGCCGGCGGTGATCCGCGAGCCGCTCTGCACGACGCTGGTCTGCCCCGGTCAGACGGCGACCGTGGGAAGCGTCGGCGAGATCGCGATCAGAGCGGTTTGAACCACCAGGCCAGAGTCCACGAACCAGACCAGAGGATCCAATGACTATCGACATCGCGTCCCCCCGCCTCCGCGAGCTGAGCGAAGAGGACTTCCAGCAGCGCTACGACGCCGAACGGTTCACCGCCACGGTGCTCTCGAACCGCTTCGGCTACATCGTCGAACACATGGCCGGTTCGCTGCTGCGCACGGCCTTCTCGCCGATCCTGCGCGACTGGTACGACTTCGCCGCGACGCTATGCGGTCCCCCGTCGACCGACTACATGACGACGGGGATCAGCAACAGCCTCGTCTTCTTCGTCGGGCCGATGATGGACGCGGTTCGGAACACGATCGAGGAGTACGGTCCCGATCGGCTCGAGCCCGGCGACGTCATCATGGGCAACGATCCCTACCGGACCGGCTGCCACCCCAACGATCTCCTGCTCTGCCGCCCGGTTTTCGTCGACGGCGAGATCATCGGCTTCGTCAACATCAGAGCCCACCAGCTCGACATGGGGGGCTCGGTGCCCGGTGGATTCAGCGGCACGAAGACGAGCGTGTACGAAAACGGCCTCGTGATCTCCCCGCGCGCCCTCTATCGGCGCGACGAACCGGTGGCGGAGTCCTACGGAATGCTGCTCGACAACGTCCGCTTCGGCAGCGTGATAGAGCCGGACCTGCGCAACATCGCCGGCGCCCTGCGTCTCGGCGACCGTCTGCTGGTCGAGTCGACCGAACGGCACGGCTCGGCGGCGGTGCTGGGGGCGATGCGGTACACCTGCGACGCCGGCGAGGAACGGATCGCCGATGCGCTGGGCTCGCTCCCCGACGGCGTCTACGAGGCCGAGGACGTGCTCGACGCCGACGGCCTGGACGAGGAGGAGGAATACCGGATCAAGGTGTCGATCAAGAAGGTCGGCGAACGCGCCGAGGTCGACGTCAGCGGCACCTCCCGCGAGGCACGGACCTCGATCAACGGCACCGTCCTCGACGCGAAAACCGCGGTGATCGTCGCCCTGAAGTTCCTCTTCGACCCCCGCGGCGCCTTCACCTCCGGCGCGATGCGGCCGATCGACCTGGTGATACCGGAGCGGACGGTGATCAGCGCGCTGCCGCCCGACGGGGTCGTGTTCCTCTACTTCGAGGCGGTGAACGTCCTCTTCTCGGCTGTCTTCAAGGCCCTCGCCCCGGCCCTCGGCGACCGCGCCGTGGCCGGCGACGTCGGCTCCAACAACAACCACAACGCCAGCGGGTTCCTCGAGGACGGCACGCCGTGGCTCTCCGCCGCGCAGGCCGGCGGCGAGCACGGGCCCTGGGGCGCGACTCGCTCCGGTGACGGCGAGACCTACATGACCTCCTATCTCGCCAACGGGCTCGACCCGGCGATCGAGGCGATCGAGGCCGACGCACCGCTGGTGATGACCCGGCGCGAAGCCGTGATCGACAGCTCCGGGCCGGGGACCAACCGCGGCGGCGCCGCCCAGGTCAAGGACTCGCTCTGGCTGCGCGAAGCCGACCACCGCTCGATGCCGTTGCGCTTCCGCGTCCCCAGCGGGTTCGGGGTGTACGGCGGCGGCGACGGGATGGTCGGCGGCGTCTGGATGTGGGACGGATCCCCCGGGGCGCCGGTCCTGATGGCGATGGACGACGCGGCCTACGCCGAGGCGACGCCCGTCTCCGGTCTCCTCGATCCCGAGACCAACATGCCCGACCCCGACGGTGAGTACAAGTACTTCGCCAGCCGCTCGGTCTGGCCGACCCAGCCGATGGCGACTTGGCGGTACGTGGTCAACGCCGGCGGTGGCTGGGGCGATCCCCGCCAGCGGCCGGTCGACCGTGTGCTGGTCGACGTGCGCGACGGCTACGTCTCGGTCGAGGGCGCGCGCCGCGATTACGGAGTGGTGGTCGTCGGGGACCCGGTCGCGGACCCCGAGGGGCTCGCGGTCGACCAGGAGGCGACGGCGCAGCTGCGCGGCTCCTGATCGCCTGCGGGCACGACTCAGGTCAGGCTCGGCTTCAACGGCCCCCCGAGGCGCTTGCGGCGCGCGCCTCGGGGAGGGCGAAGCCGTCGAGGAAGATCGCCGTGAACCAGTCGGCGATCTGCTCGGCCGTGTAGCCGCGGTCCGGCCGCAGCCAGCGGTGGGTCCAGTTGATCATTCCGAAGAGGCTGCGCGAGGCGATCTCCGGCGGGATGTCCGCCCGGAAGGAGCCGTCTTCGACCCCCTCGGCGAGGATCTCGTTGGCGATCGACTCGATCCGCCGCATCTGCCGCCGCATCCGCAGCGCCCAGGGGTTGTCCTGGAAGCGGATCTTGTGCATCTCCTCGCTGATGTAGACGGTGATGTGGGGGTAGTTGTCGACGTAGGAGTTGATGATCAGCTTGATCAGCGTCGCCAAGCGGTTGCGCGGCGACTCCTCCGAGGCGAGGATCTCCTCGGCAGCCTTGAGGTTCTTTTCGGTCACCTCGCCCGCGATCTCTTCGAACAGCTGCTCCTTGCTGTCGAAGTAGTAGTAGAAGGTGGCCCTGTCGGCGCCGACCCGGGCGGCGATGTCGCTGACCGCGGTCGCCTCGTAGCCCTTCTCCAAGAACTCATCCGCAGCAGCGTTGATCAAAGCCTCGCGCTTGTCGTGGTAGTGGGAGTTCGCTTTCGCGCGAGCTTTCTTGCGGCGCCGCTCGATCCCGCTCTCGGAGCCTTTTCTGGAGCCGTTTCCCCCCACTGATCGGGAGAGCCTACCAGTCGCGTCCGATTCCAACAAACCGTTGTGAGCATTGGCAACATACATGTTGACGATCGCTCCAAAGATTGCTACCTTCCTACCTTCGCGGGGGGCGACGGGTAGAACGCTGAACAAAGGAGTGGTGGCCGTGGGCAAAGGATCTGTGGGGGAGATGGATCGCTGGGCGGAAGTCCTGACGATCCCCGACCTCTTGGCCCGCGCCGTCGACAGCGCACCGCACGACCCGGCGCTGGCGATGCCCTTCGGCAGCCTGACCTACGCCCAGTTGGACGCCGGCGTGAACGAGGTCGCCCGGGCCCTGCACGCGCTCGGGGTTGGCGCCGGCGATCACGTCGGCCTCCTGGCTCCGAACAGCCCTGAGTTCCTGGAGGGATTCCTCGCGATCGTCTCGATCGGCGCGGTCGCGGTGCCGCTCAACGTGCGCTACAAGAGCGCCGAGCTCGGGCACGTGATCCGCGACGCCGACCTGGCGGCGCTGCTCCTGACCGACCGGATCGACGATCACGTCGACTTGGCGGCGCTGGTCGGCCAGGCGGTTTCGGGGTTGCGCGAGGCGCCGGACCCCCGCCGCGTCCAGCTCGCCGACTTCCCGAAGCTCACCGTCGTCGCGACCCTGCGCGGCACCGCCGCCGACAGCGGGGTCCTCTCGCGCTCGGAGCTGGCCGAGCTGGCGGCCGGCGTCGCTCCGCAGGAGGTCGAGCTGCTGCGCCGCCGGGTGCGGATCCGCGACCTGGCGGCGCTGCTCTACACCTCCGGCACCACCTCGCACCCGAAGGGGTGCATGCACACGCACGAGTCGTTGACCCGCGGTCCGGCCGGCCGTGCCCTCGGGCGTTTCGCGACCGAGTCCGAGCGCGAGGTCTACTGGCTCCCCGGGCCGCTCTTCCACGTCGGCTCACTCTCGCCCTACATCGGCTGCCTCGCGGCGGCGGGCACCGCCCTCACCGATACGCACTTCGATCCGGGCCGAGCGCTGGCGCTGATGGTGCGCCACCAGGTGACCGCCGCCTGGCCCTGGTTCCCCTACGTCACCAACGAGGTCCTCGACCTGCCCGAGTTCGACCCGGCGGCGCTCCCCGGCCTCAGATACATCGGCCAAATCGGCCCCCGCTCGCTGTTCGAGCGCCTCGACTCTCTCCTGCCCTGGGCCGAACTGGTGAAGTCGTCGGGGATGACGGAGGCCGCCGGCACCTTCGGGTTCACGACGCCCGACGAGGATCTCGATACGCGGATCGCGACCCAGGGAAAGCCGATCCCCGGGGTCGAGGTGAAAGTCGTCGAGCCCGGGACCGACGTCGAGCTGCCGCCCGAGACCCGGGGCGAACTGATGTTCCGCGGCTTCCTGGCCATGGAGGGCTACTACAACGACCCCGAGAAAACCGCGGCGACGATCGACCGCGACCGCTGGCTGCGCAGCGGCGACGAGTACAGCATCACCGCGAGCGGCAGCCTGGTCTTCCACGGCCGCCTCAAGGACATGCTGAAGGTGGGGGGCGAGAACGTCGCGGCGATGGAAGTCGAGGACTTCATCGAAGGTCATCCCGCGGTCGCCTGCGCCGAGGTGGTGGGCCGGCCGGACGAGAAGCTCGACGAAGTGCCCGTCGTCTTCGTCGAGCTGAGAGCGGGCGAGCAGGTCGAGGCCGAGAGCCTGATCGAGTTCTGCGTCGGCCGCCTGGCGAGCTACAAAGTGCCGCGGGAGGTCTTCTTCGTCGAGCCGGACGGGTGGCCGATGTCCGCGACCAAGGTGAGCAAGCCGGCGCTGCGGGAGATCGTCCAGCGCGCGGCGAGCGCCGCCTGATCCCCACCTCGGCGACGATGACCGTCGAGCTCGCCGCCGAGGGTTCGATCGCAAGGCTGACGATCGGCGGGCCGATCGACCAGGGTTGGGCCGAGGCGTTCGTCGCCGGCGTCGGGGAGCTGCGCGGGAGGGACGATCTGCGCGCGATCCTGATCTGCGGCGAGGACCGGATGTTCTGCCCCGGCGGCGACCTGCGGGCGATGAGAGTGGATCCCGGGCGCGCCGTCGGTCGGCTCGCGCGGACCCTGCACGACGGCCTGCTCGGGCTCCGCGCCCTCGACGCGCCCAGCGTCGCCCGGGTCCACGGAGCCGCCGCCGGCGCCGGGATGTCGCTGGTCCTCGCCTGCGATCTCGCGATCGCCTCCCGCTCGGCCTCGTTCACCACCGCATACAGCCGGGTCGGCCTGACACCCGATCTCGGCGCCACCTGGTTCCTGCCCCGCCGGGTCGGCTGGGCCCGGGCGGCGGAGCTGCTGATGACGGCGAGGGTGATCGGCGCCGAGGAAGCGGCGGAGCTCGGCATCGTCCTCGAGGTCGTCGACGACGAGGCGCTCGAGGAGCGGGTCGAGGCGATCGTCGCCGAGCTCGCCGCCGGCCCGACCAGGGTCTACGGAAGGCTCCGCGAGCTGCTCGACTCCGCCGCTACCGCGACGCTCCCGGCGCAGCTGGAGCTCGAGGCGGCCGAGGTCGGCCGCTCCGCGGCCTCCGTCACCGGGAGGGAGGGAGTCGCCGCCTTTCTCGCCAAGCGACGCGCCGACTTCACACCCGGAGGATGAGCGCGTCGCCCTGGCCGCCGGCAGAGCAGATCGCGGCCACCCCGGTGCCGCCTCCGCGGCGGCGCAGCTCGTTGACCAGCGCTCCGACGATCCTCGCGCCGGAGGCTCCGATCGGGTGGCCGAGGGCGATGGCGCCGCCGTTCACGTTGACCCGCTCCGGGTCGACGTCGAGCTGACGGACCGACTGCACGACCACCGAGGCGAAGGCCTCGTTGATCTCCCAGAGGTCGACGTCGGCGGCCCGGATCCTCGCCCTGGCCAGCGCCTTCGTCGCTGCGATCGCCGGCATGGTCGCGATCACACCGGTATCCCCGGCCGCCTGGGCGTGGCCGACCACCTCGGCGAGCGGCTCGCGCCCGTGCTCACGGGCCCACCCGTCGGCGGCCAGGATCAGGGCGGCGGCACCGTCGTTGACGCCGGGCGAGTTGCCGGCGGTATGGGAGCCGCCGGCGCCGACCAGACCCGGCAGCGCCGCCAGGGCGGCCGCCGTCGTGTCGCGGCGCGGGGCCTCGTCGCCCTCGACCAGCGTCTCGCCGCGGCGCGTCTCGACCGTGACCGGAACGAGTTCGGCGGCGGTGCGTCCCGTCTCGGCGGCGGCGGTCGCCCGCTCGTGCGAGCGCAGCGCCCATTCGTCGAGCTGGGCGCGCCCGAGGCCGAGCCGGTCGGCGACGCTCGTCGCCTCCTCGTACATCTGGCGGCCGCTGTAGGGGCTTCGCAGGCCGTCGCGCAGCATCGAGTCGAGCACCGGCGCGTCGCCCATCCGCGGTCCGAAGCGCCCGTCCTGCAACAGGTAGGGCGCGTTCGACATCGACTCCATCCCGCCCGCCACGGCAACCCGTACGTCGCCGCCGCGGATCGCCTGGTCCGCAAGCGCCGCCGCGCGCATCCCCGACGCGCACGCCTTGTTGACCGTCTCCGAGGAGACCTCGCGGGGGATGCCGGCCTCGAGCTGGGCCTGGCGCGAGGGCACAGACCCCTGCCCGGCCTGCAGGACGGTGCCGACGAGCACGTGGTCGACCTGGTCGGGGGCGAGGTCGGCGCGCTCCAGCGCCGCCCGGATCGCGACGCCGCCGAGTCGGGGCGCGGACAGCGGCGCCAGGCCACCGCCGAGCTTGCCGATCGGCGTGCGCGCGCCGGCGAGGACGACGGTCCGCGTCGATACGGCGGTCACGGCTACCCGGGTGCGTTCCCGGCCATCGTTCCGGTGGCAAGCCGCAGGCCGTTGATCGTGCCGGTCGGGTTGACCTCGGTCACCTCGGTGAACCGATCTTCATTCGCCGGATCGTACCCGAAGTGTCAACGCTATAGTTGATAACGTTCCAGGGAACCGGAAGGAGGAGGAGATGGATTCCAGCCAACGGGTTGCGCTGGTCACCGGCGCCGCGAACGGCATCGGCAAGGCAGCCGCCGAGCTGTTCGCCGAGAAGGGCTACGCCGTGGTCGTCGCCGACCTCGACGGCGAGGGCGCCGGCGCGGTGGCCGAGGAGATCGCCCGGCGGGGAGGCCGCGCGCTCGCCATCGCCGTCGATATCGCCGACCCGGCGCAGTGCGACGCGATGGTTGACCGCGCCGTCTCCGAGCTCGGCCGGCTCGACGCCGCGGTCAACAACGCGGCGGTGGGGCAGAGGGTCGCCTTCGAGGGCCCCGACTCGACCCTGATCCACGAGATGAGCGACGCCGAGTGGAAGCGGTTGATCGACGTCAACCTGAGCGGCACCTTCTACTGCCTGCGGGCCGAGATGCGGCGGATGATCGAGCGCGGCGAGGGCGGCGCGATCGTCAACGTCGGGTCCTCCTCCGCCGTTCTGGCGCTGGAGGGATTCGCCTCCTACGTCGTCTCGAAGAAGGGCCTGGCCGGCCTCACGGAGGTCGCGGCGCTGGAGGGCGGCCGTCACCAGATCCGCGTCAACACGGTGATCCCGGCCAACGTGGTCGGCACCAAGATGTTCGCCGAAACGCTGGGCGGCGAACCGGGCGCCGAGCAACGGGTCGGCGCCAACAGCCCGCTCGAACGCCCCTCGCGGCCCCTCGACATCGCCAACGCCTGTTACTGGGCCTGCTCGGAGGAGGCCGACTATCTCTCCGGGACCTCGCTGCTGATCGACGGCGCGACGACGATCCGCCACCCGAGCTCACGCCGAGTCGAATGAGCGAGGGGATGGAGGTCGGTGTCGGCCTGCGCGAGGTCGAGGGAGCGGCGGACGCGGCGCGCCGCTTCGAGGAGGCGGGGTTCGACTACGTCTTCTGCGGCGAGCACTTCTTCTTTCACGGCCCGGTCCCCAACGCGTTCGTCTCGCTTGCCGCGGCGGCCGGCGCGACGACGCGGATCAAGCTGCTCAGCGCGATCGTGCTGCTGCCCCTGTACCCGGCGGCGATGGCGGCGAAGATGGCCAGCGCGCTCGACGTCGTCTCCGGCGGACGCTTCCACCTCGGGGTCGGCGTGGGGGGTGAGCACCCCCCCGAGTTCGAGGCCCTGGGGGTGCCGGTAAGGGGCCGGGGCAAGCGGACGGACGAGTCGCTGCGGGTGATCCGCGCCCTCTTCTCGGGTGAGGAGACGAGCTTCGAGGGCGAGTTCACGCGGCTCTCCGGCGTCGCCCTCGAGCCGCCGCCGGCGCAGCCGGGTGGCCCTCCGATCTGGGTCGCCGGTCGCAGCGCGGCGGCGCAGCGGCGAGCGGGCCGCTACGGCGACGTCTGGATGCCCTACATGTACACCCCCGAGCAGCTCGAGCAGAGCATGGCGACGGTCGCCGAGGCGGCCGCGGAAGCCGGGCGCGAGCCGGACGCGGTGGGCGGGGGCCTGTTCGTCTGGTTCTGCGTCGACGAGGACGGGAACCTCGCCCGGAAGCAGCTCACCGAGGTGGTCAGCCGCACCTACGACCAGGACTTCGGTCGGCTTCAGCACTACCTCGTCGCCGGCACCCCTGACGAGGTGGTCGGGAGGCTGCGCGAATACGGGGAGGCCGGTGCCGGCTCGGCCCAGCTGATGCTGGGCTGCCGGCCCGAGACCGGGCAGCGGACCCTCGACCTCCTGGCCGCCGACGTCCTGCCTCGACTGCGCGGCTGATTTCCCGGGGCGAGGAGGAGAGTGTTCGAGCGCATGAGCCATATCGGAGTTGTCGTCGAGGACCTCGACCGGGCCGTGGCGGAGTGGACCGAGCGCTTCGGCCTGCGCGAGGTCGAGCGAATCGAGGTCGAGGTCGAAGGGGTCCGCTCCGCCTTCGTCTCGCCGGGTGGCAGCCGCGAGCAGACCACCTGCGTCGAGCTGGTGGAACCACTCGACAAGACCGACATGTCGAACGTGTTCGCCAAGTACCTGGCCGAGCGCGGCGAGGGGCTCTTCCACGCCGCCTTCATCGTCGACGACCCCGCCACCGCGGGCGAGCGGCTGCGCGCGCGGGGCGTCAGGGCGATCGACCTGCCGCCGGCGGGGGAGTCTGAGGGACCCCGCGTGGTGATCCACCCCAAGTCCGCGAACGGCCTCCTGATCGAGCTGCTCTGAGGATCGCTCCCGACTGGGGCGGGCAGCGCTAACGTTGGACGATCGCGCCGCTCTCGCCCAGCCGGTCGAGCTCGTCGGCCTCGAAGCCCCAGGCGGCCAGCGCCTCGTCGGTCTGCTCGCCGTAAAGGGCGGCCGGACCCTGAATCTCGCCCGGGGTGCGGCTGAAACGGGGTGCGGGGGCCGTCTGCATCACCCCGTCGTTGGCGACGAAGAGCTCGCGACTGGTGTTCTGCTCGTGCTCGATCGCCTCGGTCAGGGTCAGTACCGGCGAGAAGCAGGCCTCCAGCGGCTGCAGGATCTCGACCCACTCCGCGCGCGTCTTGCCGCGGAAGGCGGCGGCGAACTTCGCGCGCGTATCCGGCCAGGTCGCCCTGTCCCGCTGGGCGGCGAGGTCGATTCCCTCGATCGCGAGCGCCTCGACCAGGACCGCGTAGAACCTCGGCTCCATCGCCCCGACCGCAACCCACTTGCCGTCCGCGGTCTCGTAGGCGCCGTAGTAGGGCGCGCCACCGTCGAGGTCGTTGGCGCCGCGCTCGTCCCGCCACTGTCCGGTCTGGACCTGTCCGTGGAACATCGAGCCGAGCAGCGCCGCGCCGTCGACGATCGCCGCGTCGACCACCTGGCCCTTGCCAGAGCTGCGGGCCTCGAGCAGGCCGGCGAGGACGCCGAAGGCGAGCAGCAGCCCGCCGCCGAAGTCCCCGACCAGGGCCAGCGGGGGCAGCGGCGGTCCCGCGGCGGGTCCGATCGCGTGCAGCAGCCCGGTCAGCGCCAGGTAGTTGATGTCGTGGCCGGCGACCTGGGACAGCGGCCCGCTCTGACCCCAGCCGGTCATCCGGCCGTAGATCAGCCGCTCGTTGCGGGCCAGGCACGCGTCGGGGCCGACGCCGAGGCGCTCGACCACGCCGGGCCGAAAGCCCTCGATCAGGGCGTCCGCCTGCTCGGCCAGCCGCAGAACCACCTCGACGCCGGCCGGGGACTTGAGGTCGACCGCGACCGACGGCCGGCCGCGGCGGTTGACGAAGTCCGGCGGCAGCTGGTCGGGGGAGTCGCTGCCGACCGCGTCGGCGCGGTCGATGCGGATCACCTCCGCGCCCATGTCGCTCAGCGCCATCGCGCACCAGGGACCCGGGCCGAGACCGGCCAGCTCGACCACCTTGATTCCGTCGAGGGGACCCATTCAGTCAGCCCGAGCTTCTCAGACCGCTTCGTAGCTCTCCGGGTCGACCTGCTTGGTCATCTCCCAGTATTCGACGTTGAGGAACGGCATCACGAAGACCACGCGGCCCTTCGAGTTGCGGTAATAGGTCGACATCCCGGGATGGGTCCAGACGGTTTCGGCGTGCATCTCGTCGACCCGCCGGTTGTAGGCGTCGTTAGCTGCCCGAGTCGGCGCGATCGCCGTGATCCCGCGCTCGAACATCGTGGTCAGCAGGCGGCGCACGTAACGCATCTGGACCTCCATGAAGAAGATGAAGCTGCCGCTGCCGGGGAACGAGCTCGGGCCTCCGAGCATGAAGAAGTTGGGGAAGCCGGGCGTGGTCAGGCCAAGGAAGGCGCGGGGGTCGTCGTCGTCCCACGCCTCGCGCAGCGAGACGCCGCCGATCCCGTGGACCTCGAGCGAGGCGACGAAGCGGGAAGTGTCGAAGCCGGTGCCCCAGATGATCACGTCGGCCTCGTAGCGCCCACCTCCCTCGGTTACGACCTCGTTGCCCTCGACCTGGACGACGGCCTCGTCGACCAGCGTCACATCCTCGCGCCGCAGCATCTCGAACCAGCCGTTGTCGAGGAGGATCCGCTTGCCGTAGGGGGGATAGGTCGGCAGCGTCTTCTCGATCAGGTCGGGGCGCCCGGCCAGCTGCTCGGTCAGGTAGCGGGTGAAGAATTCGCGGTGACCGTCGTTGCGGGCGTTCACCGAGCGGTCGGGGAAGGCCCAGTCGGGATCGATGCGCAGGGCGTCGATCACCTTGTCCCCGAACTGCCAGAAGAGCCGCGCCCAGTACCAGGCGTGGTACAGCGGGCAGGCTCGCAGCAGGTCCGAGAGCTCGATCGGGATCGGCTTGCCGAACTTCTCGAACGGCGCGATCCAGGCAGGGGAGCGCTGGAAGACCGTCAGGTGCTCGACCTGCTCGGCGATCGCCGGGCCGATCTGCATCGAGCTGGCGCCGGTGCCGACCAGGGCGACCCGCTTGCCGCGCAGGTCGAGATCCGGCGGCCAGGCCGAGGAATGGACGTGGACGCCCTCGAACTCCTCGACCCCGGGGATGTCCGGGAGCTGTGCCTGGTTGATCGAGCCGACGCCGGAGATCACGACGTTTGCGCTGACCGTCTCCAGCGCTCCGTCGGGGCCGCGCAGCTCGAGCGTCCAGAGCTTCGCCGCCTCGTCCCAGTCGGCTCGCAGCACCTCGGTTTCGTGGCGGACCTGCGCCGGATCGACGATCTCGCCGATCACCCGGGCCAGGTAGCGCTGCAGCTCCTCCTGGAGCTCGAAGTGCATGCCCCAGTCGTTCTTGGCGAAGTGGAAGGAGTAGAGGTAGCTCGGCGTGTCGACCCCGGCGCCCGGATAGGTGTTGGCCCACCAGACCCCGCCGGGTTCCGGGTACTTGCTGACGATCTCGTATCCGACGCCCATCTGCTCGAGCTCGTAGGCGGCGACGATCCCGGCGACCCCGGTCCCGATCACCAGCGCCTTGAAGCCCGGCGGGGGCTCGACCGGATCGGGGTCGAGCTCGATCCCGATCCGCTTGGGCTCGATCCGTCGGGCGATCTCGCTGGACATCATCTCGCCGTACTCCTCGCCCACGGTTTCGCCCATGCAGACGCTCATCATCCGCTGCGTCAGCTGCGGCGAGGGGAGCGGGATCGCCGGCTCGGCGCCCTCCTGCAGTGAGAGGATCGCCCGAACGGCGGCCTCGCGGATCTCCTCTTGGATCGGCTCGGGGAGGCCGCCGTCGTCATGGTCGGCCAAGCCTTTGCCGCGGCTCGGCGCGAACGGGTGCTCGAGCCATTTCTCGTCGCCGCTGACCTGGAAGACGACCATCAGCAGGACCGGGATGTTGGCGATCCGCACCGCCCGCCGCAGCTCGTCCTCGGGCAGGCTCTCCGTGACCCAGGGCGAGGACACGGGGGTGTGCCCGGGGTTGCTTTCTCCTCGCTGAGACTCGGTCATGGTGCCGCGCCTGCGCCATCTTCAACGCAAGCGTTGACAAACAGGATACGCAAGCGCAGGCGCGTTTGTCAACACATGATTTGACAGCACTCGTCAGGCCGGGCAACCGGGCGAGCGTCACGCGCGGAAACGGCGCGCCCGTCAGCGGCCGCGCCAGCGCGGCTCGCGACCGGCGAGGAAGGCGTCGGTCGCCTCCCGGCGGTCGCGCGAGTGCTGGAACTGCTCGATCAGGTCGTAGCGCCGGGCCAGCGCCTCGTTCAGCGGACGGCCCTCGCCCTCCCTCATCGCCTGTTTCGCCGCCTGGGCGACCAGGGGGGAGACCGCGGCGAGCCGCTCCGCCCAGCGGCCGGCGGCGGCGTGCAGCTCGCCGGGCTCGACCACCTCGTTCACCAAGCCGAAGCGGAGTGCCGCGTCGGCCTCGATCCGCTCCCCGCAGAGGATCATCGCCGCGGCAACGCGGCTGGGCAGCTGCCGGCTGAGGCGGTGGACCACGCCGGCCTCGCCGATCAGGCCGAGCTTCGTCTCGGGCATGCCGAACGAGGCGTCGCTGGCGGCGACGATCACGTCGGCGCAAAGCGCCAGCTCGAAGCCCGCCCCGAGGGCGAGGCCCTGGACCGCCGCGATCAGCGGCTTGCGCAGCTCGACCAGTGGTCCGCCGAGGCCGGTGATCCCGCCGCCGATCGCGATCGGGCTGCGCTCACGAGCCTCCAGGTCCTTCACGTCCGCGCCCGCCGAGAAGGCGCGATCTCCCGCCGCCTCGAGCACCGCCACCCGCACCTCGGGGTCGCGGTCGAGTTCGCGCCAAGCCTCGAGCAGGCGCTCGTCGGTGGCGACGTCGAGCGCGTTCAGGGCGCGCGGCCGCTCGAGCCGGATCCAGGCGACGTGGCCCTCGGTCCGGTAGGTGACCGGGTCGCTCACGCCCACCGCCCCCTCGGTCCGGCGGGTGACCGGATCGCTCACGCCTGCTCCTGCGGCGGGAGGAGAGGCGTCGTCGGCGCCGTCCTGTACGCCTCGATCATCTCCTTGATCCCCGCCTCGCGGATCTGCTCGCGCAGCTCCAGGACCGCCGGGGTGAGATGGGCCAGGGCGTCCATCTCCGCGACGGAAGAGGTCGCCAGCCGCATCCCCATCGCGTCCATCGCGCGGTTGATCGAGGCCTTCTTGATCCGCAGCATGTCCGGCGGGGTCTTGGCGATCCGCTCGGCCAGGCCGCGAACCGCCTCGAGCAGCCGCTCGGCCGGGACGGCGTGGTTGGCCCAGCCCCACTCGACCGCGGTGCGGCCGTCGACGCTGTTGCCCGGCACGAACGACAGCTCCTTCGCCCGCTTCGGGCCGACCAGCGGTGCCCACAGCGGGGCGACGTAGCCGCCGCCGATCGGCAGCTTCGGCTCCGCGATGTGGGCGTCCTCGGCGACGATCGTCAGGTCGGTGAAGACGCACATCTGGGTACCGCCGGCGACGCAGTACCCGTGGACCGCGGCGATCACCGGCTTCGGGTGGTCCCAGATCGCCAGGAAGCGCTCCAGGTTGCGCTGCAGGCGCGCTCGATCGGCGACCGGATCCGGCTCTTTCACGCTGGCGACGTGGCCGAGGTCGAAGCCGCCGCAGAAGCCGCGACCTTCGCCGCGGATCCCGATCACCGGCCCGCCCTCGTGGGCGAGGGCCGCGAGCGCGTCGGAGAACTCGTCGAGGAGCTCGGTGGAGAGCGCGTTCGCCTGCTCGGGGCGGTTCAGGACCAGCCAGGTCAGCGGCCCCTCGTGCTCGATCTTGATCGTCCGGTAGTCGGTCACCGCTCCTCCTCGTTGGCTTGCGGAGCCAGGTTAGGTAACCGTCGGGAGGCTGTCAACGCTACAGTTGAAATTCTGATCGAGGTGGGCTACGGTCGCGCCGATGGGGTCCGTGGCCGCAGAGACTCTCGCCCGCGTCGCCGATCGCCTCGCGGTCTCCGACCTGCTCACCCACTACTGCCACTGCATCGACACCCGGCAGGTGGAGCTGCTGACCAGTGAGGTCTTCGCGGCCGATGCCGACGTCGACCTCGGCTGGGGCCGGTCGGGCAACGGTGCCGAGGCGACGGCCCGGATCCTCGAGACCCTCGAGCACTTCTCCGGCACCGTGCACGCGATCAGCAACCAGCGGATCGCGATCGTCGGCGAGGAAGCCTCGAGCACCTGCTGCGTGCAGGGTTATCACTGGCTCCGGGCCAACGACAGCGGCGATCGGATGCGGCCCGCCGACGTGGTCTTCGTGGGCATGTACGAGGACCGCCACCGGTGCACCGCGGCCGGATGGCGGATCGCCAGGCGCCGCTTCCGCCGGCTCGGGGCCTCCTCGGTGGGCGCCGGTGTGGTCCCGGGCTTCATGCGCCCGGGCGGCTGATCAAACGCTGTAGCCGCCGTCGACGTTGATCGTCTGGCCGTTGATCCAGGCCGCCTCCGGCGACATCAGGAAGCGGGCCAGGTTGGCGATGTCCTCGGGCGTGCCGAAGCGCCGCATCGGGGTCGCCGCGCGAGCGACTTCGAGCAGGCGGTCGTCGAAGTTGCCGGACTCCCAGTTGGATTCCCACATTCCCTCGCCCTCGATCATCCCGACCCCGATCGTGTTGGCGGTGGTCCCGTAGCGGCCCTCCTCGACGGCAATCGCCTTGACGATCCCTTCGACCGCCGACTTGGGGATGCTGGACAGCGAGTCGCGCTTGGCGTAGCGGGCGACCGCCTGGGTCGAGAGTGCGACGACCGAGCCTTCGTGCTCGCGCAGATGGACGACGCCCGCTCGCATGAGGTTGAAGCATGCCTGGACGTCGAGCTCCAGCACGCGGCGGAATTCGTCGGCGCCGATATGGGAGAAGTAGGTGTAGGGGATCCGCGGCCCGGCGGCGTACACGAGGCCGGCCAGTGCCACCTCGGCGGTCAGCTCGGACACCAGCGCCTCGCTCGCCTCGGCGTCGCTGAGGTCGACCGCGAAGCTGCGCGCCTCGCCGCCTGCGGCCTCGACCCGGCGCGCCGTCTCCTCGGCCCCCTCGCGGTTGGAGTTGTAGGTGATGGCGAGGTTCCAGCCGTCTTCGGCGAGCGCTTTCGCGATCGCCCGGCCGATGCCGCCGGAACCGCCGCCGACCAACGCCCATGCTCCACCTGTCATCCGGCCCTCCTCCGATCGCTTGCCCGGTCCCGCGCGGGACGCGGGAGGTTAGGCAGATTCTGCCTGGGTGTCAACGCTCTAGTTGATAAACTCTGCGCCGGAAGCTTCGGGTCTCTGGGAGTGAGAGCGCCGATGACGCGCACGATGACGATCAGCGAGAAGATCCTGGCGCGCGCCAGCGGCGCCCGGTCCGTCCGCGCGGGCGAGTTCGTGGAAGCGGCGGCGGACACCCTCGTCCTCTGTGACCTCGCCTGGTCCCTGGCCGGCCCGCCGATCGCGGAGCTCGGCGCCCGGGTCCGCGAACCGGACCGCGTGGTCGTCGTCTTCGACCACAAAGCGCCTGCCGAGAACACCGCTTCGGCCGAGCTGCACAACCGATGGCGCGGGTTCTGCGCCGAACACGGGATCGTTCACCTCCACGACATCGGCGACCACGGCATCAGCCACGTGATCTCGGTCGAGCGAGGCTACGCCCGCCCGGGAACGCTCCAGGTCAACGTCGACTCGCATGCGAACACCTGCGGGGCGGTCGGCTGCTTCGCCACCGCGCTGGGGATGGACATCGTCTCCGACCTCCTGCTCGGCTGGAACTGGTACTCGGTTCCGGAGTCGATTCGGGTGCGCCTGGAGGGAGAGCTGCAGCCGGGCGTGATGGTCCGGGACGTGGCGCAGCTGGTGATGGCCGATCTCGGCGAGGACCTCGGGCTCGGACGCGCGATCGAGTTCGAGGGGCCGTTCGTGGAGCGGATGCCGTTGGGGGACCGGATGACGCTCTGCAACTGGTCGCGCAAGGTCCAGGCCGTGGCCGGGGTGATCGCGCCGACGCCCGAGATCGTCCGCTACGTCGCGGCGAGGACCAGCGAGCCGTTCGAGCCGGCCTTCAGTGACGAGGAAGCGGACTGGGTGGAGACCAGGAGCTACGACGTCGGCTCCATGGAGCCGGTGGTCGCGGCGCCCCCGGACCCGCTCGACACGCGGCCGCTCGACGCGGTCGCGGGCACCCCGATCCAGCAGGCGTTCCTCGGCTCCTGCGCCGGCGGCAGCCTCGACGACATCCGCGCCGCCGCCGCGCTGCTGGCCGGTCGCCGCGTGCACGGCGACGTGCGGATGATCGTCTCCCCGGGCTCGCAGAGGATCTGGCGAGAGGCGAGCGAGGAGGGCCTGCTCGCGACCCTGACCGAAGCCGGCTGTCTCGTGACGGCATCGACCTGCGGTGCCTGCATCGGTGGCATGGGGTCGCTCGGGGCCGGCGAGGTATGCGTTTCGACCTCGACCGAGAATTTCGCGGGACGGATGGGCAGCCCGGAGTCGAGCGTCTACCTGGGGAGCCCCGCGACCGTGGCTGCCTCGGCGATCCGGGGCCGGCTGACCGACCCGCGGAGGCTCGGATGAAAATGGTCCGCGAGGGGCCGGTCTGGATCTTCGGGGACCGGATCGGAGTGGAGGCGATCTCGCCGCTCCGCTACATGCTCAACCCCGAGAATCGGGCGAAGCGCTGCCTCGCCCAAATCGCCCCGGACTTCGGCTCGCAGGTCAGGGAGGGCGACATCCTGGTCGCCGGGCGGCTGTTCGGCCACGGCCCGGGCCACGACCATGCCAACCTGGCACTGAAGGAAACCGGCATCGCCGGAGTCGTGGCGCACTCGATCGCGCCGCAGTTCTTCCGGCACTCGATCGACCATGGGCTCCTGGTCGCCGAGTGCGCCGGCATCTTGCAACTGGTCGGCCCGGGTTGCAGGTTGCGCGTCGACTTCGAAAGCGGCCGGGTCGAGAACCTCGAGAGCGGCGCCACCGCGATCGCGACCGTCCCCGCAGGGCCGGCGCTGGAGATCGTCAGGGCCGGTGGGCTGATCCCCTTTCTGGGGCGTCGGCTGTCGGACGCGCCCGGAATCTCGTAGGGAGCTCTCGTAGGGAGCGCCCGGAATCTCGTAGGACAGCGCCCGGGAGGGATTGGCGAACCCCGGCGCTCGGCTCCAGAACGAGCGAGGCGCTGGCTGGGGAATCACCGATTGCCGGTCGGTCGGCCTGGTATGGGTTGCGCCTCTCGTCCGCTTCCTCGGCGGCGCGGGCGCGGTCCCGCCTGGCTCGGGCGACGGCGACCATCTCCTGCTCTGGTCTGAAGCACTCGTGGCCGCGCTCGTTCAGACTGCGCGCCTATTCGTCATCTGGCGGGGCGGCCGCGTGCCACCGTCGCCGCGTCGAGGTCACGACTTTCTCGGGCCGGGGCGTGCTGTAACACTCCCGCCCGT
>CAZHLT010000005.1:0-12774 GCA_964533285.1 uncultured Conexibacteraceae bacterium | reverse complement strand
GCCCGAATAGCGCTGCTATTCAGGCTCCCTGCGTCCTTGCCCCGCTTGGTCCGGCGCTCGCCGGATCGCACACGCGGGTTTCGCCAATCCCTCCTAGTTGCGGCAGCCCGCGACGAGCGCGGCACGACCCTGATCGAGCTGATGGTGGGGCTGATGATCGGGATGGTGATCCTCAGCGCCCTGACCCTGGTGGTGATCGTCACCATGCACGGCAGCGCCCGGGTCAGCGCCCGCGTCGAAGCGACGCAGAACGGGCGGGTGGTGCTGGCCCGGGTGACCGAAGAGATGCACTCGGCCTGCGTCTACCCGAAGCTCGCTCCGATCATCGGCCAGAGCACGGGCACGAAGCTGCGCTTCATCCACGCCGCCCAGGGACAGGGAGCCGAAGCGGTGCCGGTGCCGGTCGAATCGGAAATCCTGCTCGACGCCGGAACCCTGACCCAGTACGACTACCCGCTGCTCAGCGGCACCACGCCCCAGACCTGGCTCTTCGCCACCGTCCCGACGCCGACCTCGGGCCGACAGCTGCTGACCGACGTCGCCCCGATCGCCGACAGCACCTCGGTCTTCACGTACTACTCGTACGTCAACGGCGCGCTCTCGACCCTGGCGGCGACGCCGACGCAGCAGCTGGGAAGCACGAACGCCGCCAAGACGATCCAGGTCAAGATCGCGCTGAACGCGTCTCCCCGCTCGACGCCGGTAGCCGACGCGGGCGCCGACTCCAGCATCCAGGACGCCGCGGTCCTCCGCCTCACCCCGCCCTCGTTCAACGAAAACGCGACGGCCGTGCCATGTCAGTGAGCGGGGTCCAGAACCGGTTGCGCCAGGTCCTCCGAGGCGGTGAGGAGGGCTTCACGATGATCATGACCGTCCTCGGGCTGGCTCTGGTCGCGATGCTCGCCGCGGTCGCGGTCACCGCGGTGCAGGGCGACTCGCACATGACCTACCGCGACTACACCCACAAGCAGGCCTACGAGGCGGCCAAGGCGGGGCTCGACGAATACGCGTACCACCTCCACAACGACACCGGCTACTGGGCGAAATGCACCAACGTGGGCACGCCGAGCGCGGTCAACCAGCCAGGCTCGACGGCGAACCGGCGACGGGTCCCGGGGACGACCAACGCCAGCTACGCGATCGAACTGATCCCCGCGACCGGTCACACCACCTGCGACGGCAGCTCGATCGAGAACGCGACCGCCAGCATGCTCGAGTCGCTGGGGACGATGAAGGGGACCTTCCGGGTGCGCTCGACCGGCTTCGTCGGCGACTCCGACGTCTCGATCACCGCCACCTTCAAGCCGGCGAGCTTCCTCGACTACGTCTACTTCACCCAGCTCGAGACCTCGGACCCGGTGACCTACCCCGAATCCTACGAAGCGGGCGCCTACACGCAGTGCTCGAAGACGATGGCCGAAGGTCGCTACTCGGCGAACATCCCGGGCAGCAGCAGGCGGTGCGACGTCATCTCCTTCGTCAGCGGCGACAACATCAAGGGTCCGATGCACACCAACGACGCCTTCGCGATCTGCGAAAGCCCGACCCTCGGCCGCGGCCCCAGCGATCCCGTCGAGGTCAGCTCACCCCCCCGCGGCTGGTACTACACGAAGGAAATCGAAGCGGGGTCCAAATGCCCCTACGCGACGCCCAACTTCGCCGGCACCTTCACCACCGACTCGCCGGCGCTGCTGCCGCCGAAAACCAACCTCGCCCTCGCCAAAGAGACCGAAGAAGGCTTCCTCTTCAAAGGGCAGGTGCAGATCTGCCTCAGCGGCTCGTCGATGACCGTCCGCAGCGAAACGCTGTCCTGCTCCGGGGGCACGGTCGTCTACACGGGGCCGCAACCGGCCAACGGGATCGTCTACGTCGAAAGCATCGAATGCAAAGGCACGTACAAGCCCTTTGTCGTCGACTACAGCAAAGAACCACCGAAATGCGGCAACGCCTACGTCCAGGGCAACTACTCCAAACCGCTGACGATCGGCGCCAGCAACGACATCGTCATCGACGGGAACATCACCCAGGAAGGCGGCGAAGCGGTCCTCGGGCTGATCGCCAACAACTTCATCCGCGTCTACCACCCGATCACGATCCGCACCGAAACGGACTGGCGGGGGAACGTCACCGGCTACAGCTGCTCCGGCAACGCCTCGAACTACCTCAAAGACCTCCACATCGACGCCGCGATCCTGGCGATCAACCACTCCTTCATCGTCGACAGCTACGACTGCGGCGGCAAGATGGGCACGTTGACGGTGCACGGGGCGATCGCCCAGAAGTACCGCGGCGCCGTCGGCACCGGCGGCAGCACCGGCACCGGCTACCTGAAGAACTACGAATACGACGAACGCCTGCACACGATCGCGCCGCCGAGCTTCATCGAACCGGTCCAGTCGGACTGGGTGATCGGACGGGAGACGGTCGGGTGACGAATCTTGTCCCAATTCTGGGTACGCCCAGGGCAAAAGTTTCGGCGTCGATCGGTCGATGCAGGTAGCAGCGGGAAGCTCCCGCACGCCCACTCCGCCCCGATGATTCCCAGCGCACTGAAAAAGGACATCAACCTCAGGGACCTCAGGATCCCTCGCCTCAGCGGTGGGCCGAGCCTGCGGCTGCCGAGCCTCAAGGGCCCGAACTTCAGGCTGACCAGGAACCAGAGCTTCCGCCTCGCCCACGGCGAGGGCGACCTCGTCGGCCTCGAGCTGGAGGCCGGCAGCATCGCCGCCGCCGAAGTCCACGTCAACGGCGGGGCCAGCGTCACCGCCGCCGCCGTGCAGCCGCTGCCGGCCGGCGCCTTCGAGGACGGCGAGGTGCGCGATCCCGCGACGGTGACCGAGGCCCTGCGCGAGCTCTTCGACGCCAACCGCCTCTCGCGCCGGGTCCGGCTCGGCATCGCCAACCAGCGGCTCGTCGTCCGCACGATCCGGCTGCCCTCGATCGAGGACCCCGACGAGCTCGACTCGGCGGTCCGCTTCGCCGCCCAGGAGGAGATCCCGATGCCGCTGGAGCAGGCGGTGCTCGACCACCGCGTCGTCGGCGGCGTGCCGGCCAGTGGCGAAGGCCCGCCGCAGATCGACGTGATCGTCGTCGCCGCCCGCCGCGACATGATCTCCGCTTCGCTGAAGCCGCTGCGCGAGGCCGGCCTCGAACCGGTCGGCGTCGACCTCTCCGCCTTCGGGATGATCCGGGCGCTGGGCGAGCTGGCGCCGATCTACGACCAGGACGCGCCCGCCGGCGAGCAGGCGGCGGCGACGGGCGTCCTCTACTGCAACGTCGGCGACGTCACCAACCTGGCGATCGCCAAGGGCCGCTCCTGCCTCTTCACCCGCGTCTCCCCCACCGGCCTCGAGGACATCGTCGGCAGCCTCATCGCCAGCACCGGCCTGCTTCCCGAGCACGCCCGCCAGTGGGTCGAATACGTCGGCCTGGCGGCACCGCTCGAACAGCTCGGCGGCGACCCCGACCTGGTCGCCAAGGTGCGGGCGACGCTGGAGCGCGGCGCCGACGCGCTGCTCGGCGAGCTGCGCCTCTCGCTCGACTTCTACGGCAGCCAGGAGGCGGCGGTGCCGGTCGAGCGGATCATCCTCAGCGGGCCCGGCAGCGCGATCCCGGGCCTCGCCGAGCGGATGGGCGCGACGCTCGGCCTGCCGGTGCAGAGCGGCCTCCCCAGCGCGCTCGCCGAGTTCGAACCGGCGCTCGCCTCGCGCCTCACCCTGCCCTTCGGCATCGCCCTGGAGGAGTGACGCGATGCGGCCGGTGAACCTGATCCCCAGGGAGGAGCAACCCGGCAGCCACCGGCCGGCGCGCAGCGGCCCGCTCGCCTACGTGATCGTCGGCGGCCTCGCGGCGCTGCTGATCGGCGTCGTCGTCCTCGTCATCACCGGCAACCAGATCTCCGAACGCGAAGCCGAGATCGGGACCGTCCGGGCGGAAACCCGGGCGGCCGAAGCCAAGGCCCAGAAGCTCGCCGCCTACACCGAATTCCACACGATCCACGAACAGCGCCTGGCGACGGTCACCAGCCTCGCCGACAGCCGCTTCGACTGGGAGCGGGTGATGCGCGAACTGGCGCTGGTCCTGCCCGGCAACGTCTGGTTGACCCAGCTCGGCGGCACGGTGACCCCGGGCGTCTCGGTCGACGGCGGGCCCTCGGTCGCGCTGCGGACGACGATCCCCGGCCCGGCGCTGGAGCTGGTCGGCTGCGGCCGCGACCAGAACGCGGTCGCCGGCTTCGTCCAGGCGCTGAAGCAGATCGACGGCGTCACCCGGGTCGGCGTCCAGGCCTCGAGCCGCGGCTCCGGCGGCAGCGAAGGCGGCTCGGCCACGACCTCCACCTGCCAGACGAGGAGGTTCATCGCCCAGTTCCAGATCGCCGTCGCCTTCGACGCGGCGCCGATCCCGGAAACCGCGATGAGCCAGGGCGAAATCGAAGCGGCGCCCGAACCGGCGCCGGAAGCGTCCGGCGAAGAAGGCGAAGCGGCCACCGCCGCGAGCGCCGAAGGCGGGGAAGAAGGGGAAGGCTGAGATGGGCTCCTCGAACCGGCTGATCGTCTCGATCCTCGTCGTCGCCGCGCTCGCGGTGGCCTTCTGGATGCTGCTGCTCTCGCCGCAGCGCGAGAAGGCCGACGAGCTCGGCAGCCAGATCGACTCGCTGAAGGTCGCCCGCGAAGAAGCGCGCAGCCAAGCGCAGCAGGCCGATCTGGCACGGAGCGAGTTCCCCGGCGATTACCGTCAGCTGGTGACGCTGGGCGAGGCGGTCCCGGCCAGCGACGAAACCTCCTCGCTGCTGGTCGAGCTGAACCGCGTCGCGGAACGGACGAAGGTGAAGTTCGACGTGATCCAGCTCGAAGGCCAGGGCGAAACCTCGGCCCCGGTGACCAGCGCCGAAGGCGCCAACGTGGCGCCGCCGAGCACGGCGACGACCGGCACCGCCAACTCGACGCCGGCGGCGGCGACGGTGCCGCCGACCGAGGCCTCGGCCTCGCTGCTGCCGCTGGGGGCGGAAATCGGCCCGGCGGGGCTGGCGGTGATGCCGTACACGCTCTCCTTCCGCGGCAACTACTTCCACATCGCCGACTTCATGCAGGAACTGGACAAGATGGTCAGCGCCAGGGACTCGAAGCTGAGCGTCAACGGGCGGCTGACGACGATCAACGGCTTCGCGCTGAGCGCCGACGGCGAACGCGATTTCCCGTACCTGGAAGCGCACTTCGACATCACCACGTTCGTGGTGCCGCCGAGCCAGGGGGTCACCGCCGGCGCGAGCCCGGCCGAACCGGCGCCGGCGACCGCGACGCCGGCCGCGGCCTCGACCTCGGCGGCCAGCGCGGAACCCGTCTCCGAATCGGGGGAAGCGCGATGAACTTCCTCAAGAAGGGGCCGGAGATCAAGCTCTCGGAGCTCAGGGTCCCGGGCTTCGTCCAGGACGTCTACTACGACCTCAAGGACCGCCACCTGCTGCCGCTGGCGGCGATCCTGCTGGTCGCGATCGTCGTCGTGCCCTTCGCCCTGAGCAAGTCGAGCGAAGGGGCGGACGAAGCCGACGCGGGCGCGGTCGCGACCACGACGACGGCGGCGGCGGGCGGCAACGGCGGCTCCGGCGAGCTGGTCGCGAAGTCGGCGCCGGGCCTGCGCGCCTACCAGCGGCGCCTCGACCACCTGACGTCGAAGAACCCCTTCCACCAGCAGTACCGGGACGGGGAAACGAGCGGCGAAGGCGGCGGCTCAGGCGAAGGCGGCAGCGCGAGCACGGTGACGACCACGGAAACGAGCGAAACCGTCGAAAGCGAAACCAGCTACGAAAGCGGCGGCTCGGGCGGCTCTGAAAACGGCGGCGGGCGGGGCCACCTGACCTGGTACTCCTACGCGATCGACGTCAAGGTCACGACCGGCGCCGCCGAAGGCAGCAGCCGCGCCAAGACGGGCAACGAACTGAGCGTCGCAGGCGGCACCAGCGGCGGCGCCCCGGTCCTCGCCCAGGGCGACGCCAAGGCCCAGCTGCGCCGCAACCTGCCGGAGCTGACGATGCTGCCGAGCCGCGAAGCGCCGGCCCTCACCTACATGGGCTCGACCAAGGACGGCAAGAAGGCGCTGATGCTGATCTCCTCCGACGTCACCGGCCTCTTCGGCGACGCCAAGTGCGTGATCGGCTCCTCCACCTGCCAGCTCCTCGCCCTCGAAGTCGGCCTCCCCGAGACCGTCGTCTACGGCGGCAACAACCGCACCTTCAAGATCGAAGTCGTCGAAATCCACCTCGTCGCCTCGGACAAGGTCAAGAAGGCGCCGATCGGCAAGCCGCACAAGCACCCCGAGGGGTAGGGGGGTTCGGCGAAACTTGTCGGAGCGTCGAGGGCGAGGATCGCCCTCCGCCCCTGCTGCGGATCCCGCCCCACAGTTGCCCACCAAGATCCCGCCCCACAGTTGCCCACCAATGTGGGGCAGATGACTATCCGCTTCCGTCAGGTCCGATGCGGATCGCTCCCCGGAGGGAGGCTCGGCGGCTCGTCGCGGAAGATTGCCCGGCCCCCCACCCGGTGAACCTTCCGCGACGGCGGATGGTTCGATCCCGCTCCGCTGCATGCGCACGCCGGTCGACCTCGACCGCTGAGGCGGGCGCGGGGGCGGCTCAGGCGGGGCGCGGGGAGACGGCGCGGAAGGCGTCTTCGCGGGTCACGTCGAGGTGCTTTCGCGCCGCCTTCGCCGCTGCTTCGGGGCGGCCGCGGCGGATCTCGCGCAGGATCGCGTCGTGGCCGCGGTGGGCGCCGACCGTGAGCGAGTGCGAGTGCAGGGCGACGCCGATCTCGGCGAACATCCGCACCCGCGTGTCCTCGATCAGCTCGGCCAGCAGGTCGTTGCCGGCGGCGGCGGCGATCGCGGCGTGGAATTCGGCGTCGGCGCGGTTGAAGCGGGCCGCGGTCAGCGCGTCGTGGGGGCCGTCGATCACGGTCTCCATCTCGTCGAAGGCCTTCTGCATCCGCTCGAGGTCGGCGTCGCTGCGGCGTTCGGCGGCCAGCCGCGCCGCCTCGCCCTCGATCGCCTTGCGCAGCTCCAGCACCTTGCCGACCTCTTCCAGCACCGTCTTCGAGGCCGCCCGCCGCTTGCCGCTGGAGGGCTGCGGCAGGACGACGAGGCCGCCCTTCGGCCCGCGCCGCATTTCCAGCAGCCCTTCGTCGATCAGGCCGCGCACCGCCTCGCGCAGCGTGGTGACCGAGATCCCCAGCTGGTAGGCGAACTCGCGGCTCGGCGGCAGCCGGTCGCCCGGCAGATAGGTCCCCAGCTCCAGCGCCCGCCGGATCTGTTCGGCGGCAAGCCGGTAGGAGGACTTGTAGGCGATTGGCGCGATCTTCTCCGACACGGTCTGGAGCCTCTCAAAAAGTCCGGATCGCTAGCTGCCGGGCCGCTCGCGCCCGACGTCGGCGTAGGCGGAGTCGGGGACCTGGTCGAGCGAGCGGTAGACCCGCCAGCTGCAGGAGTCACCGGGCGCGGTCGGCGGGTCGATCACCCGCACCGGGGTGCCGAGGTTGTCGATCGGCTTCAGCTGCTGCAGCACGCAGCAGTGGACGCAGTAGTAACAGACGCCCTCCTCGTTCCAGGCCCAGTCGTACTTCGCCCTGGTCACCCCGAAGCGCTCGTCTTCGCGGACGCGGCCGCCCGAGCCGCAGGGCGAGAAGCGCAGCTCGACGTGGTCGGGCTGCTCGAAGACGCCGATCTCGCCGTCGAACTTGGGGCCGCAGAGGTGGCCGTGCATCCCGGTCAGGGCGCTCTGCACGACCTCCTCGAAGGAGTCGCTCCAGGGCCGCTTGGCCGGGTCGTAGCGGTCGTAGCCGGCGATCTCCTCGGCCTGGATCGCCTCCCACAGCTCGCCCAGCCGCGGCTCGCCGAGCAGCTCGACGCCGACGTCGATCGCTTCCGTCAACCGGTCGCGCCAGCGGTCGTGGAGCCGCTGCCAGGTCGCGAACAGGGCCTCGAGCTCGGCGACGCCGGCGCTCCCCGCCCGGCAGGACTCGACGAAACCGGCCAGCTCGCGCTCCAGCTCCTCCTGCTCGCCGGCCGCCTCGAAGTCCGGCCCGAGGTCGGCCTCCAGCTCGGCCCGGTACCCGGCCAGCCGCTCGGACTCGCCGACCCGGGCGCCGAGCTCGGCGAAGGTCCGCCGCAGGAACTCGGGATAGAGGAAGCGGATCTCCTCCCACTCGCCGGGCAGCCGCCCGGCCAGCTCGGCCGCCCGCTCGCCGCGCCCCGCCGCGAGCGCCTCGCGCAGGCGCACCTTGGTCGGGATCGCGCGCTCCGCGAGCGCGGTCGGTGCTTCCTCAGCCATGCCCTCTCCTTGTCGCCGGTTCTGGACCCTCCCCCGAATATATAACCTAATGGACTGATATATGTCAAATTAGCCCGCGAGATCCGCCCGCGCCTCGCGGACCCACCCCTGCCCGAGGACGCCGCCCCGCGCCGTGTCCGTCGCCGCTAGAGCTCGACCCGCAGTCGCAGCCGCGAAGGATGCGTGGCGCCGCGGTGGACCGCGTTGGTCGCAACCAGCGGCTCGGCCTGCAGGGCGACCGGTTCGAAGCGGTTGAGGTTGCGGGCGAACCAGGGGTATTCGGAGCCGGCCAGCAACAGGCGGACCCGGTGGCCGGCCTTGAACGTGTGGAAGCTCGGGGTCAGCTCGATCGCGTAGCGGCGCACCTCCCCCGGCGCGATCGCCGCCGGTCGCGCCGGGTCCGCGGCGTGGGAGGCGCGCAGGCAGCCCCAGGCGACCTGCAGCGCCCGGCCGGCGGGGTCGACGTCGGCCAGCTTGAGGTGGAACTCGGTGTCCTCGCGGTCGCTCTCGGCCCAGAGCTCGAGCTCGCTCCAACCGTGCAGGGTGAGGTCCGCGGCCAGCGGCTCGCCGGTCCAGGCGAGGACGCCGTCCTGGGCTTCGAGCCCGGCCAGGTCGAGGGTCGGCTCCCAGATGAACGCCTCGACGTCGAAGGGGATGCCGTTGGGCTGCGCCGGCTGGTAGCGGTAGCTGTCGCTGCCGTCCTCCCCCGCCGACCCGGCGAGGCCGCCGCCGGCGGCGAGGAACAGCTCGCGCTCGCCGGTCCCGCCCTGCCAGCTCTCGCGCACCTGCCAGCGCCCCGCGCCGGTGTCGTAGATCCGCACCCGCGGCTCGGCATCGACGCCGTTGTCCTCGCCCCTGAGGAAGCGGTCGAAGAAGCGGACGTGGATCGCGTCCATGTCGACGGCGCCGCCCGGGTAGGGGACGCCGTCGTAGGAGTCATTCGGGAAGCGGGTTTCGACGTGGCTCCAGGGGCCGACGAGCAGGTACTGGTCGTCCCGCGCCGGCGAGCAGGCGAGCATCTGCTCGTAATGGTGGAAGGCGCCCTGGATGTCCTCGCGGTCGTGCCAGCCGCTGACGTGCAGGGTCGGAACGTCGAAGTCGTACTCGCCGTCCCAGCGCCGCGAGCGCCACATCTCGTCGAGCGCCTCGTGCTCGAGCAGCTCGCGCCAGCCCGGCCCGGCCAGCTCCAGCTGCTCGCCGATCGCGGCGAAGGGCAGCGTCGCCAGCGACTCCATCGGCTTGCTCGCATCGGTGATGCGACGGCGGGTGAGCGAGTGCCAGTGGGCGAAGTAGAGCTGCAGGCAGCCGAAGGTGTAGGGGATCTCCTCCTGCCAGCGGCCGGCGGCGGCGGTCGAGACCGCGGCCCTCAGATGCGGCGGGCGCTCGGCCATCGTCGCCCACACCACCCAGCCCAGGTAGCTGATCCCGGAGACGCCGACGGCACCGTCGCACCAGGCCTGGCTGGCGATCCACTCGACGACGTCGTGCCCGTCGGGCCCATCGTGCTCGGCGAAGGCGTGCCACTCGCCCTCCGATTTGCCGCGGCCGCGGCAGTCGTAGACGACCGCGACGTAGCCGGCGTCGCGGTAGGCGTGGCCGTTCTCGAACGGCGAGGACTTGTCGTAGGGGGTGCCGATCGCGACCGCCGGCGCCGGCAGCCGTGCGGCCGCCGGCAGGTGGACGTCGGCGGCGAGCAGGGCGCCGTCGCGCATCGGGATGTCGACCTCGATCGTGCGCGGCGCGCTGAGGTCGGGGTGCAGCTGGGGCTCGAGCCAGCGCCGCGGGGGCTGCGCCGGCAGGGCGAGGCCGAAGGGAAGCTGGGTCGGGTCCTGTGCGCTCATGCGGTCCTCTCTCTGCTGGGAGCCCCCGCCCCCTCGGCCGCGGCGGGCGAGGGGGCGGGGCTGGGTCGTCTGCTGCTGCTGTTGGTGGTGGTGGTCGTGGTGGGGGTGGTGGTGGGCGATTCGGCCGCCTATTCCGAGAACCCGGTTTCGCCGAGCCAGGGGATGCCGGTCGCGTTGACCTGGAACCCGGTCACCTTGCCCTGCATCGCCCAGACGAACGGCCGGTAGTCGTAGGTGACCACGCCCTGTTCGTCGGCGATCTCCCGCTGCACGTCGTAGTACAGCTGGCGGCGCTTGCCTTCGTCGAGCTCGGAGCCGGCTTCGGCGGTCAGCTTCTCGACCGCCTCGGTGGGGCCGCCGGTGAAGGCGGCTTCGGTGCCGACGTAGATCGAGCCGCCCTCGGAGGGATCGACGATGTCGGAGCTGTAGTAGAGGAGCACGGCGTCGTACTTGCCCGCCGAGATCTGCGAGATCACCGTCGATTCGTCGAGCGCCTGGAGGTCGACGTTGAAGCCGACCGCTTCGAGGTCCTGCTGGACGACCTGGGCGACCGTGTTGTAGTAGGTGTCGCCGGAGAAGAACAGCAGCGTCAGCTTCGGCTGCACGCCGGTGTCCTTGGCCGCTTCCGCCAGCAGCGCCTTCGCCTTGGCGACGTCCTGGGGGACGGGCTCGATGCTGTCGTCGTGGAATTCGATCGGCGGCTGGATCCAGGGCCCGGCGGTTTCGCCGTACCCGTGCAGCGCCGCCTCCAGGATCCCGTCGCGGTCGAGGGAGAGGTTGACCGCTTCGCGCACCCGCTTGTCCTTGAACAGCGGCGTCCGCTGGTTCAGCGCGATGAAGTCGAGGTAGCCCAGCGCGTAGACGCCGAGGTGCAGGTCCGGCGTCGATTCCAGTCCCTTCAGCTGGGACCAGTCGGGCGAGGCCATGACGTCGAGTTCGCCGCTGCGCAGCTGGGTGGTGCGGCTGTTGACGTCGGGCACCGAGTCGAAGACGACCTGGCTCAGGTACGGCTCCCCCTCGCGCCAGTAGCTCGGGTTGGGGGCGAGGGTCAGCGACTGGCCGCGGTTCCAAGAGGCGAGCTCGAAGGGACCGGTGCCGATCGGGTGCTGGCCGAATTCCTTCTGCGTCATCCCCGCGTAGTCCTTGGGGACGATCGCCGAGGCGAACAGCGAGAGCTCCGCCGGCAGCCCGACGACGACCTTTTCGGTGGTCACGACCACAGTCGACTTCGAGCTCGCCTTGACGCTGGCGATCGCTTCGTACATCGAGGTCCAGTTGGCGCTCTTGCGGGCCGCGTCGAGGCTGAAGACGACGTCTTCGGCGGTCAGCGGCTGCCCGTTGGAGAACTTCACCCCCGGCCGCAGCGTGAAGGTCCAGGTGCGGTGGTCGGCTGACTGCTTGCTGCCGGTGACCAGCCAGGGTTCGATCTTGCCGTCGGCGTTGGCCTTGAACAGCGGCTCCATGATCTGGGTCAGGACGTGGATCGACGGGTTGTCGATCGCCGTGGTGGGGTCGAGCGTGATCGCTTCGGAGGTGTCGGCGATCTGCAGGGTCCCCCCCTTGCTCGGCGCCGCTTCTTCGCCCGAGCCGCCGCTGCTCGCGCCCGAGCCGCCCCCACAGCCCGCGACCGCGACCGACACGACTACGAGTGCCGCCGCCAAGGCGGCGAGACCGCTACGCGGCGACCGCCGCATTCGGTTGACCATGTTCTCTCCTCTTCGTTGTCCCGCAGGCCGGCTCTCCATGAGGGGGGAGCGTGGTGGGCTCATCCTCTGCCGGCCTTCGGGGGCCGTACTGATAATGGTCTAACTGATATCTATTATTTTTTAGGATTCGACCTCCACGCCCGAAGGTCGTGCCCGCCGACTAGGGCTATTGGCCTATTCAGCAGGCCGGATTGCGGAAAACGAAGGAACCCGGCAGCGCTTTTCCCGGCGCCCGCGGGAACCGACAGACGACAGCCGCCCGTTGATGAAATGCGAACGATTTTGCACGGCTGTTTTCATTAACAGAACATACCCCCGCGTCGGGGGCTCTGTCAAGGCTCACCGTGCCGCGCTCGGACGCGGCGGCTGGCAGTTGGTCACCCGCAGGCCTTCTTCTTCGATCAGCATTTCCCGGAGCTGCGCGCAGAGCTGGTCGCGCTTGGCTTCGCCGGTCTCGACCGGTCAATCAGTACTTTTGCCCCACTACGCGGGGCTCGCCGCGCCGCTCAGGACACCCGCTGGGGACCGAGGGCGATGCCGCCGTCGACTTTGGTCGAGGTGCCGGTGACGAAGCGCGCGTCGTCGCCGAGCAGGAAGAGGACGACGTCGGCGATGTCCTCCGGCTGCGCCCAGCGGCCGAGCGGCGTCTGCGCCGCGGTCCACGGTTCGGCCGCCTCGCGCAGCGGCGCCGAAAGCGGCGTGTGGGTGTAGCCGGGGCCGATCGAGTTGACGCGGATGCCGCGGCTGCCGAGCACCGGCGTCAGCGATTTCGTCAGCAGTCCGAGCCCGGCTTTGCTCGCCGCGTAGATCGGCGTCGTCCGCGGCTGGAAGAGGGCGATCGGCAGCTTCTCCTCGAGCGAGGTGATGTTGACGATCGCGCCGCCGCGGTCGAAGCGCTCGAACAGCGCCT
>CAZHLT010000004.1:0-9448 GCA_964533285.1 uncultured Conexibacteraceae bacterium | reverse complement strand
TGAGGCTCTATGTCGACGACCACGAGGTCGGCAGCGGCGAGATCGTCACTCAGCCGGGTGTCTTCTGCCTGGTCGGCGACGGACTCTGCGTCGGCCGCGACAGCGCCTCGCCGGTGACGCCGGACTACACCTCGCCGTTCCACTTCAGCGGCGGCCGGATCGAGAAGGCGGTGGTTGACGTATCGGGGACCCCCTACATCGACCACGAGGCCGAAGTCCGCGGCTGGTTCATGCTCGACTAGGAGGGATTGGCGAAGCCCGCGTGCGCGGCGCCCTCTGCCGAACCAATCCGCCGTCGCGGAAGATTCACCGGGTGGGAGGGCGGACAATCTTCCACGACGAGCCGCTGAGCCTGCGGTTCGCGTCGGGCCTGACGGAACCGGATGCTAGGTTGCGTCGCGGGCGCACCGACGGACTTCGGGCGGCGGTGATCGTCCACCTATAGACGCCTGCCGGCTCAGCCCAGCAGCAGCTGCCCGGCGCTTCGCTGCAGAGCGCTGGCGATCGCCCCCTCGTCCAGGCCCTCCTCGCGGAGCTCGCGGAACGCGGAGTAGCTCGTCAACACCATCAGGCTCGCCAGCGCGGCCGCCTCGTCGGTGCCGGGGCGCAGCGCCGCGTGGGCGTCGAGATGTCGGGCCAGCTTCGCCATCTCGCCGCGGCGGTCGGCGCGCTGGCGGGCGACCAGGTCGCGGGCGGCGGGATCGATCGCGGCAACGCCGTAGAGCTCGCGCAGGACCGCGTCTTCGCTGGCCCAGAACCGGACCGTCAAGCGGATCGTCTCGGCCAGCGCCTCCCTCGGATCGGGCAGCTCGACCGTCCCGCGCAGCTCGGTCAGCGCCGGGTTCTCGGCGAACGTGTCGCAGATCGCGTCAACGAGGTCCAGGCGCGAGTGGAAGTGCTGGTAGACGGTCGCGCGGGAGACGCCGGCGCGCGCGGCGACCTCCTCCATCGTCGACTCGTGGAACGAGCCCTCCTCGAGCAGCTCGCGGACGGCGGCCTTGATCCGTCGCTGGGTCTTCTCGCCAGCCTGGCGGTTGCGGGCTCGGTAGGCGCGAACGGTCGACATCAAACATAGAGTCTAGACAGTGTGCCTGTCGAGATGCTAAGTTCAGACTCCGTATCTAGACGCAGCGTCTAAAGGAGGATCAGATGCCCAAGGTGTCCAAGGAGACCGCGTCCAACGTCGCGATCGTCGGGCCGATGGAGACCCGCGCGGAGGACTTCGGCGAGTTCGTCGTCGCCTTCTCCACCTTCCACGAGGCGGGCGATGCGACGCCGCTCTTCAGGGGGCTACCCGACGATCGTTGCCAGGCAGCCCACTGGGGCTATGTCTTCAAGGGCAGGGTGACCTTCAAGTACGCCGATCACGAGGAGATCTACGAGGCCGGCGACGCCTACTACGCGCCCCCGGGCCATGTACCCGTGGTCGAGGCGGGCACCGAAGGCGTCGAGTTCAGCACCGCGGCGGAGTACGCCCAGACCCTCGAGGTCCTGGAGCGAAACCTCGCGGCGATGCAGGGCGGCTGACGATGCGAGGGGCGGCAGCCGGAGCAATCGAGACGACCCCGGTCGGCCGGGCGGCCGCGGCGGCGATCGAGGCGGCGGAGGCGCGGGCCTGGGCCGATCTCTACGCCGCGGCGCCACCCCGGTGGGCGGCGCAGGTCGACCTCGGCTGGCGCGAGGTCGGCGGCGCGCTGGTCCTGCACTGGGGAGCGACCGGCAGGCGCTACTTCAGTCGCGCGATCGGCCTCGGCGTGACCGAGCCCGCGAGCGAGGCGACGATCGACGCGGTGCTCGCCCTCTGGCGCGAGCACGGGATCGAGATGTTCCTCGTCCAGTCGCTCCCTCACTGCGCTCCCAACGGCTACGAGGCCTGGCTCACGGACCGCGGCTTGGCGCCGTTCGATGCCCAGGATCGGATCGTCCGCGGCGGCGAGCCGATCGCCGCCGGGTCAGGTCCGGGCGAGCGCGAGATCGTCGTCGAGCGTGTCGCCGGCGAGAGCGCAGGGGAGTGGTCGCAGTTTCTCCAGCGGGTCTACGGCCTCGACACGGGTCCCTGGCTGCCGCAGCTGATCGGGCGTTCGGGCTGGAGCCAATACGTGGCTCGCGAGGGCGGGGAGATCGTCGGCGCCCGCGGCATGTTCATCGGGGCCGACGGCCTGGCCTGGCTCGGGATGGAGGGACCGGTGCCCGGGATCACGACCGAGGACTACGAGGTCGACGCCGTGCTCTGCGCCCGGATCGTCGCCGAAGGCCTCCGCGCCGGCGCCCGCGACTTCATCGCCGACATCGAGGCGCCGTCGCGGCAGATGGACACGCCGGCCTACGGGCATTTCGCCAGGCTGGGATTCCGCCGGCCCTACGTGCGAACCCACTGGACCGCGTCCTGATGCACGCCTCGATCTGGCGATTCGGCGGCGACCCCGACGATCTCGCGCGCCGCTACGAGGCGATGCTCGCCGAGATGCCGACGGCCAACATGCGCCTGCACCTCTGTCTGCGCGGCGACGACGGCATCGTCCTCGTCGACACCTGCCCCTCGCGCGCGGCGTTCGAGGCATTCGCCGCGGACGACCGCATCCGCGCCCTGTTCCGCCGCCACGGCCTGCCCGATCCCGAGCGTCTCGAGGACTTCCCGGTCCAAGCGGCGTTCGTCGAAGGCCGGCGGCTGTAGGGCGAGGCCTCGCGAGCCGGCCGGTCACGAACGTCCATTCGCGGAACTCGTCCCTGAAGACGACGTACTTCGCGTCGAAGCCGGTCACGGCCTTGCTGCCGTCGATTCCGAACCCGAACCGGGGGCGCTGCTCGCCGCGGGCAGATGAGAGGCGCAGCCGTCAGGCGGGCTCGGGAAGACGCTGAAGCTGAGCCCGATCGGTGAAGGCCAGCTGGTGAGACGCGGCGCGCTGGGGCGCGCTCTTATGTGCAGGTAGGACAGGTTTATCTGTTATCGTCGCACGCGATGAAGACGCTGCATCTGGACCCCACTGCCGGCGATAAGGCTGCCTCGGTTGCCGAGGAGGTCGACAAGCTGTTGCGCGAAGGCAAGCAGGTCGCGGTGACCGTGGCCGAGGAGCAGGAGTTGCTGTCGCCGCAGCAGGCGGCTCGGCGGCTCGGCTTCTCGCGCCAGCATGTCAGGCGCCTGATCGATTACGGCGAGCTCGAGGCGCGCAAGCTTCCGGGCTCGACCTACTGGAAGATCCCGCTGTCGTCGGTGCTTGCCCTCGAGGAGCGCCGCGCCGAGAGCGACCGCCTTACGGCCGAGTGGTCCCGCGATCTTGACGCGATGGGTGCCCCGGCTGAGTGAGCCGCACGGGTCCGCCGCGCGCCGTCCTCGACAGCGACATCATCTTTTCGCGCGTTCTGCACGAGCTGATGGGGCGTGTAGCCAAGCGCCTCGGGTTGCTCGAGCTCGCCTGGAGCCAAGAGCTACTGGCTGAGGCGAGGAGATCGCTTATCGAGAAGAAGTCTCTCTCCGAGCAGGCCGCGACGCGCTGGGTCGGCTACCTGCCGCAGAACTTTCCCGACGGCGAGGAGGACCTCGCCGGTGCGGCGGAGAGCGTCGACCTCGACGCGCTCACTGATGATCCAGGCGACCATCATGTCTGCCGTCTGGCAATTGCCTCGGGCGCCAGCTACCTCTTCACGCACGACCGCGGCTACCTTCATGCGGCGCTACGGGGGCACGGCATCGAGGTCACTGCTCCGGATCCGTTCCTCGCAATGGCTTTCGACGACAGCCCTGAAGGGTTTCTCGATCTCCTCGAGCGGCAGGCCGCCGACTGGGCGGGGGGACGACCCATCGACGAGCTCTTGGCCGCGATCGATCGTGCCGGGGCAAAGAGCTTCGCCGGGAAGGTTCGTGCTGCCCTCGTTATCTAGGCCCGCATATTCCACAGTGCGCGAGTCGCCTTGCATGCGTGACGCCCGCGCCACCGTCAGCGCGCTCTGGCTCTGATCGCAGAAGGGGCTCGAGGTGGGGTCCGCGGTGGCTGTCTCCGCGGTATCGAGGGGGTGCTGAGTCCAGGGCTCAGCTCCCAGATCGCGAGGGCGGTCAGCAGGGTCGTGATGGCGATGGCCAGCGCGAGAACCGAGAGGTGGGGGGCGAGTGGCAGGAGGGCGGCGATCAGGGCGACGGCGGCGAGGCGGTCCCAGCTGGCGCGTCCGGTGGTCATCCACTGGAAGAGGGTGGCGCCCAGCAGGAAGAGGGCGGGGCCGCCGAGGAGGACCGCCAGGCCGGCGCCGTGTCGGGGCTCGTGCGGCTCGGCAAGCAGGAGGTTATTGGCCGCCGCGGTGGCGACGATCCCGGCGACGATCAGGACGTGAACGTAGGTGTAGGCGTCGCGGGCGAGGCGGCCCGGGTCGTTGCTGGCGATGACCGCGGCGCGCAGGTGCTCCGAAGGGGTGCCGAAGTAGAGCCACCACAGCGCCACCGTCTCGAGGAAGGCGACGACGAGAGAGATGACGATCGTCGGGGTCAGGCCGTCGTCCGCCGCGGTGGCGCCGGCGAGGACTATCGACTCGCCGAGGGCGATGAGGACGAAGAGCTGGCAGCGCTCGGTGAAGTGGCCGCCCTCGATGTCGTAGTCGGAGGTCGCCGCCCGGCCACGGCCGGGGAGCCAGTAGCCGCCCACCGGGGCAAGGAGGTCGAGGGCGAGCGCAGGGATCCAGAGCGCCAGCCGGTGGTCGCCGTCGAGGGCCGCGCCGGCCAGCCACAGCGCGGCCGAGGCGATGCTCCACAGCAGCACCCGCTCGTACACGTCGCGCAGCCGGTGGCGGGCCTCGAGCAGGGACACCGCGGCGAGGTTCCGGCCGACCTGGAGCGCCGCGTAGCTGGCGGCGAACAGGAGGCCGTTCTCGCCGAACGCCTGCGGCAGCGACGCCGCCAGCAGCAGGCTGGCGAGCATCGTTCCGGTGAGGACGGTGCGGACGGTGGGCGAGGTCGGGTCGAACCAGTTGGTCATCCAGGTCGTGTAGATCCACGCCCACCAGACGACGACGAGGAGGAACCCGGCCCGGGCCGCGCCCGCCGCCGAGAGGTGGTCGAGGAGCAGGTGCGAGAGCTGGGTGATCGCGAAGACGTAGACGAGGTCGAAGAACAGCTCGACGGTGGTCGTCGGCTGCGGCCCGCTCCCGTCGCGTGGGCGGAGATGTCTCACGGCCGGCGTTCGGCCTTCGTGGAGGCGGGTGCGCATCGGCCCTGCTCCTCGCCCTCAGTGGAGGGCGAGGAGCCGGTCGACCTCGGCGAGGGCGTCGGCCAGGCCCCGCACGCCGACCACCACCGGGCCGCCGTCGTGGCTCGGCTCGATCCGCAGCATCAGGTCGCCGTCGTCGTAGATCGTGTAAGCGATCAGGACGCCGTCCGCCCAGAGCTCGGTGACGCCGTGGTCCGCCTCTTCGGGGCTGAGGGACTCGACTCTTATCGTGTGCATCGTTGGGCTCCTTTTCGTGTCGATCGGGAGTGCCGGCCGGCGCTTCGGCACGCCGGCCGGCACTCGGGGCGGCGGGTCAGGCGGCCACCGGCGCGGCTGCCGCCTCGAGGACCAGGGTCGCCGTCGCCTCCGGCTGGGAGACGGAGATCGCGTGCGAGGCGCCCTCGATCGCGATCGCCCTGCGGGCGCCGGCCCGGTCAGCCATGAAGCGCTGCAGCGCGGCCGGGATGTTGCGGTCCTCCTCGCCGAACAGGAACCAGGACGGCAGCTCCTTCCACCGCGGCTCGCCCGAGCCCTCCGACAGCGCCTCCTGGGTGACCGGCCGCTGCGCGCACGCCATCCGCCGGGCGACGGCCGCCGGCAGGTCGGCCGCGAACTGGTCGTGGAAGCGCTCCTGGACGATTGCCAGGTCGGTGCTTCCGTCGCCGTGCGGGATCGGCTGCAGGGCTTCCCCCAGCGTGCTGCCCGGGAAGCGGCCGGACAGCGAGATGCAGTCCTCGCCCAGTTCCGGCGCGAAGGCGGCGACGTAGACGAGGCCGACGATCTCGCCCGCCTCGGGGTCGACGTTGGAGATCACCATGCCGCCGTAGGAGTGGCCGACGAGGACCACCGGTCCCTCGACCGTGCGGACCAGGTCGTCGACAGCCGCGGCGTCGGCGGCGACGCCGCGCAGCGGGTTGGCGGCGGCGATTACCGGATGGCCCGCGTTCAGCAGCGGGTCGATGACACGGTCCCAGCTCGCCGACTCGGCGAAGGCACCGTGGACGAGGATGATCGTGGGTTTCATGGCGTTTCCTTTCGGGTTGATTGCTCGTGCTCGGCTATCGCTATCCGAGCCAGTCGACGAAGCGGGTGGGGGTGAGGCGGGGGTTGTCTCCCGGGAGCAGCGACTCGATTTCGAGCACGGTCCCGAAGTACTCGGCGTGCGGGTCGCTGACGACCGTGCGGGCGTCTCCCCTGGCGGCGAGGAAGCGGGTCACGGCCTCGTCCAAGCGGAGCGGCTCGGGTCCGGCCACCTCGACGACCCCGTTCGTCGCCGCCCCCTCGGCGACCTCGGCCACGGCGGCGGCCAGCTCGGCGACCGCCGCCGGCTGGAACCGGGCCGGCGGCAGGTGGACCTCGGTGCCGCTGGTGCTCGAGTCGGCGATCCGCTCGATGAACTCGAAGAACTGCGTGGCGCGGACGATCGTGAACGGGACCGCCGCGCCTTCGACGACGGCCTCCTGGGCGACCTTGGCGCGCAGGTAGCCGGAGCCGGGGAGGCGGTCGGCGCCGACGATCGACATCGCGACGTAGTGCTTGACGCCGGCCTGCGCCGCGGCCGCGGTCAGGTTGCGCGACGAGCTCTCGAAGAACTCGAGCACGGCCGCGTCGTCCCAGGCCGGGGCGTTGGCGGCGTCGATCGCAACGTCGGCGCCGGCGAGCGCCTCCTTCAGCCCGTCGCCGGTGATCGTGTCGACGCCGGACTCCGGCGAGGCCGGCACCGCTTCGTGACCGTCTTCGTCGAGCTTCGCGACGAGCTTCGAGCCGATCAGCCCGGTGCCGCCGATTACCACGATCTTCATCGTTGCCTTTCGTTCGAGGGGCGGGGCAACCCCGGATGGGGCATGGGTCGAGCCTCGCCCGGGTGGCTCGTGCTCGCATCGGCCAGGACGCCGGTAGGGGTGGCCAGTCGCGCCACCCCGACCGACTGGCCAGTGGGCTGGCGTGCTGGCCGATGCGACCGTCGCGCCCCTGGGCGAGCCTGACGGCGTCACCTGAACCCGATGAAAGGAGCAGTCATGTCACCCATGAAGACCGCCTCGGTCGTGCTCGAGCCGGCTGCGCAGCAGTTCGTCGAGGCGACCGCGGCGCCCCCGTTCCTCTACGAAATGACCCCGACCGAAGCGCGGGCGGTGCTCGACGACGTGCAGGCGGCGCCGATCGAGAAGCCGGCGATCGAGGAGGAGTGGGTCACGGTGCCGGCCGCGGTCGGCGACGTCCCCGTCCGGATCGTCCGCCCGCCCGACGTGATCAAGCCGTTGCCGGCGATCCTCTACATGCACGGCGGCGGCTGGGTGCTCGGCAACGCCGCCACCCACGATCGTCTCGTCCGCGAGCTGGCGGTCGGGGTCGGCGCGGCCGTTGTCTTCGTCGAGTACGACCGCTCGCCGGAGGCCCGTTACCCGGTCGCGATCGAGCAGGGCTACGCGGTCGCCCAGTGGATCGGGCGCGAGGGCAGCACCTACAACCTCCGTCCCGAGCGCCTCGCGGTCGCCGGCGACTCGGTCGGCGGCGGGATGAGCGCGGCGCTGACGCTGATGGCGCAGGAGCGCGGCGACGTCGAGTTCGTCCACCACTCGATGTACTACCCGGTGACCAGCGCCGCGATGGACAGCCGCTCCTACGAGCAGTTCGCCGAGGGCCACTTCCTCACGGCGAAGGCGATGGCCTGGTTCTGGGATGCCTACGCACCGGACATCGAGCGGCGCTCGGAGCCCTGCGCTTCGCCGCTGCGTGCCAGCGACGAGCAGCTGGCCGGTTTGCCGCCGGCCTTCCTGGTCGTCGATGAGGCCGACGTCCTGCGCGACGAGGGCGAGGCCTACGCGGCGCGGCTGCGGGCCGCCGGGGTCGACGTGACCACCGTCCGCTACGACGGCATCACGCACGACTTCATGATGCTCAACCCGCTCAGCGAGACCCACGCGACGCGGGCCGCGATCGCCCAGGCGATCGCCGTCCTGCGCCGGGCCCTGGGGACGGACTGATGAGGACCCGGGGCGAGGATCCCTGGGCGCTGGAGCCCTCGGCCCGCTCTCGGGACGATGGTCGTAGACGGAGCCGGCGGCCCTGGGGCGCTTCGCGCTCCGGGGCCGCGCCGCCCTCCCGCGCGCTCCCACAGCCCGGCTAGGCTTGGGCTGAGAAAGGCCATGCGCTCGTCCAGCGAAGCTGACGCCGTGACCGCGACGGAGGCGCCGCTGCGGGGGCGTGCCCGCGAGCTGGAGGAGCTCGACGGCCTGGTGAGCCGCGCCCGCGCCGGCCGCAGCGGCGTGCTGGTCGTCTCCGGTGAGGCCGGCATCGGCAAGACCGCCCTGCTGGACCGCACGGCGGCGCGCGCCGCGAGGAGCGTGCGGGTCGAGCGCATCGTCGCCTCGGAGTCGGAGATGGAGCTGGCCTACGCCGGTCTGCAGCAGCTCTGCGGGCAGATGGTGGGCTCGGTCGGGTCGCTGGCGGGGCCGCAGCGCGAGGCGCTCGAGGCGGCGTTCGGCCTGCGCGACGCATCCGCCCCCAACCCGTTCCTCGTCGGGCTGGCCGTGCTCGGGCTGCTCACCGAGGTCGCCGAGGACCGGGCTCTCCTCTGCGTCGTCGACGACGCGCAGTGGTTGGACGAGGCCTCGGCGCGGGCGCTCTCCTTCGTCAGTCGCCGCCTCGACGCCGAGGGGATCGCCATGCTGCTGGCGATGCGCACGGTCGACGGCGCATTCGCCGACCTGCCGCGGCTGGTCGTCGAGGGGCTCGGGGACGACGACGCGCGGGAGCTGTTCGGTCTCGCGCTCCCCGGCGCGATCGACCAGCGGGTGCGCGACCAGCTGGTCGAGGAGGCGCGCGGCAACCCGCTGGCGCTGCAGGAGCTGCCGCGGGCGCTGAGCCCGGCCGAGATCGCCGGCGGGTTCTCGGTGAGCAGCGCGATCCCGCTGGAGAGTCGGATCGAGCAGAGCTTGATCGCCCAGCTCGAGCCGCTGCCGGCGCCGGCCCGGCAGCTGCTGCTGCTGGCGGCGGCCGACCCGACCGGCGACCCCGAGCTGCTGTGGCGGGCCAGCGAGAGGCTGGGCCTGGGCACCGACAACTTCGACCTCGCCGACCAGGCCGGGGCGCTCGTCGTCGGCGCCCGGGTTGGCTTCCGCCATCCGCTGGTGCGGTCCGCCGTCTACCGTGCGGCTTCGCCGGAGCAGCGCCGGGTCGCCCACGCCGCGCTGGCCGAGGCGACCGCGGTCGACCGCGACCCCGACCGGCGCGCCTGGCACCGGGCGCGGGCGACG
>CAZHLT010000003.1:0-5688 GCA_964533285.1 uncultured Conexibacteraceae bacterium | reverse complement strand
AACGGGACGCCGGCCTCGCCGGCGACGGCGCGGGCGAGCAGCGTCTTGCCGGTGCCGGGCGGGCCGTAGAGCAGGACGCCCTTCGGGATCCGGGCGCCGAGCGCCTGGAACTTCTTCGGGTTCTCGAGGAATTCCTTGATCTCCTCGAGCTCCTGCACCGCCTCGTCAACGCCGGCGACGTCGCGGAAGGTGATTTTCGGCGCGTCGACCGACATCCGCTTCGCTTTCGATTTGCCGAAGTTCATCACCCGGCTGCCGCCGCCCTGCATCTGGTTCATCAGGAAGATCCAGAAGCCGAAGAAGAGGACGAAGGGCAGGATGTAGGTGAGCAGCGAGAGGATGCTCGAGCCGCCGGTGCCGTGGACCGTGACCTCGGTGTTCGGTTCGGCTTCGAGCCGTTTGAGGAGCTGTTCTTCGGCCATCGGCTGGTAGCCGGTGGAGAAGCTTTCGCCGTTGGTCTTGGTGACGTCGAGGGTCGAGTCCTTGACGTTGATCGAGAGCTTTTCGATCTTGCCCTGTTCGATCAGCCCGCCTTCCTTGACCAGGGCGGTGTAGGACGGCGCCTTGGTGCCGTCCGGGCTGCTGATCCAGCGCTGGGCGACGAAGGCCAGGATGACCACCAGCAGGATCGGAAATGCTGCACTTTTGAAGAAACGCCTCAAGGGAATAAATCAGCGTACCAGGGCGGTTTGGCCGTCTATTCGGCCAACGCGGCGACGTAATCGAGGTTGCGGTGGCGCTGGGCGTGGTCGAGCCCGTAGCCGACCGCGAAACGGTTGGGGATCTCGAAGCCGACGTAGCGCGGCGAGAGGTCGACGCGGAGCCGCTCGGGCTTGGTCAGCAGCGCGCATACCTCCAGCGAGGCCGGGTTGCGGGCGCGCAGGTTGCGCATCAGGTACTGCAGGGTGAGGCCGGAGTCGATGATGTCCTCGACGATCAGCACGTGGCGACCCTCGATCGGCGCATCGAGGTCCTTGAGGATGCGGACGACGCCGGAGGAGGCGGTCTGCGAGCCGTAGCTGGAGACCGCCATGAAGTCGATCTCGCAGGGGACGGTGACGCTGCGCATCAGGTCGGCGAGGAAGAGCACGGCGCCCTTGAGGACGCCGACCATGAAGAGGTCGCGGCCCTCGTAGTCGCGGCTGATCTCCTGCCCCAGCTCCGCGACGCGGCGCTGCAGGTCCTCTCTGGAGACGAGGGTCTCGCCGATCGCGTCCGCGTTCACTTGGCGGCAGTCTAGATAGACGCGGGGTCGGGAGCGGAGAGCCCGGCTCAGGGGCGCTCGGCGCGGACGACGCCCCGCTCGAGCACGGCGCGGACGCCGCCGCCGAGGTCGAGCATCGAGCCGCCGCGGGAGAGGCCCGCCACCTCCTCGGCGTGGCGGGCGGCGCCGGGCACCGGCCGGCCGGCGGCGGCGTCGGCGAGCTGCTGGACGACCAGCCGGCGCAGCGCCGGGTGCAGCTCGCGCAGCCGCTGGATCCGGATCCGCCCCCGCCCCACCCCGTTGTCGACCGCCAGCTCGGCGGCGACCAGGGCGTCGAGCAGCTCGGCCTCCTCGCGCAGCAGCTCGGCGGTGCGCAGGACGTTGGCCGCCGCCGCCGGGTGCGCCTTGCTCAGCTCCGGCAGCAGCCCGGCGCGGATCCGGTTGCGGGCGAAGGCCGGCTCGGCGTTGCTCGCGTCCTCGCGCCAGCCGAGCCCGCGCCGCTCGCAGTAGGCGGTCACCTCCTCGCGGGTCGTCCCCAGCAGTGGCCGGGCGAGGATGCCGTCGCGCGGCTTCATCCCCAGCAGCGCCCGCCGGCTCGGCGAGGAGGCGAGCCGGTAGAGGATCGTCTCGACCTGGTCGTCGGCGGTGTGGCCGGTGACGACCAGCGCCCGCAGCGGCAGCGCGAGCCGCGCCGCCGCCTCGTAACGGGCGTCGCGCGCCCAGGCCTGCAGGTTGCCCGGGCCCTCCGGCCGCCGCGGCCGCCGCACGCTCAGCTCGACGCCGAGCGAGTCGCAGAGCTCGGCGCAGAAGCGCTCGTCCTCGGCGGCGTCGTCGCGCAGGCCGTAGTTGACATGGAGGGCGAGCGCCCGGCCGGGCGCGGCGCGGCTGCGGACGGCGAGGTCGAGCATGCAGACCGAGTCGCGGCCGCCGGAGAGCATCACCACGAGCGGCCGCTCGGGCTCGAGCAGGCCGTCGTCCAGGAGGCGCGCCAGCAGCGGGTCGGAGTCCACGCGCACCAGTCTTGCGCGTCGCGGCGCCGGCGGCTCAGGCCGCGGCGCGGACGAGGAAGAGGTCGGTCGGCACCGGGAACCCCTTCAACGCCACCTGGCCGATCGGCTGGAAGGTCAGCGCCTCGTTGGCGGCGATCGCCTCGGTCACCCGGTCGGTGACCAGCACCTCGCCGGCGAGGGCGCGGTTGACGACCCGGTGGGCGAGGTTGACCTGGCTGCCGAAGTAGTCGCCGTCGCGGTAGACGGCGGCGCCGCAGTGGATCCCGACCCGCGGCTGCGGCCGCTGCGGGAAGCGGTCGATCAGGTCGACCGCCCACTGGGTGAGGCCGCCCGGCTCGGGCGAGACGACCATCACCTCGTCGCCGATCGTCTTCACGATCGTCGCCTCCGGCGGCAGCGTTTCCTCGATCGTGGCGATGAAGTTCTCGACCACGTCGAGCGCCTCGATGTCGCCCTCCTCCTCGGTGTAGCGGGTGAAGCCGGTGAGGTCGATGAAGCAGAGCGCGACGACGATCTGGCCGAGCTCGAGCTCGGTCGTGTCGAGGCCGATTTCGGACTCCATGTGGCCGACCACGTCCTGCTCGATGTAGAAGCGCAGGTAGCGGTTGTGCAGGTACTCGGTCAGCGGCGCCGCCAGCGGCAGGATGTCGGCGGCGAGGTCGCCCAGCTCCTCCGCCATCTGCAGCTCGGGGACGCCGTCGCGGATCAGCGGCTCGTGGACGTAGAGGTGGAAGAGGCGGACCTCGGCGTCGGCGATCCGGCGCAGCGACTGCACGTAGACGCGGACCAGCTGCAGGAAGGCGACCAGCGGCAGGCCGGCGGCGATGATCCGGGCGCAGTGACGCAGCGCCACCGCGTCCTGGGCGGTGAGGTTGCGCTGGCGGCCCTGCGGCGTTCCCAGCATCACCAGGATGCGTTCGATCAGCTCCTCCTCGAGCCCGGTTTCGGCGGCGATCATCGGCACCGTCACCTCGCCCTCGTCCTGGGCGAACAGCTCTTCGGCGAAGCCGAAGGCGAGCCGGCCCTCGCGCCCGGCCTTGCGCAGGTCCTCGAGCGAGTAGCCGCGGTCCCGCATCCGCGCCACGACCCGGGCCTGGGCCGCGGCGGTGGCGGTCCAGCGACCGCGGCGGACGGGGACGATCTTCTCCTCCGCCCAGCGCTTCAGGGTGCTGGCCGGCACGCCGGAGCGGCGGGCCGCCTCGCTGAGGGAGATGCGCTCGTCCACGGGGGCGAGGCTAACCGCCCCCGTGGACAAGCGTGTGCCTAACCTGGGATCTCCGACTCCTCGTGGAGCTGCAGGACCTCCTGTCCGTGCTCGCCGGTGCGGATGCGGATCGCCTCCTCGACCGGCAGGACGAAGATCTTGCCGTCGCCGACCTCGCCCGTGCGGGCGTGTTTGAGGATCGTCTCGACGACCACGTCCTTGTCTTTGTCCTCGATCACGACCTCCAGCTTCAGCTTCGGTCGCACGTTGACGGTCAGGGTCGAGCCGCGGTAGCGCTCGACGATGCCCTTCTGGCGCCCCGAGCCCTTGGCCTCGACGATCGACAGGGAGGGGAATCCCTTGTCGAGCAGCTCGGCCCGGATCGGCTCGAACGCCTCGTGACGGATGAACGCCTCGATCTTCTTCATGCGCTCTCGCCTCCTAGGGGGTGTCCGTAGCGGTCATTTGCGTGGCGGCCGGGACCGGCGCCGGGGCGCCGATCGCCGAGCCCGGCAGGCCGGTCGAGTACTCCGGCTGCGGGATGAACACCTCCGGGTACCCGTACATGCCGTGCGAGCTGATGTCGAGGCCCGCGTCCTCCTCCTCGGCCGGAACCCGGAGCCCGATCGTGCTCTTGATGATGGCGAAGGTGACGATCGAGATCGCGAATACGACGACGAAGGTGAAGGCGACGGCGAGCCCCTGGACGCCGAGCTGGCCGAAGGCCGAGCTGAGCGAGGCGTCGCCGAAGATGCCGTACCAGACGCCTGGCCCGGCGCCTTCGACGATCAGCCGCGGCGAGGCGAAGAGGCCGACCGCGAGCGTGCCCCAGATCCCGGCGAGGCCGTGGGCCGAGAGCGCGCCGACCGGGTCGTCGACGAACCTGTCGATCGTCAGCACCGCGTAGACGACGAGGAAGCCGGCGACGATGCCGATGATCGGCGCCGCCCAGTACTCGACGAAGCCGGACGGGGCGGTGATGCCGACGAGGCCGGCGATCGCGCCGTTGCCGGCCATGCCGACGTCGAGCGCCTTGCTCTTCAGGTAGACCGCGACCGAGGCGCCGATGACGCCGGCGGCGGCGGCGAGCTGCGTGTTGAGCATGACCTCGCCGAAGAACGAGGCACCCGTTTCGAAGGTCGAGCCTCCGTTGAATCCGAACCAACCGATCCAGAGGATGATCACGCCGAGGCCGACCAACGGCATCGAGTGACCGGGTATCGCCCGCGGCTTGCCGGCCGCGTCGTACTTGCCGATGCGCGGGCCGAGCAGGAGCAGCGCCGCGAGCGCGCCGACCGCGCCGGTGAGGTGGACGACCGAGGAGCCGGCGAAGTCCATCACCGGCTTGCCGCCGATGTCGCTGAGGAAGCCGCCGCCCCAGACCGCGTGGGCGACCAGCGGGTAGATGATCGCGCCGAAGACGATCGCGTAGATCACATAGGCGCCGAACTTGATCCGCTCCAAGGTGGTGCCCCAGACGATCGCCAGCGAGACCGCGCAGAAGGCGAGGCCGTAGAGCATCAGCATCGCGGCTTCGCCGGTCACGGCTTCGCCGGCGACCACCTGGTCGAAGTGGAAGAAGAAGCCACTGCCGCCGAAGATTTTGCTGCCGGGCAGCCCTTCTTCGCCGTTGCCGCCTTCCGCGATCCCGTAACCGATCGCCCACCAGGCGATCGTCACGATCGCGAAGTTGACGAGGATCTTGGCGACGCCGGTGCCCGCGTTCTTCTGCCGCGAGAAGCCGATCTCGAGGAACATGAAGCCGGCCTGCATCAGGAAGACGAGGACGCAGGCGACGGCGACCCAGACCATGTTCAGCTCTGAGGTCTTTTCGGCGAGGGTGTCTGACAGCGATGCGGCCGAGGCCGCCCCGGGTAGGACCAAGGCGGCCAACGCCGTGAACAGCACGGCAAGGCCCAACTTCTTCTTCATGGGTGCCTCCTTGCCCCCCGGGGGACGCCCGGCGAGCGATCTTGGACGGTTGACACTGGTCTTCGGACAGTGGACGGACAGCACGGAGCGCCATCGCCCCGCTTGCCTTTCACCGTATGGACGCCCCTGCCAGCGATCTTTAGACGGCTGGCGAAAATCCGCGGGGGGCGTTACTCCCATTGGCAGAAGCCAGGCGTGGGCGCGGGGCCGGGGACGGCGGGGGGTGGGCGAGGGACGGCCGAGGGACGGGGCGTGGTCGTGGGAGGGGTGGGGTGTCCCTCTTCACTCGCCTACCTGGCTGTATCGCCTGCGGCCGGTCCGAGAGCCGTCCCGGGCCA
>CAZHLT010000002.1:0-3394 GCA_964533285.1 uncultured Conexibacteraceae bacterium | reverse complement strand
TTCAGGGTCGGGCCCTCGTCGACCGTGATCGAGGCGATCCGCATCTCGTCGCCGATCAGGTCGTGGTTGTTCTCCGCGTTGGCGGCGGCCGAGTCGATCAGCTTGTGGATGTCGCGGGCGGCGCCGCGCGGCGAGAACTGGAGCAGCGCCCGCGCCTTCTCGATGTGCAGGCCGCGGACCTGGTCGGCGACCAGGCGCGCCTTGCGCGGCGCGATCCGCACGTAGCGGGCGCTGGCCCGGACGACCGGCGGCGCGACCGCAGCGGCGGGCGCTTTTTTCGCGGCTTTCTTGGCCGGCGCTTTGCTCTCGGTTTTCGCCTCTTCTTTGGCGGCCGGTTTTTTCGCAGTCTCTTTTTTGGCGCTCTCTTTTTTCGCCGCGGGTTTTTTCGCGGTGGCTGTTTTGCCCTCGGCTTTTTTCGCCGGCTCTTTTTTGGCAGCGGCTTTTTTCGCCGGTTTTTTCCCGGCTTTGGCCTCTTTTTTGGCCGGCGCTTTTTTCGCGTCTTTTTTCTCTTCGTCTGCCATCGCTATCGCTAATCCCTGCCGCCGCCGTGCGAGCGGAAGGTGCGGGTCGGCGCGAACTCGCCGAGCTTGTGGCCGACCATCGACTCGGAGATGAAGACCGGCACGTGTTTCTTGCCGTCGTGGACGGCGATCGTGTGGCCGACCATCTCGGGGAAGATCGTCGAGGTGCGCGACCAGGTTTTGACCATCTGTTTTTTCCCGGCCTCGTTCATCGCGGCGATCCGCCCCATCAGGCGCTCCTCGACCCACGGGCCCTTTTTCGTCGACCTACCCATCGCTAACGACCGCCCTTCTTCTTGCCGCGGCGACGGCCGCGGACGATGTAGCGATCGGACTGCTTGCCCTTCTTGCGGGTGCGGTAGCCGAGCGTCGGTTTGCCCCACGGCGTGACCGGGTGGCCGCCGGGGGTGTGGTGCGCCTCGCCGCCGCCGTGCGGGTGGTCAACCGGGTTCATCGCGACGCCGCGGGTGTGCGGGCGCTTGCCCTTGTGGCGGCTGCGACCGGCCTTGCCGACCTTGAGGTTCTGGTGCTCGGCGTTGGAGAGGACGCCGATCGAGGCCCGGCACTCGGCGCGGACCATCCGCATCTCCGAGGACGGCAGCCGCAGGGTGACCATCTCGCCCTCCTTCGCCACCAGCTGGATCGCGGTGCCGGCGGCGCGGCCGAGCTTGCCGCCCTGGCCGGGGATCAGCTCGACGTTGTGGACGATGGTGCCGGTCGGCATCTGGCCCAGCGCCATCGCGTGGCCGGGTTTGATGTCGGCCTCGGGGCCGGATTTGACGACGTCGCCGACCTTCAGCGCCGCGGGGGCGAGGATGTAGTCCTTGAAGCCGTCGGCGTAGTGCAGGAGGGCGATGTAGCAGCTGCGGTTGGGGTCGTACTCGATCGTCGCGACCTTCGCCGGCACGCCGTCCTTGAGCCGCTTGAAGTCGATCTTGCGGTAGCGCCGCTTGGCGCCGCCGCCGCGGTGGCGGGCGGTGACGCGGCCGTTGGAGTTGCGGCCGCCGGACTTTTTCAGCCCCTCGGTCAGCTTGCGCTCGGGCTCGCTCGCGGTCAGCTGCTCACGCAGCGGGTAGGTCGCGAAGCGGCGGCCCGGGCTCGTCGGTTTGGTTTTGCGGTTCGGCATCTCTCTGCTCCCTACGCGGTCTGTCCGCCCTCGAACAACTCGATTCGTTCGCCCGGGGCGAGCTGGACGACCGCCTTCTTCCAGCCGCGGGTGCGACCGCGGATCAGGCCCCGGCGCTTCGGCTTCGGGCGCACCTTGGCGGTCCGCACCTGGGCGACCTTGGCGCCGAAGACCTCTTCGACCGCCTGCGCGATCTGGGTCTTGTGGGCGCGGTCGTCGACCCGGAAGGTGTACTTGCCCTCGGCGATCAGCGCGTAGCTCTTCTCGGAGATCACCGGGCGGATCAGGATCGTGCGCGCGTCCATCAGCTCTTCTCCTTGCCGCCGAGCCGCTCCTTGAGCACCTCGAGGGCGCTCTCGGAGATCACGATCGAGGCGGCGCCGATCACGTCGGCGACGCCGGTGGCGCCGACCTCGAGCACGCCGATGCGCTCGATGTTGCGGAAGCTCTTCAGCACCCCGGTCTCCTCGGCGGTGATGACGACCAGGGTCGGGGTCTTGGCGCCCCATTTGGCCAGCGCCTCGGCGGCCTGCTTGGTCGAGGGCGTGGCGAAGGCGCCGGCGTCGAGGACGGCGACCGAGCCGCGCTCGGCGTGGACCGAGAGGGCCGAGCGCATCGCCCGGCGGCGCGCTTTGCGGTTGACCTTGACCGTGTAGGTGCGCGGCTTGGGGCCGAAGGCGACGCCGCCGCCATAGCGGTTGGGCACGCCGAGCGAGCCGACGCGGGCGCGGCCGGTGCCCTTCTGGCGCCAGGCCTTGGCGGTGGTGAAGGAGACCTCGCCGCGGGTCAGCGTCGAGGCGGTGCCGCGACGCCGCGAGGCGAGGTCGGCGCGGGCGGCCTCGTGGACCAGCGACTGGTGGAAGGGCTCGGCGAAGAGCTCCTGCGGCAGGTCGGCTTTGGTCGTCTTGCCGAGGACGGTGGCTTTGGCGGTCACAGCGAGCCTCCGTCGGTCCGCACCTCGACGATCGAGTTGCGGGCGCCCGGCACCGAGCCTTTGATCAGCAGCAGGTTGCGATCGGCGTCGACGTCGGCGACTTCGAGACCGCGCTGGGTGACGCGCTTGTTGCCCATCTGACCCGGCATCCGCATCCCTTTGAAGACGCGGGCGGGGAAGGCGCTGGCGCCGATCGAGCCTGGGGCGCGGACGTTGTGGGAGCCGTGGCTGACCGGCCCGCGGCTGAAGTTGTGGCGCTTGATCCCGCCCTGGAAGCCCTTGCCGATCGAGATCCCGGCGACCTTCACCTTCTGCCCGCTCTCGAAGCTGGCGACGGTGACGTCATCACCGATCTTCGGCCCCTCCTCGGCGCCGAGGTCCTCGTCGCGGAACTCGACCAGGTGGCGCATCGGCGGCGCGCCGGCCTTCTTCAGGTGGCCTTCCTCGCCCTTGCTGAGCTTGCCCTGCTTGACCTCGCCGAAGGCCAGCTGCACGGCCCGGTAGCCGTCGCGCTCGGCCTCGCGGACCGCGGTCACCTTGCAGGGACCGGCTTCGATCACGGTCACGGGCACGACCGTGCCGTCCTCCTGGAAGACCTGGGTCATGCCGAGCTTCTTGCCGAGGATCGCCGCCATGCCCGCCTCAGAGCTTGATCTCGATGTCGACGCCGGCCGGCAGCGAGTCGAGGCGCTGCAGCGAGTCGACGGTTTTCGGCGACGGCTGGAGGATGTCGATCAGCCGCTTGTGGGTGCGGATCTCGAAGTGCTCGCGCGAGTCCTTGTCCTTGAACGGCGAGCGGATCACGCAGTAGAC
>CAZHLT010000001.1:0-22607 GCA_964533285.1 uncultured Conexibacteraceae bacterium | reverse complement strand
CCACCGCGCCGGCGCTCGCCGACGACAGCGGCAGCGGGGGCTCCGGGGCCGCCGGCGGCGGCCACGGCAGCGACCGCCACGACGAGCCCGGCGACGACCGCGGGCACTCGCGCAGCGAGGACTCCGGCCACCACTCCGGCTCGGGTCGCGGCTCGTCCCCCGATCGCGGGTCCGGCTCGGGCGACGACGGCGGATCGGGGTCGCGATCGGGCTCCAGCGGACGCCACGGCGGCGAGCGGGGCGACGACGGCCGCCACGGCGGCAGCTCCGGCAACAGCGGCGACGGCGGGCACCGCGTCGACGGCGAGGACGACGCCTCCCACGGCGGCAGCGAGCACCGCTCCGGCAGCGAGGACAGTGGCTCTCCCGGCGGCTCCGGCGACGATGGCGGCGGCTCGCACTCGGGCGGCGGCTCTCTCTCCACGTCGGGATCCGGCAAGGGCTCGGATGGCGCGGAGACCGAAGTCTCCTCGCCTCCGCCGCCGCCCGGAGCGGGCGCGGTCGACGGTGGCGACGGCGGCTCGACCTCAAGCTCGGGGTCGAGCTCCGAGGGCGGATCGGGCTCGGGCGAGCCCGAGTAGCCATCCGTCCAGCCGCCCCGGCCGCCCGCGTGATCTTCGCCTCGCCCTCGGGTTGAACGGGCAGTGGTTCCCGCAAACCGAGAAGGAGAGATCAGATGAACCGCTCGTTCGAGCGCAAACGGACCGCCGCCGTGGCCGCGGTCGTCGGCGTCGCCGCGTTGCTGGCGCTGGCGCTGTCGGGCCTCGCCGCGGCGCAGGCCAAGGACCGCAACCACGACCGCATCCCGGATCGTTGGGAGCGCAAGCACAAGCTCTCGCTGAAGGTCGACCAGGCGCGGCGCGACCAGGATCGCGACCAGCTCCGCAACCGCGCCGAGTTCCGCGCCGGGACCGACCCGCGCAACGCCGACAGCGACGGCGACGGGATCGCCGACGGCGACGAGAACGCCGGCACGATCGCCAGCTTCGACGCCGCGACCGGCAAGCTGACGATCGCCCTGTTCGGTGGCGACTCGCTCACCGGCTTCGTCGACGAAGACACCGAGGTCGAGTGCGGCTGCGGCCACTCCTCCTCGAGCGAAGGAGAAGGCGGCGTCGTCAGCGTCCGCGCCAGCCGCGACCGCGGCGGCGACGGGCCCGACCACGACATCGGCGACGACCACGGACACGACGGCCCCAACCACGATCTCGGCGACGACCATGGCGAAGACGGCCCCGGACATGACGTCGGCGACGACCACGGCGGCGACGGCCCGAGCCACCACGGCAGGGGCGACGACGCCTGCTCGGCCGAAGACCTCGTCGTCGGTGCCGCGATCCAGGAGGCCGAGCTGCGGGTCGAGGACGGCCGCGCCCTCTTCGAGAAGATCGAGCTGGGGCGCTGAGCGCAACTGGACGTTTGTCGTAGCCGCGTGTCGCGGCGATCAGAGCGGGTACCCACTTTTGTGGATCACCGGAAACGACCCTAGGAGGGACCGATGAACCAGATAAGCAGGGGCTGGCGATGGCGCGTGCCGCTACTCGCCCTGACGCTCTCGATCGCCGCGGCGCTCGCGTTCGCCGGTGCGGCCACCGCGCACCACCATGACCACGAGGGCGACCAAGGAGGCGACCCGGCGGGGACGATCTCCTCCTACGACGCCGGAAGCGGCGTCCTCACGATCGACCTCGCCAAGGGCGGCTCGATCAGCGCCCTGGTCACCGACCGCACCATGATCACGGTCGGCGGCGACTGCGGCAAGGGCGACCGCCACGCCCGCCACGGGCGCAAGGACGCGCGCCACGGCAAGGCGCAGCGCGCCTGGCGACATCGGGCCCAGCGCGCCTGGCGGCATCGCTGGGGCGACGGCGGCAGCCACCACGGCTGGGGCCATGACCGGGGGCACGGCTGGGGCGACAGCCATCGCGGCAGCACCGACGACCTGACCCCCGGAACGGTCGTGGACGACGCCGTGCTCGTCCTCGTCGACGGCACCGCGGTCTACGCCAAGGTCGACCTGGAGACCCCCTCCTCCGGCGAGGCCAACTAGAGGTCGACTACTTGGCGTCGAGCCAGTCGCGACCGACGCCGACGTCGACCTCGAGCGGCGGATCGAGCTGGTAGGCGGCGCACATCTCGCGCCGCACCAGCTCGGTCGCGCCGTCCATCTCCTCCGGCGGCCCTTCGAACAGCAGCTCGTCGTGGATCTGGAGGACGAGCCGGGTCTCCCCCCCGGCCTCGGCCAGCCCCCGCTGGCAGCGCACCATCGCCACCTTGATGATGTCGGCGGCGGTCCCCTGGATCACCGTGTTGACCGCCAGCCGCTCGCCGAGCCGGCGCGTGTTCGGGTTGCCCGAGCGCAGCTCCGGGATCGCCCGCCGCCGCCCCATCAGCGTCGTCACGTAGCCCTGCTCCTGGGCCAGCTCGACGATCTCCTCGCGGAAGCGGCGCACCGCCGGGAAGCGTTCGAGGTAGCGGGCGACGAATTCCTCGCCCTCCTTGCGCGGGATGTTGAGGCGGTCGGCGAGGCCGAACCCGGTCAGCCCGTAGACGATCCCGAAGTTGACCATCTTCGCCTTCGAGCGCTGGCCGACGTCGACTTCGTCGCGGCCGATCTCGAAGACCTCGGCGGCGGTCGCCGCGTGGACGTCTTCGCCGGCGCGGAAGACGTCTTTCAGCACCCCCTCGTCAGCGACGTGGGCGAGCACCCGCAGCTCGACCTGGCTGTAGTCGGCGGAGAGCAGGCGGGCGCCCTCCTCGGCGACGAAGCAGGCCCGCACCGGCCGCCCGATCTCGGTCCGGATCGGGATGTTCTGCAGGTTCGGGTTGGTCGAGGAGAGGCGGCCGGTGGTCGTCGCCGCCTGGTTGAAGGTGGTGTGGACGCGGCCGGTCTCGGGGTCGATCAGGTCCGGCAGCGAGTCGAGGTAGGTGTTCTTCAGCTTGGTCAGCTCGCGCCAGTGCTCGATCTTCTCGACGATCGGGTGCTCGTCGCGGATCTGGGCGAGAACGCGGGCGTCGGTTGAGTAGCCGGTCTTGCCGCGCCGTTTTTTCGTCAGCTCGAGTTTCTCGAAGAGGATGCGACCGACCTGCTGCGGCGAGCCGATCGTGAACTCCTCGCCGGCCAGCTCGTAGATCTCCCGTTCCAGGGTCTCGATCCGCTCGCCGAAGCCGGCGCCGACCGCGGCCAGCCGCTTCGCGTCGAGCTTCAGCCCGGCCCGTTCCATCGCCGCCAGGACGCCGACCAGCGGCAGCTCGACCTCGTGCAGCAGCGGCGCCAGCCCGAGCTCGTCGACGCGCCCGCGCTGGACGCCGGCGAGGGCGACGACGAGGCGCGCTTCCTCGGCCGGGTCGAGCCCGGCCTCGACGTCCTCGCCGAGCGCCAGCTGGCCGTCCTCGGCAGGCGCCGCGGCGGCACCCTCGGCGAGCCCGATCCCGGCGTCGGCGGCAAGCTCGACCAGATCGTAGGTGCGGCGCTGCGGTTCGAGCAGGTAGGCGGCCAGCATCGTGTCGTGCTCGAGCGTCAGCTCGACGCCCTCGCGGGCGGCAGCGGCGAGCAGGCCGTGGCGGCCGCCGCCGAGCGACTTCAGGTCGTGGCCGGCCAGCGGGCGGCCGGCAAGGGCGACGGCAAGCTCGTCCTGGGTCGAGGTGCCGGTCACGGTGCGGCCGGGGTCGGCCACCGCCCAGCGCTCGCCGGCGATCGCCAGCGCCAGCGTCCCCTCGCCCTCGCGCAGGTCGTCGAGGCCGCCCTCGACCGCCTCGATCTCGAGCTCGGTCTCGACCCGGCGGCCGGGCACCGCCTCGCCCTCGGGCAGCGCTTCTTCCAGCCGCTCCATCACCGCCCGCAGCTCGAACTCGCGCATGAAGTCGCGCAGCGCGGTGCGGTCGGGCTCGGCGGCCATCGCCGCGTCGAAGTCGACCCCGGTCTCGATGTCGGCATGCAGCGTCGCCAGCTGCTTCGACATGCGGGCGTCGTCGGCATGCTCGGTCAGGTTCTGCTTGCGTTTGGCGCCGGAGACCTGGTCGACGTTCTCCAGCACCCCCTCCAGCGAGCCGAACTGCTGCAGCAGCTGCGTCGCGGTTTTCTCGCCGATCCCGGGGACGCCGGGGATGTTGTCGGAGGTGTCGCCGCGCAGCCCCATCATGTCGGTGATCAGCTCCGGCGGCACCCCGTAGCGCTCTTCGACCGCGGCGACGTCGTAGATCTTCGTCTCGGTGATCCCGCGCGAGGTGCTCATCACCCGCACCCCCTCGCCGACCAGTTGGTAGGCGTCGCGGTCGCCGGTCACGACCACCACCTCGATCCCCCGCTCGCGCGCCTCCCGGGTCAGCGAGGCGATCACGTCGTCGGCCTCGTAGCCTTCGACCTTGACGTTGGTGTAGCCGAACGCTTCGACCAGCGGCATCAGGTTCGGCCACTGCTCCTGCAGCAGGTCGGGGCGCGATTTGCGCGTCGCCTTGTAGAGGTCGTAGGTCTTCTCGCGGCCCGACATGCCGGCGTCCCAGGCAACGACGACACCCTGCGGGTGGTGCTCGGCGATGATTTTCACCAGCATCGAGGCGAGGCCGTAGATCGCGTTGGTCGGGCGGCCGTCGCTGGTGCCGATCGACTCGGGCAGGGCGAAGAAGGCACGGTAGGCGAGGCTGTTGCCGTCGATCAGAAACAGCTGCGGCGGGGCGTCTGGCATCGGCGAAACTCTACGAGGCGGGGCCGTCGCGGTGCCGCCGAGGTTCGGATCCCCCCGTCGGGACTTCCCGAGGGACCGAGGTCAGCTCAGGATCTCGCCCAGCTCACCAGCTATCTCGGCTGGATGGCTGTCGAGCTGGGCTCCGGTGTAGCGGTGGACGGTGTAGCCCTGGCGCCTCAGCTCCAGGTCGCGCTGGTGGTCGTCCTCGAAGGAGACGGAGCCGCGGTGGTAGTCGTAGAAGTCGGTTTCGACGACGAGGCGCTCCCTGCGCCAGAGGAAGTCGACCTCGTAGCGGCCGAGCTTGACGTTGACCTCGGGAAGCGGCAGGCGGTGGCGGCGGAGGAAGGCGAGGAATTCGTCCTCGAGGTCGCTGCGGGTGCCGCGGCGCACGGTTCGCGGAGAGAGCGCGTACCTGGCGAGCTCCGCCTGCCGCTGCGCCCGCCGCACAAGGTGCGGCGGCGCAGTGCGTCTCAAATCGTCGATCGTGCGTGCCACGGAGGTGACCGGGATCCCGTGGCGCACCGTCACCAGAGGCGCCGCGTGTCGAGTTTGTCCGAGCCCTCCCGACAAACTCGACACCGAGCCCTCCGCCAGCGACTTGCAGCGGTGGATGCGGACCCCACGATGGCGAGCCCGGCCGGCGCTCGTCGGGATCGAGACGTCAATCGGGCCGTCCTCGGGGCGCAGGAGCTTCCATAGCGCGGCCGCGCTCATGTGACTCAGCACCGCGTCCTCACCGCAGACGAGCACCGCAGCCATCCACTGTCCCGTCAGCCCAAGTCCCTTGTGCCCAACCGCGTAGACGCCACGGTAGAGGCGATGGAGGCTCCCCCGCGCCGCCCGTTCGGCGACCGTCGAGCGGTGGATCCCAGCCATCTCGAGCTGCCGCGTCGTGACGATCCCATGCTGCCGCTCGGCGATACGAGCGATCCGCAAGTCGATCGTGTCGAGTTTGTCGGCCACGCTCCGACAAAGTCGACACGCCCCCGATCTCTCCCCCCTACGCGCTCGCTCTTCGGACCACGTGCCGTTCGAAGTGCGAAGGCCAGAGGCCGGCATCCATCCGTGCCCCCGCAAGGCGCACCGCCGAATGGCCGGGGAAGTCGACGGTCAGGTCCCCGGTCCAGCGGTTCGCCGGCCGCGCGGCCCGGTGGAACTCGGCCGTGCCGGCGAACGGGCTCGGTGGCTGCAGGGACGCGGTCGCGAGCGAGGGGTCGTAGGTGAAGGCGGCGCTCGGCAGCCACTTGGAGACGGCGCGCCTGATCCTCACCGAGCCGCGGCGTTCCTGAATATCGGCCTCGAACCTGACCGGCTTGCCCGGCGCGTTCTTGTGCACCACGAGGGACAGCCGACTCCCGTCATGCGCGTCGAGTTTCGCTCCGGGGAGTCCGGGGCCGGAGATCTCTCCCTCGCCAACCGCCCCGCAGACCATGTCGAGCAGAGGTCCGAACAGCAGCGGCACGCGCGTCAGCGACGCCTGCGCGAAGCCCTCCTCGCCGCGAAACTCGACCGTCCCTTCGTAAACCCCGGGTTCGTAGCTCACGCTCCGGCCGATAGCGCAGGCGGGGTGAGCCTTCTGCTTGGCGCCGGAGCCCTTGAATTCAAGGTCGATCCTCCCCACCCCACCGAGATCCGCCTGAACCGAGGTCGGCGTCACCGTCGCCGGCGCTTCGTAGACGACGCCTTCTTCCCGCCGGGCGATGGAGAGAACGACGCCGCCGCTCCCGTCGGCCAACCCGAAGGCGATCACCCAGGCCCTGTACCCGTTGCCGGCGTCGAACCGGAACGAGGCCTCCGCGGTCACCCTGGGACGCGGCGTCGCCGCGGCGCCCGCGGGGAAGACCGCGAGAACCGCCGCCAGCGCGCAGCCGCATGCCAGCGCCAACCTCTTCCCCCTGCCGATCGCTCTCACTTGCTCGACTCTACTTGCTGCAAACGCGGCCGGCGGCGGCGCGGTCGACCGCGGGTGTCCTGCCCCCCTTGCATACAAGGCCGGCGCCTTCAATCTGATTCGATTCCCCGGCGATGGCCGTCAGCGCCCAATACAGCGTTACGATCCGGGTCGAGCTCGACGCCCGGCAGGAGCCGCTGGGCAAGCTGACGGCGGCGATCGCCGAGGCCGGCGGGCAGCTGCAGGGCGTCGACCTGGTGCCGGGCGCCGGGCCCGAGGGCAAGCGGGTCCGCGAGTTCACGATCGACGCCTCCGACCGCGACCACTGGGAGCGGATCCTGCGGGCGATCGGGTCGACCCGCGGCGCCCGTGTCATCGACTACGTCGACCGCACGATGCAGATGCACCGCGGCGGCAAGATCGACATGCACAACAAGTACCCGGTGAAGACGCGCGACGACCTCTCGATGGCCTACACGCCCGGCGTCGCCCGCGTCTGCATGGACATCCACGAGGACCGCGCCAAGGCCTTCGAGTACACGATCAAGAAGAACACCGTCGCCGTCGTCTCCGACGGCACCGCGGTGCTCGGGCTCGGCGACATCGGCCCCGAGGAGGCGATGCCGGTGATGGAGGGCAAGTGCATGCTCTTCAAAGAGTTCGCCGACGTCGACGCCTTCCCGATCTGCCTCGACACCCACGACGCCGACGAGATCGTCCGCGCCGTCGAACTGATGGCGCCGACCTTCGGCGGCGTCAACCTCGAGGACATCTCCGCCCCGCGCTGCTTCGAGATCGAGGACCGGCTCAAGGAAGCGCTCGACATCCCGGTCTTCCACGACGACCAGCACGGCACCGCGGTGGTGACGATGGCGGCGCTGTTCAACGCGCTGAAGATCACCGGCAAGCCGATCGAGGAGCTGCGGGTGCTGATGGTTGGCCTCGGCGCCGCCGGGGTAGCGGTGACGAAGATGATGCTCGCCTCCGGCGTCACCCACATCATCGGCTGCGACCGCCAGGGCGCCCTCTCGACCGATCGGGCCGACTACGAGTCCGGCGAGATGAGCGGGATCAAGCGCTGGTACGCCGAGAACTCCAACCCCGAGCACATCCACGGGCACCCCGACGACGTGATCGAGGGCATGGACCTGTTCGTCGGCCTCTCCGGGCCCGGGGTCATCCAGCCCGAGTCGCTGGCGAAGATGAACGACGACGCGATCGTCTTCGCGATGGCCAACCCGACCCCCGAGGTGATGCCCGAGGAGGCGGCCCCCTACGTGCGGATCATGGCCACCGGCCGCTCCGACTACCCGAACCAGATCAACAACGTCCTCGCCTTCCCCGGCATCTTCCGCGGCGCCCTCGACGCCGGCGCCCCCAGCATCACCGAGGAGATGAAGCTCGCCGCCGCCCAGGGGATCGCCGCCGCCGTCGCCGACGACGACCTCGCCGAGGACTACATCATCCCCAGCGTCTTCAACCGCGACGTCGCGCCCTCGGTCGCCGCGGCGGTGGTCGAGGAGGCGCGCCGCGCCGGCATCGCCCGCCTCAGCGACGAGACCGGCACCTTCCAGACCGTGGAGACGACCTAGAGCGATGCGCGTCCTCGTCACCGGAGCCACCGGCATGATCGGCTCGGCCCTGGTTGACGCGCTGCTCGCCCGCGGCGACGAGGTCGCCGGCCTCAGCCGCGACCCCGAGCGGGCCGCGGGAAAGCAGCCGCGGGTCTCCTGGCATCCCTGGGAGCCGACCCTGGAACGCCCCCCGACCACCGCCTTCGAGGGTGTCGAGGGCGTCGTCCACCTGCTCGGCGAGCCGATCGACCAGCGCTGGACCGACGAGGCGAAGCGGAAGATCATCGAGACGCGGCGCGCCGGCACCCACAACCTGGTCGGCGCGATCGCCGGCCTCGAGCGCAAGCCGCGCGTCCTCGTCAGCCAGTCGGCGGTCGGCTACTACGGCGACCGCGGCGACGCCGTCGTCGAGGAGAGCGACGGCCCGGGCGGCAGCTTCGACGCCGAGGTGACCGAGGCCTGGGAGGCGGCCGCCCGCGAGGTCGAGGCGACCGACGTCCGCCTCGTCATCGTCCGCACCGGCCAGGTGCTCGACCCCGGCGGCGGCCTGCTCGGCGAGCTGCTGACGCCGTTCAAGCTCGGCCTCGGCGGCCCGATCGCCGGCGGCGAGATGTACCTCTCCTGGATCCACCGCGACGACGAGGTCGGGATCCTGATCTGGGCGCTCGACACCGCGGCGGTCAGCGGCGTCGTCAACGCCTGCTCACCCCACCCGGTGACCAACAGGGAGTTCTCGAAGGCGCTCGGCCGAGCGCTCGGCCGCCCCGCCGTCCTCCCCGTACCCGGCTTCGTCCTCGACCTCAAATTCGGCAAGGAGTTCGGCGCGGTGTTGCGCGGTGGGCAGCGGGTTATCCCGAAGCGGACGCAGGAACTGGGCTACGAGTTCCAGCACGCCAACCTGGACGAGGCGCTGAGGGATTTGCTTTAGGGCGCTGAGGGATTTGCTTTAGCGGGGGAGGGTCGGGACCCCTCTCCCCGACGAGCGACCCCACCGGGGGTCGCTCTTGAGTGTCGCTGAGAGGGGTCCCGACCCTCTAGCTCGATTCCAAGGCCTTCCGCACCTCGTCCCGCAGAGAGCCGGAGTTCGCGTCGGCTGCTTCGATCGCTGACAGGACGCTGCCCATCGCTTGCGCGCCGGAGCTGGCGTTGACGTAGGCGAGGGTGGCTTCTTCGACGATCGGCTGGGCGAAGCGGTTCGCTCGCCCCGGCCGTTCGACGAAGGCGACCGCGCTGGAGTCCTCGGTGGCGCGGCGGGCGTTGGCGCCGATCGTCGCCAGCTTCAGGCGGTGGCTGCCCAGCGCCGCCCCTTCGACCGGGTCGAGGCAGACGACCCGCACCCGCAGCTCGCCGGCCTCGCCGCCCGCCGCCGCCAGCGCCCGCTTGGCGCCGCCGCAGAGCCCTTGGTCGACGTAGACCCGCACCGTCGCCCCCGCCGCGACCCCTTCCTCCCCCCCGCACCCGCTCAGCGCCAGCGCTCCGAGCGCCAGCACCAGCGCCGCCGCCGGCGCCACCCGCCCGCGTCTACCCAAAGAAGACCTCGGCCTCGGCGTAGAGGTGCTCGGGGACAGTCTTCAGCGCGGCCGTCGCCTCGGTCAGCTCGACCAGCTCGATTTCGGTCCCGCGCAGCGCCGTCATCGTCCCCCAGCGGCCGGCGTCGATGGCGTCGATCGCGTGCAGCCCGAAGCGGGTGGCGAGCACGCGGTCGAAGGCGGTCGGGGTGCCGCCGCGCTGGACGTGGCCGAGCACCGTCGCCCGCGTCTCTTTGCCGGTCCGGCGCTCGATCTCGCCCTCCAGCCAATGCCCGATCCCGCCCAGGCGCACGTGGCCGAAGGCGTCGGTCCCGGCCGCCTGCGTCTCCGGCACGCCGCCGATCGGCTGCGCCCCCTCGGCAACGACGACGATCGGCGCGAAGCGACTGGCGAAGCGGCTGCCGACCAGGTCGCAGACGCGCTCGACGTCGAACTCGCGCTCGGGGATGAGGATCACGTTGGCGCCGCCGGCAAGGCCGGCGTGGAAGGCGATCCAGCCCGCGTGGCGCCCCATCACCTCGACGACCAGCACCCGGTGGTGGCTGTCGGCGGTGGTGTGGAGGCGGTCGATCGCCTCCATCGCGATGTTGACCGCGGTGTCGAAGCCGAAGGTGTAGTCGGTGGCGCTGAGGTCGTTGTCGATCGTCTTCGGCACGCCGACGACGTTGAGCCCGTGCTCGCTGTGCAGCCGCGAGGCGGCGCCGAGCGTGTCCTCGCCGCCGATCACGATCAGCCCGTCGACCGCGGCCGCCGCCATGTTCTCGGCGATCCGCTGCGGCCCGTCATCGGTCTTGAACGGGTTGGTCCGCGAGGAGCCGAGGATGGTGCCGCCGCGGGGCAGGATCCCGCGCACCTCGGCGACCCCGAGCGGTCCCGAGTCCGCCTCCAGCGGGCCCCGCCAGCCGTCGCGGTAGCCGACGAACTCGTGCCCGTAGTTGCCGACGCCCTTGCGGACGATGGCGCGGATCACCGCGTTCAAGCCCGGGCAGTCCCCCCCTCCGGTCAGCACGCCTATCCGCATCGCCCTCAGCTTACGGATCCGCTCCGCCGGCGTGTTAAGCGGCCGCTGAGGCGGTAGGTTCGAACCGCACCCGAAGGAGGAGAGAGCGATGAACGACGCACCGGACCTGGCCGCGGTCACCCAGATGCAGCAGAAGACCTGGTCGGAGGGCGACTTCGCGATGGTCGCCAACCTCGTCTACTTCCCCAGCGAGCGGCTGGTGGAGTCGCTGGAGATCGTCCCCGGCGAGCGCGTGCTCGACGTCGCCTGCGGCAGCGGCAACGCGGCCCTGGCCGCGGCGCGGCGCGCCTGGGGCAACACCGTCGGCGCCGACTTCGTGCCGGCGCTGCTGGAGCGGGGGCGCGAGCGCGCCGCCGCCGAGCGGCTGGAGATCGAGTTCGTCGAGGCCGACGCCCAGGCCCTGCCCTTCGCCGACGCGAGCTTCGACGTCGTCACCTCGATCTTCGGCGCGATGTTCGCCCCCGACCAGGAGAAGACCGCCGCCGAGCTGCTGCGGGTGACCAAGCCGGGCGGCCGGATCGGGATGGGCAACTGGACGCCCGAGGGCGGCGTCGGCGGCATGTTCATGACGATCGCCAAGCACGCGCCGCCGCCACCCGGGCTCAACCCGCCGCTGCTGTGGGGCACCGAGGAGCGCCTGCGCGAGCTGTTCGGCGACGGCATCTCCGACCTCCGCGTCGAGCGCCGGACCTCGCGCCAGCCCTTCCGCTCGCCCGACCACTACATCGACCACTTCCGCACCTACTTCGGCCCCGCGAAGATGGCCTTCGAGCGGGTCGGCAGCGAGGGCGAGGAGGCGCTCGAAGACGATCTGCGCGCCTATCTCGAAGCCCAGAACACCGCCGGCGAGCGGGCGCTCGTGCTCGAGGCCGAGTACCTGGAGGTGATCGCGACCCGCGCGTAGGCGAGGCGCGAGCTCCCGAAAGCGCTGCCGGCTTTGACCCCACCCTGGTGGGGTCGAAGTCGGATGCGGCGCCTAGGCGCCGGAGTCGGCTTTGGGGGCGAGGGCGGAGATGATGCCGCCGACCAGCAGGATCCCGAAGAAGATCAGGCCGGCGACGCCGCCACCCTGGCCGAGCCAGGCGTAGATGATCACCATCACGGCGATCGCCAGGAAGAGAGTCACGGTCATCTTCATGGTGCGGGAGCCTATCGGGCGAGGGCGACGCGCGTCTGACTGAGGAAGTCGGCGACCGCGTCGGCCGCCCCGGCGGCGTCCCCGCCCTCGGCGGCGGCGCGGACCAGGCGGCTGCCGATGATCACCCCGTCGGCGATCTTCCCCACCTGCGCCGCCTGCTCGGGGCTGCCGATCCCGAACCCGACCGCGACCGGGACCTCGGCGTCGGCCTTGGTCGCGGCGACCAGCTCGGCCAGCGTCGCCGGGATCTCGGCCCGCTCGCCGGTGGTGCCGACGGTGGAGACGACGTAGACGAAGCCGCGGGCGACGGCGCCGATCCGCGCCCGCCGCTCGGGCGGCGTCGTCGGCGCCACCAGCGGCACCAGCGCCAGGCCGGCGTCGTTGAAGGCCTCGCGCACGTCCTCGGCCTCGCCCAGCGGCAGGTCGGGGACGATCGCGCCGGCCGCCCCCGCCGCCAGCGCCAGCCGCGCGAACTCGGCGGCGCCGCCGTGGGCGAGGACCATGTTGACGTAGACCATGAGGACGACCGGGACGCGGTCGGCAACCGAGCGGCAGACCTCGAGCGCGGTCGCCAGCGTCGCCCCGTTGGCCAGCGCCGTCGTCGCCGCGGCGTGGATCGTCGGCCCGGCGGCCAGCGGGGCGGAGAACGGCACCCCGACCTCGATCAGGTCGGCGCCGGAGTCGACGTAGGCGGCGGCCACCGCCAGCGAGGCCTCGCGGTCGGGGAAGCCGGCCATCATGTACGGCATCAGCGCCGCCCGGCCCTCGTCCCTTGCAAGCTGAAACGCACCCAGGATTCGCTGCTCCCCGGCCCCCTTCGCAATCACCTCAGCCATGTCCTTGTCCCCCCGGCCCGAGAGGCAGAGGACGTCGAATCCACCGTCGCCCGGGTTCTCCAGCAGCCAGGCGACCGCGTGGGCGGACTCCAGCGCCGGGATCAGGCCCTCGAGCCGGGCCAGCTCGCCGAACGCCGCCAGCGCCTGCTCGTCGGTGACGGCGACGTAGCGGGCGCGGCCGGTGTCGCGCAGCCAGGCGTGCTCGGGCCCCGAGCCCGGGTAGTCGAGCCCGGCCGAGACTGAGTGCGCCTCGAGGATCTGGCCCTCCTCGTCGGCGAGGATCGCGGAGAGCGAGCCGTGCAGGACGCCGGTCGCCCCGGCGCCGAGCGAGGCGCCGTGGCGGCCCGTCGCCAGCCCCTCGCCCGCCGGCTCGACCCCGACCAGGGCGACGCTCTCGTCGGGCACGAACGGGGTGAAGATGCCGATCGAGTTGGAGCCGCCGCCGACGCAGGCGATCACCCGCGCCGGCAGCCCGCCCTCGGCGGCCAGCGCCTGCTCTCGCGCCTCCTCGCCGATCACCCGCTGCAGGTCGCGGACCAGCGCCGGGTAGGGCGCCGGGCCGACCGCCGAGCCGATCACGTAGTGAGTCGTCTCGACGTTGGCGACCCAGTCGCGGATCGCCGCCGAGACCGCCTCCTTCAGGGTTCGGGCGCCGGCCTCGACCGGCGCCACCTCGGCCCCCAGCAGCTTCATCCGCTCGACGTTGGGCGCCTGGCGGCGGATGTCCTCGGTCCCCATGTAGACGACGCACTCGAGGCCGAGCAGGGCGCAGGCAGTGGCGGTGGCGACGCCGTGCTGGCCGGCGCCGGTCTCGGCGATGATCCGCCGCTTCCCCATCCGCTCGGCGAGCAGCGTCTGCCCAAGCGCGTTGTTGATCTTGTGCGAGCCGGTGTGCGCGAGGTCCTCGCGCTTCAGGTAGACCCGCGTGCCGACCCGCTCGGAGAGCCGCTCGGCCAGGTACAGTGGCGTCGGCCGACCGATGAAGTCGCGCCGCAGCAGCTCCAGCCGGGCGCGGAACCCGGCGTCCTCGCTGGCCGCTTCCCAGGCTGCCGTCAGCTCGTCGAGCGCGGCGATCAGCGTCTCCGGCACGTAGCGCCCCCCGTAGGGGCCGAAGCGGGTCTCGACCGGGCTCATGCGCTGGTCGCGCCGACCGAGTTGGCGGCCGCGAAGAAGGCGGCGAGCGCGGCGTGGTCCTTGCGGCCGGGCTCGCTCTCGACGCCGCTGGCGACGTCGACCGCGTAGGGATGGACGATCTGGATCGCGGCGGCGACGTTGTCGGGCCGCAGGCCGCCGGCGAGGATCGCCGGCACCTCGGAGCGGCGGCCGCGCAGCAGCTCCCAGTCGAAGCTGCGGCCGGTGCCGCCCCACTGGCCGTTGGCGCGGCGGTCGAAGAGGTGGAAGTCGGTGCGGAAGGACTCGGCGAGGTGGACATCGGCGGCGCTGGCGACGTGGATCGCCTTGACCACCCTGACCCCGGTCCGCCGCGCGACCTCGGCGCAGAACGACTCGCCCTCGGAGCCGTTCAGCTGCACCATCGTCAGCCCGGCGTCCTCGACCGCCCGCCGCACCTCCTCCAGGGTCGGGTTGACGAAGACGCCGACGACCTCGCACTTGCGCCGGAAGGCGGCGGCGATCTCGGTGGCCACCGCCGGCTCGACGTAGCGGGGGCTGCCGTCGAAGTGGATCAGCCCGATCGCCCAGGCGCCGAGCCGCACCGCCTCCGCCGCGTCGTCGAGGTTCGTCAGACCGCAGATCTTGACCCGCATGGGGCCAGCCTACGCGAAGGCCGCCCGGACCCTCCCCGCCGCCGGCAAGGACTCGGCGGGGGAGGGCCGGGCGGCCGCGGCGCACGGATGCCGCTATTCGCCGGGTGGCGTGATGGAGGAGCCTTCTTCGACCGAGGCGGGCCGCTTGCCGAACGTGATCGTCACCTGCTTGGTCTTGCCGTCGCGCAGCACGGTCGCCTCGATGCTGTCGCCGGGTTCGGCCTGGTTGACGACTTCGATCACCTGTTCCATGTCGGTGACCTGCTTGCCGTCGAGCTCGGTGATGATGTCGCCGCCGAGGCCGACTTCCTGGCCTTCGATCGTCGCCGTCGTCTGGCTGCCTTCGAGGCCGGCTTCGTCGGCCGGGCCGCCCTTTTCGACGCTCTGGACGATGACGCCCTCGTCGACCGGCAGGTTGAGCGCCTTGGCCAGCGTCGGCGTGATCGAGCCGCCTTCGATCCCGAGCCAGGCGTGTTCGACTTCGCCCTTGGTTTCGAGCTGCCGGATCTCTTCTTTGGCCTTGTTGATCGGGATCGCGAAGCCGATGCCGACGTTGCCCTCGGAGCCGCCGCCGGTCTCGATCTGCGAGTTGATGCCGATCACTTCGCCGGCCGCGTTGATCAGCGGGCCGCCGGAGTTGCCGGGGTTGATCGCCGCGTCGGTCTGGATCACGTTGTCGATCGAGAACCCGTTGGGGGCCTGGATCTGCCGCTGCAGGGCGGAGACGATGCCGCTGGTCACGGTGCGGTCGAGGCCGAACGGGTTGCCGATCGCGACCACCGGGTCGCCGACTTCGGCGGTCGCGGAGTCGCCGAGCTTGAGCGGGTGCAGTTCCTTGGCCGGCGCGTCGACCTTGAGCAGGGCGAGGTCGGAGGCCGGGTCGGCACCGACCACTTCGGCCGTGTACTGGGTGTCGGAGGCGCCGAGTTTGACCGTCACCCCGCTGGCGTTTTCGACCACGTGGTTGTTGGTGAGGACGTGGCCTTCGCCGTCGATCACGAAGCCCGAGCCGGTGGCGACGCCGCCGCCGGAGGATTCGGGTTCGCCGAACGGGCTGAACGACTGCGTTTCGGTCGGTTCGATCTGCGATTCGATGAAGGCGACGCCTTCGCCGTCGGCCTTGTAGATCTCGTTGACCAGGTTGGTGCCCCCTTCGTCGCTGGACTTCGAGACGACCGGCGCGATGCTGGCCGGGGCGGAGACGGTAGTGGTGGAGCCGCCGTCTGCCTTGATCAGACCGGACGCGATCGCGACCCAGCCGAAGACGGCGACCACGGCGCCACCCAGCAGGGCGGAGCCGAAGGGACTTCGGAGCAGGCTCTTGGGCTTGGACATGAAGCCAGGATCCAGGCCCGGGCTGGGGGGCACCTAAACGATCTCAAAAAGTTTTCTAAAGAAGGCGACGCCGGCCGGCCGGCGCCCCCGGCGGCGGGCTATCCCTTCCCCGGCTGCTCGACCCAGAGGCCGACGGGGGCGCCGCCGGGCCGGTCTTCGAAGCCGTAGAGCTCGATCCCGAAGGAGATCGCGATGTCGCGGCCGGTGCCGACCGAGTCGCAGCCCGCCCCGCCCACGGTCTCGTAGGAGACCGCGCTCACCTCGGCGTTGGCGTCGAAGCTCCGCTTCGCGCCGCGGCCTGTGGTCGTGTAGGCGACGCCCCCCTGCGGGGTCTGCGAGCCGAGCTCCAACGTGCAGCCCCCGGCGAGCGAGATCGCGATCGACTCGCCCTCTGGGCAGGAGATCGAGATCGGGGTCTGCTGCCCGCGGGGCGAGGCTTCGAGGATGTAGGTGCAGCCGCCGGTGTCGATCCGCACCGTCCCCTCCGCCGACCGGCAGCCGCGAAAGCGGAGGTGGAGGGGAAGCCGCTCGGACTTCGAGCGCAGGCTCGCTTCGTAGGTCGCGACGCGGCAGGCGATCATGTCCCGGGCGCCGAGCTTGTAGGCGGTGGCTTCTTCCTGGGTGTCGGTGATCGCGGTGGGTGGCCGTTCCGAGCGGAACCAGGGCCCGGGCGCGCCGCCGCTCTCCCCGGTTGCCGCACCGCTGCCACCGCCGCAGCCCGCCGCCAGAAGCACGACCGAGAAGGCGAGCGCGAGCAGAGGTCGCCAGACGTGACCCACGCGGGCAAGCTACCCGTTTACTCAAACTCTCTTGTTTATAAGTCCGCTGGAGTCGCCCCCCGGCGGGCCGCTCAGAGCAGGTGCTCGCGGGTGGCTTCGTCGGTGCCGGCCAGTTCCCGGGTCTTCGCCTCGGGGTCGGCGGCCGACATCAGGGCGCCGCCGATCAGGACGGCGTCGACGCCGACCCGGTCGAGCTCTTCCAGCTGCGAGCGGCCGGAGATACCGCTCTCGGCGACGACCGTCTTGCCGGCGGGGACGTCGGGCAGCAGCTCGAAGGTGGTGGCGATGTCGATCCGCTGCTCGTCGAGGTCGCGGTTGTTGATCCCGATCACCTCGGCGCCGGCGGCCAGCGCCCGCTCCAGCTCCTCGCCGTCGTGGACCTCGACCAGGCAGTCGAGGTCGATCGCCCGCGCCTCCTCGTGCAGCGCCCGCAGCCGCTCGTCGTCGAGGGCGCGGACGATCAGCAGCACCGCGTCGGCGCCGTTGACCGCCGCCTCGTAGAGCTGGTAGGGGTCGACGATGAAGTCCTTGCGGATGATCGGCATCCCGCAGGCCGCCCGCGCCGCCCGCAGGTCCTCGAGCGAGCCGCCGAAGTGCGGTTCGTCGGTGAGGACCGAGAGCGCGGCGGCGCCGCCGCGCTCGTAGGCGCGGCCCCGGGTGGCGACGTCGGCGTCGGCGGCGATCTCGCCGGCGCTCGGCGAGCGCCGCTTGAACTCGGCGATCAGCGACAGCCCGGGCCGGGTCAGCGCCTCACTGAAGGGGCGGTCTTCGCCGCGGCGGGACAGCTGCACTTCGAGGTCCGCCTGCGGCACCTCGCGGCGGCGCTCCTCCACACCCCTCCGCGCACCATCGACTAGCTGCTCGAGAATTCCCACTGGACCGACAAAGCCTAGACGGCCGGCGCGACGGTCGCCGCGACCAGCCGCTCGAGCACGTCGGCGGCCGCGCCGGAGTCGATCGTCGCCGCCGCCTTGGCGACGCCCTCCTCGAGGTCGGCGACGAGGCCGCCGACGTAGATCGCGGCGGCGGCGTTGACGAGGACGAGGTCGCGGCGCGGCCCGCTCTCGCCGGCGAGGACGGCGCGGACGGCGGCGGCGTTCTCGGCCGGCGTCCCCCCCGCCACCGACTCCAGGTCGGCCGGCGCCAGCCCGAACTGGCCGGGCTCGACGAACCACTCCGAGGTGCGCCCGTCGGCGACCTCGATCACCCGGGTGCGGGCGGAGATCGAGATCTCGTCGAGCCCGTCCTCGGCGGCGACGACCAGAGCGCGGACGCTGCCCAGCCCGAGCAGCGCCTCGGCGATCGTCTCCTGGTAGTGGCGGTCGGCGACGCCGAGCAGCTGCCGGTCGGCGCCGGCGGGGTTGGTCAGCGGCCCGAGGAAGTTGAAGATCGTCCGCACCCCGAGCGCCTTGCGGGCGGGGACGACGTGCGCCATCGCCGCGTGGTGGCGGGGCGCGAACATGAAGCCGAAGCCGACCTCGTCGATGCAGCGGCCGACCTGCTCGGGGTCGAGCTCGATGTTGACCCCGAGCGCCTCCAGCAGGTCGGCGGAGCCGCACTGGCTGGTGTTGGAGCGGTTGCCGTGCTTGGCGACCGCGCAGCCGGCGCCGGCGGCGACCAGCGCCGCCGTGGTCGAGACGTTGAAGGTCGTCGGCCCGCCACCGGTGCCGGCGGTGTCGACCAGGTTCTCGCGGCGGGTCGAGACCGGCGCCGCCAGGCCGCGCATCGTCCGCGCCAGCCCGACCAGCTCCGGCACCGTCTCCCCCTTCGCCCGCAGGGCGATCAGGAAGGCCCCGGTCTGGACCGGGTCGGTGCGCCCCTCCATGATCTCGGCGAGGACGGCGCCGGCGTGGTCGGCGGTCAGGTGGTCACCGGCGCAGACCGCGTCGATCGCCCGGCTGACGACGTCGTTAGGCATCCCCACCCCCCTCCGTGGCAGTCATTTCTCTCGCTATGGAGGGAAAAGCACTACCACGATCGTGTTCTAGGGAGGCACGGTCCTGGTCGAGGAAATTCTTCAGGAGGGTTTTGCCCTGGGGGGTGAGGACGGACTCGGGGTGGAACTGGACGCCCTCGGCCGGCAGCTCGCGGTGGCGGGCGCCCATCACGACCTCGCCGTAGGAGGCGCTGAGCTCGAGCTCGTCGGGCAGGTCGGGGTCGGCGACCAGCGAGTGGTAGCGGCCGGCGACCATCGGCGTCGGCAGCCCGGCGAAGATCGTCCTGCCGTCGTGCTCGACCTCGGCGTCCTTGCCGTGGACCGGCTCGCCCTGGACGACGCGGCCGCCGAAGGCCTCGACCATCGCCTGGTGGCCGAGGCAGACGCCCAGCGATGGCGTCCCCGCCTCGGCGAAGGCACGGATCGCCTCGCTCGAGATGCCGGCCTCGGCCGGCGTGCAGGGCCCGGGCGAGACGACGAGCCGGTCGGCGCCGAGCGCGAGCAGCTCCTCGACCGTCGCCTTGTCGTTGCGCACCACCTCGATCTCCGCCCCCAGCTCGCCCAGGTACTGGACGAGGTTGTAGGTGAAGGAGTCGTAGTTGTCGATGACGAGGGTCTTCATGGTCTACCCGCCAATCGCGGACGCGGGAGGGCGGGGCCATCCATATCTGATTCTTTGGCCCCGCCCGGAAGCAGAGCAGATTGGCGGAATTGTCATTTCCAATCCGGCTGTTCGCAGGCGACCTCGACGGCGCGGACGACCGCCCTCGCCTTGTTGACCGACTCGGTGTACTCGTAGTTGGGCTTCGCGTCGGCGACGGTGCCGCCGCCGGCCTGCACGTGCAGCTGCCCGTCCTTGGCGACGACGGTGCGGATGTGGATCGCGGTGTCGAGGTCGCCGTCCCAGGAGAGGTAGCCGATGGCGCCGCCGTAGGAGCAGCGCTTGACCGGCTCGAGCTCGTCGATGATCTGCATCGCCCGCACCTTCGGCGCCCCCGAGAGGGTGCCGGCCGGCAGCGCCGAGCGCAGCACGTCGAGGGCGCTGACGTCCTCGCGCAGGGTGCCGGAGACCTGGCTGACGATGTGGAGGACGTGCGAGTAGGTCTCGACCACCATCAGCTCGTCGACCTTGACGCTGCCGTACTCGCAGACGCGGCCGAGGTCGTTGCGGCCGAGGTCGACCAGCATCACGTGCTCGGCCCGCTCCTTGGGGTCGTTGACCAGCCGCTCGGCGAGGCGGCGGTCCTCGTCCTCGCTGCGCCCGCGCGGGTAGGTGCCGGCGATCGGCCGCGTCTCCACCCGGCGGCCGGCGACCTTGACCAGCGGCTCCGGCGAGGCGCCGGCGATCTGGAAGTCGCCGAACTCGAGGAAGTACATGTAGGGCGAGGGGTTGACCGCGCGCAGGCCGCGGTAGACCGAGAAGGCCTCGACCGGGGCCGGCGCCGAGAAGCGCTGCGAGGGGACGACCTGGAAGGCGTCGCCGGCGTGCACGTACTCGACGATCCGCGCCACCGCGGCTTCGAACTCCTCGCGGCTCATGTTGGAGACGAACTCGGGCGGCTCGCTGACGCTTGGCGTCGCCGGCACCGGCACGGCGCCGCGCAGGCGCTCGCGCATCGCCGCGATTGTCGCCGCCGCGTCTTCGTAGCCGGCGTCGATCCCGCCCTCGTCGTCGGCGAAGGCGCAGGCGAGGATCGTCAGCTCGTGCCGCAGGTGGTCGAAGACCAGCATCGCGTCGGTCACCATCAGCGCCAGATCGGGCAGCCCGAGCGGGTCGGGGTTCGGCTCGCCGAGCGGCTCGACGGTCCGGACCAGGTCGTAGGCGAAGAAGCCGACGGCGCCGCCGACGAACGGCGGCAGGTCCGCGACCGGGGCGGGCCGGTAGGCGCTGAGGCGCTCGCCGACGGCGGCGTAGGGGTCGGGCGCCGGGTCCTGGCGCAGCGGCGCCGCCCCGGCCGCGGCCCCCTCGCCGCTCCATTCCGAGAGCGTGCCCTCGCTCCAGCGCAGGACCGCGCGCGGGCGCAGGCCGACGAACGAGTAGCGGCCGACCTGGCCCTGCTCGGCCGACTCGAGCAGGAAGCACGGCGCCCCCTCGGGCTCGCCGGCCCGCAGCTTGAGGAAGGCCGAGACCGGCGTCTCGCAGTCGTCGACGACGCGGGCCCGGATCGGGACCACGTTGCCCTCACGGGCGAGCTCGCGCGCCTGCTCCAGGCTCGGCTCGAGCTTCAGCTCCGAGCGCTCGGAGGAGTCCCGCGCTCGTGCTCGCAGGGTGTCGGACATCATCAGACAGTCACCGCCCCCCTGCTCGACTCGCTAACCGCTGCGGGCATTCAGCACTTCCATCACCTGCGCCTGCGAGACCCCGCGCTGGAACAGCAGCACGCTGAGGTGGTAGAGGACGTCGGCCGCCTCTTCGGCGACCCGCTCGTCGCTCTCTTCGCGGGCGGCGCGGGCCACCTCCTCGGCCTCCTCTTCGACCTTCTCCCCGATCAGCTGCGGGTCCTCCAGCAGCTTCACCGTGTAGCTGTCCTCGGGTCGCTCGACGGCGCGGCTGCGCAGCGTCCGTTCCAGCGCCGACAGCGCTTCGTAGGTGACCGGGAAGGGCTCGCCGGGGGCCGGCGGGGCATCCTTGCGGATCGAGGCCGAGCCCAGCACCTCGCGGTAGAAGCAGCTGCGCTGGCCGGTGTGGCAGGCCGGCCCGGCGGGGTCGACCATCGCCACCAGGGCGTCGCCGTCGCAGTCGTAGCGGAGCTGGCGCAGGTGCATGAAGGCGCCCGAGGTTTCGCCTTTTTTCCAGAGCTGGTCGCGTGAGCGGCTGTGCAGGTGCAGGTCGCCGGTCTCCAGCGTCAGTTCGAGGGATTCGGCGCTGACCCAGGCGAACATCAGCACCTCGCCGGTGGCGAAGTCCTGGACGATGCACGGCGCCAGGCCACGCTGATCGAATTCGATTTCCCCGAACACGCGGACAATCGTAAAGGTCGGCCGCTCATTCGATTCCGAGGCGGTCGAGCAGGTCCTCGTCGCGGCGCCAGTGACGGCGGACGCGGACGTTGAGATCGAGGTGGACCTGGGTGCCCAGCTCGCGTTCGAGCGAGCGCCGGGCGGCGGCGCCGATCTCCCCGACCTTGGCGCCCCCCTTGCCGATTAGGATCCCCTTCTGCGACTCGGTCTCGGCCCAGACGTCGGCCCGCACCGTGACCAGCCCGTCCTCGCGCGGGGAGACCTCGACCACCTGCACCTCGACCGAGTGCGGGATCTCCTGCCGGGTCCGGTTCAGCACCTGCTCGCGGATCAGCTCGGCCAGCAGCACCTCGCTCGACTGGTCGCTGCGGTCCTCCGGCGGGTACAGGTAGGGGCCCTCGGGGACCAGCTCGCCGAGTCGCGCCAGCAGCGGCTCCAGGCCGGCGCCGGAGCGGGCGCTGATCGGAAAGACCTCGTCGACGCCCTCCAGCTCCCCGGCTTCGGCCAGCACCGGGACCAGCTCGTTGGGGCCGACCGTGTCGATCTTGTTGACGGCGCAGATCACCGGCAGCTCAGCGCCGGCCTTGAGCAGGGCGCGGACGATGAAACGGTCGCCGGGACCGACCCCCTCGGCGCCGTTGATCACGACCAGGGCGACGTCGGAGTCGGCCAGCTCGCGCTCGACCCGGTGCTGCATCCGCTCGGTCAGCACGTCGCGCGGCCGCTGCACGCCGGGCAGGTCGACGAGGATCAGCTGGCGCTCGGCCTCGAGGTCGGTGACGACGCCGCGGATCGCCCGCCGCGTCGTCTGCGGCCGGCCGGAGACGATCGCGACGTGGGAGCCGACGAGGGCGTTGACCAGCGTCGACTTGCCGACGTTGGGCCGCCCGGCCAAACCGATGAAGCCGGCTCGCGTCATCGCCCCGGGCGCGCGCCGAGCCCGGCCAGGACCTCGGCCTGGAGCGCCAGCATCTCGCCGTCGTCGCTCTCGTGGTCATAGCCGCAGAGGTGGAGGGTGCCGTGGACGGCGGCTTCGGTGACGTCGCTGCAGTGCTCGGGGCAGATCGCGACGTCGCCGAGCTCGCGCGGGCCGGCGACCGGCCCCAGCTCGTCGATCGGGAAGGCGAGCACGTCGGTCGGCGCGTCGACGCCGCGG